>JBJHCR010000281.1:0-8652 GCA_050486105.1 Vulcanimicrobiota bacterium
CATGAGCAGAAAAGCAGCGCCGAGATAAAGAAACAAGAAGGCCAGGCGCCAAGGGTCGACGGCCTCGAGGGCTTCCATCATGACATCCTCCCTTGCTTCATCGAGATTCGCCGGCTGGTCAGACGATCAGCCTGGGTCTCGTCATGAGTGACCAGAATCAGTCCAGCCTCAGATTTCTCCAGCAACACCTCCACCATCTCCACTCGAGCCGCGTCCAGTGACGAGGTCGGCTCGTCCAGCAGCAGAAAGGCTGGACGAATCGCCAGAGCCCGAGCCAAAGCCAGGCGCTGTCTCTCCCCTTCAGAGAGGTCATCGGCCGATCTCTCGGCGGCTTCAATCAGGTCCACGGCTCGCAGCAGGGCCGCGCCATCGCTTTCGATTCCATGATAGAGCGCAGCAAAACTCACATTTTCGCTCACCGACCCGGGAAACATGGCGGCCCGTTGGGCCAGAAGCACCAGGGAACGCCGCCATTGTCGCGGTCCAATCTCGGCCAAAGATCGTCCCTCCCAGCGTAGCTCGCCATTCCAATCCGGCTCCAAACCGGCTAGGGCGCGCAGCAGAGTGGTCTTGCCGGCCCCGGAAGGGCCCATCAGAGCCACGCGTTCTCCGGGGGACAGATGAAAACTTACGCCCCGCACGATCTCGGTCTCTCCACGACGCACCACCAGGTCCGAAACTCTGAGTCCCTTCACGATGAAAGGGCCTGGAAGTGACAGCACAGCGAATTTGGGCACTCTAGTTTGATGAGCCTCATCAAACCGTCGGCGGCCCTGTTGAGGCCTGTGGGGACAGCGCCGCGTACAGACCATCCATCACCACACAACCTCTTTCGAGAGCCTCGTCATCACCGGCCGAGACCAGACGCAGACCTCGGAAGACGAGATCCACGCCGGCGCTCTCCAGGGTTTCGTCCTCCTCACCCACGATGTCGGCGCCATGAATAATGTGAGCGATCTCTCGCAGAGTCTGGTCTTCCAACCCGTGGATCTCAAGTATCGTCTCGAAGGTACAGTTGTTTCCCCTATGGCCCCACTCGACCCCGAACATGTCGAACGGGATGGCGTCCTCCGGGGGTGAGGCGGGTTCACTTAAGAATACAAACTCCGCCTCCGGGTCGAGGAAACGCCGTATTAGCCAGGCCGAGGCGATCCGGTCGACGTGAATGTTGGCACGAGTGCAGTAACGCATTTGCTCTCCTGTGTTAGATGTCCCAGTGGACGGAGTCGGGATATTGCTCGTCAAGCGCGTGGCGGATCTCCTTGAGTTGCTCCTCCAGCACGGGTTCGAGTGAGCTGCCGAAGTAGGATAGCCTTCGTGAACGGAGATAAGCAATGCGGACGTTTTTCAGCTCGGTCTCAGCCTTTTCCATGGTCTCGGGTGAAAGGTTCCCCTTAAGCTCCTCCAATCGAGCTTGGAGGGAGGCGAGTCTCACGTCGGCCAGCTTGCGAAACGCTTCGATCAGGCGGGGTTCTCCTTGGGGCAAGGTCGTTTGGCTACGGAAAAGGTGGTAGGTGCCACCCATCTCTTCGATAGCCATCGCGATGTAATGCATGTTTTCATCCAACTCCGGGCGGGCCGGGAGAAGGCAGACTGCGTCCTGCAAATAGAGCGCACCTAACCGCTGCAGCTTTCGCCAGATCTGAAGGCGCAAGCGGCTGGGCCGGCTGGGGATCTTGTAGATCAGAAGGATCCAGTCTTTCGGCAATTTGGTTTCCATGACAATATGTAACAGGTGTTACACGTAAGTGAGTCTAAACGACTAGGAATGACTCGTCAAGACAACCCGACGCCCGACTCAGAGCAGATGGCCCGGGAGGAAGGCCTCGCACCGGCCCCCACTCTTGCCCAGGCAACTCGAGTATGGGTAGAGGTTGCCATCTACAGCTTCGGAGGGCCGGCAGGACAAATCTCGGTCATGCATCGCCTGCTGGTGGAGAAACATCGTTGGGTCCGCGAAAGCAGCTTTTTGCACGCGCTCAACTATTGCATGCTGTTGCCCGGTCCGGAGGCACAGCAGCTTGCCACCTACCTGGGTTGGTTGCTGCACCGCACGCGGGGCGGCCTGATTGCCGGACTGCTTTTCATCCTGCCGGGCTTTCTGTCTATCCTGGCGCTCAGTCTCATTTACGCTGCCTATTACGACACTCATCTGGTGCAGGCGCTCTTTTTCGGAATCAAGGCCGCGGTGTTGGCCATTGTTTTGGAGGCGGTGACTCGAATCGGCAAGCGGGCGCTGAAGAATCGTGTCATGATCGCGCTAAGCGTGCTGTCCTTCGTAGCCATCTTTTTTTTCCGGGTCTCCTTTCCACTCATTATCCTGGCTGCAGGCCTGATCGGCTACTTCGGTGGCAAAATCCGGCTGGAAACGTTCTACGTTATCAAAGGTCATCAGGTGGAGGCCGAAGACCCACCCATTCGGCCGCCGTTTTCGCGAGCGATGGTGATGATCGTAACCTGGCTCGCACTCTGGTGGATCCCGGTGGGGCTTCTCGCCTTTTTCTTGGGCAAAGGACATGTGCTGGTGGCGGAGGGGGTCTTTTTTAGCAAGGCGGCGACGGTAACTTTTGGTGGCGCCTATGCGGTGCTGGCCTACATCGCTCAGCAGGCCGTTGAGGTGTATGGCTGGCTCAGGCCTGGCGAGATGCTAGACGGAATCGGCATGGCGGAGACCACGCCCGGTCCGCTGATTCAGGTCGTTCAGTTCGTGGGCTTCATGGGCGCCTACCGGGATCCTGGCGGTTGGCATCCGCTGCTGGCGGGCTTCTTTGGCTCGCTGATAACGGTGTGGGTAACTTACTGCCCTTGCTTCCTTTGGATCCTGACTGGCGCCCCTTACATCGAGTACCTCCGTGGGCACAAAGGTCTGACTACGGCCTTGTCGGCCATCACCGCGGCGGTGGTCGGAGTCATCATGAACTTGGCGGTTTGGTTCTCCATACACACTCTCTTCCAAACCGTCGACGAGCTGAGCTACGGCCCCATCCATCTTAGTGTGCCGGTCTGGGCCACCCTGGATCCCGCCGCACTTGTCATCACGATTGCTGCGATGGTGGCCATGCTTCGGTTTCATGTCGGGCTCTTTCCTACCCTCGGGGTTAGCGGGCTGTTGGGCGGCTTGGTCTACTGGCTCCGCTAGACAAAAGCGACCCCTTCCCGAAGGTTGAGGTCGCTCTTTTGTGGGTGTCTGTCCAACCAGGTGCCGGTCGGCTTTCTTGAGTCAGGATGGAGGCTGGTCGTCGTTAAAGTGCTCCCAGCATAACTGACCGATCTCCGAATCGTAGCCCTGGACAAGATCTCGAATAGTGAGATTTTCTACTTCGGTAGGTACTCCATTGGCCAGCTTTTCTCGTCGGTCCTTACCGTTGGACTCCATGTGAAAGTAAAAAAGATTGTCCTCGTGCCCCATCTCAAAGCTCCCTAGGGAACGCAAGAGACGGAACCGAACGATGGCCTGAGCCATTTTGATGACATTCATGGCGACCTCCTTTTCAGGACTGTTTAGTCAGGGAGGCGTCCTGCCGCAAAGACCTTCCCCAAACAAAGTTTGAGTCTAGAAATCAAGTCCTGATACGCTGCTGAACCAGCAAAGTCCAGCAAGGTTTTGCCTTATTCAACAAAACATCTTCCGACCTCTATTCAGTCATGGCTTCCAAAGTCTTGACCAACAGCCGCCGAAACATGGGACCGGTCTTGCGGGCGGTGGCCAAAACTTCGGCCTCATCGGCATGATGCCCTGAATCCGGAATAGCGATATCGCTGATCACGGCAATTCCTGCCACCCGCATGTCTCGATGTCTGGCGATGATGACTTCGGGAACGGTGGACATTCCAATGCTGTCTGCTCCCAGTTTCATCAACATTCGCAGTTCAGACTTGGTGAAGAAGACCGGGCCATTGATGGAGCAATAGACGCCCTCGTGCAACGGGATCTGCTCCTGCATGGCGACCTTTTTGATGAGGTCGCGATAGGCCGGATCGTAGGCATCGAACATGACCGGAAATCGTGGTCCTATAGCGGGGTCGTTCGGCCCCACCAGGGGATTGGTCCCGGTGAAATTGATGTGATCGCTGATCAGCATCAAGTCCCCTGATTTGTGGTGATAATTGAGTCCCCCGGTGGCGGCGGTGACGATTAGGGATTCAACCCCTAGCTCGTGGAACACTGCCACGGGGATGGTGCACTCCGCCTGAGTATAACCTTCATAGGTATGGAAGCGGCCCTGCATCAGAACCACCGAACGACCACCGAGTTCTCCGAAGACGAGGTTCCCTTTGTGTCCGGGCGCCGTGGTTTGGGGAAATCCGGGTATTTCGGAGTACGGAACGACTTGGGCGTCGTTGGCCTCATCGGCCAACTCTCCGAGCCCAGAACCCAGAATCAGAGCGATGTCTGGTTTCCGTTGGACTTTATCTTTGAGATAATCCGCAGCCTCACGAATTCGTCCCTGTACCTTACTCGTCATCGCCATATCCTCGCTTTCAATTCCAATCCGGGGTTGCGCCCGGAGTCGGCTTTTTGTATTCTAGGGCGTCGAGTTCCTGCCCAGACAGTTTCCAGGGCCCTGGGACCGACCGAAGTGAAAGTGAGGAATCATCGTGGCCAAAGGTTCAGCTAAGAAACCAAAGGAATCGAAATGCCGCGGATCCAGCGCCCCCCTCGAAGGTCGAGACTGGGTCCGGATCGGCGGTAGCACCTGGCTCCGCGAAGTCGCAGAGAAGCAAGGAAAGTTCATCCCAGTCGAATATCGAGACAAGAGTGGTGCGGAGTTCGTCCGAGAGCGCGCAGCCCGGGCAGAGGAAGCCGAGAAGGCCCCGCTGCGCCAGGAAGCTCCCTCTATCGAGGACACCATCCCTCAGGCCGATCCACCCATTGAGGACGCCACCTACGAAACGGTGGGAACTGCCGAGTAACTCAGCCTTCGGGGCTTTGAACTTACGACGACCTCTCTGCTGCGACGAAAAGTCAATACGCGGGAGGTCGTCTCTTTTTACAGAAAACTGCTCAGAACATGATGACTCCGCTAGAACACCCCGATGACGAAAGATTTTACATCGAGAATATCGAGCCGCTGATCGTCAACGTAGACCAACACGGAGAAGTGCTGATTTTTCTTTTCCGCTGTCCGGTCACCGACTTCGAAGTGACCGCCAAAGTGAACCCCAGGGCCCCCTTGAGTACCTCCCAGCGAGCCGTCACTCGGTCTTCCCCGCGACTCCAAGGAATTCTCCAAAACGCCTTGGCCCCCGAAAGTGTGAAAAGACCGACGTCCCTTGGCCCTACAGCGGCCTATACGGTGAGTGAGATCGAAGAAGCCGCTTGCGACGCCTTCGAATCGGTGAGTCGAGACTTCTTGTGGGATGGGACGCGCTGGACCCATTGGGAGGCCAACGATTTTGTGCTCGAGTTTATCGAATACTCTGAGCAACTCGAAGGTATCGCCCCCGAGCAACGCGCCACCCTGCAAAAGGTCTTGCGCTGCGTAGCCCAGGCCGACGGAGTGGTGTACCCCTCGGAATACCAGCTATTGGAGATGCTGCTGGGTGACTTCCGCTCCTCGAGCGAGCGAGAATCCCTTCCCAGCACTACCGAACTTCGCAAACTAGAAAGTCGAACCCTAGCTTCGGCGGTGGTTTGCCTCGGCTATGCCGTGGCCTATATCGACGGCCAACTCTCAAGCACCGAAGAAGAGTTGTTGTCTTTGATCTGTGAGCAATTGGGACTGGGAATCCTCAAGCAATGGGAACTCAAGCGCACCGCTCAAGCGTTCTGTGTGGACGAACAGTTCGCCAAGGTCTACGCCGAAGGCCCACCAAGCAACGAGGCCAGACTTGAAGCCTACAAATTTGGCCGAGGCCTGGGCTTGACTATCACCGAACTCAAGGAATTGGAGTGGCGATTTCTGAAGCGTTCAGGCCTGGACGACTGAAGCGCTCTTCTTAGGGCCGGGCTCCTAGGAGGCTGCTGAATTAGGGCGTGTCGCGAGACTCGTTCATCACCCACTTCGTGGGGCCACCCGCTACGCAGGTTCCCGGTCCATGCGAAATCGTTTGAAAGCCGCAGGCGTTCCCGAAGGGCCATCCGCCTGACGAGCACCCGCCGAAGGTGGGTGTTGTCCTTCGTCTCGGGCACCTTCGGTGAACGCTTCGCTTGCGGTCCGCAAGCGAAAGACGTTACGTCCCCGTTTAAATCAGCAGCCTCCTAGAGGGGAATCTACAATTCTTCGAGCTTGTCCCTGTCCACCTAGCGCAACAAATTGGCCGTCTGCGTACGTGATGGTACACATTTTTCCGTCCCTCTGTTCTGAACAATCCAAGGGCTGCAGATTCGAGTTCCGAGACTACTCAGACTCCTGAGAGCACATTCATGCGGTCTCAGCGACACTTTCCGACTTGCTGAGAATTGGTTTTTTTCCTATAGTCTAAAGCATGGCCTTACCCACGACCCAGATGATCAAAGAGACTCTAGAGCGGGAATTTCCCGAGCTTCATCCCGGAGCCGCAACGGGTGTGTTGGCCGGCTTGATCCTTTCTGTTTTTTTTAGTGGATTGATGGGACTGGGGCTTTTCGCATTAGTAGTTTTCGAAACCGAATTGGATGTCTCTCCTATAGCCTATTTGGCAGCGCCGGTGGTGACCGTTGTCTTGGCTTATTTTGTGGGCTATCTGCTCCGAGACAACACCAGCTTCGTGGGTACGGAGTTGGCGAATCAGGGGGCCGCAGTTATGCACGAGCGCCACCACAGTGCTTTTGGAAGCCGTCGCTCCCGCACCGGAGAAGAGATGGTGGCGGCAGGGTGTCTGATGTTCGTGGTGCAGTTCCTCTTCACTAACGTTTACGTCACTCTTGAGCACCTGCGCAAAGGGGAAGTATTGACCAAGCAAGACGATCGCTCCGTTATCGGTGCTGGGATCATCCACTGCCTCCTTTCCAATGGAGCCGTTCCTCAAGACGAACTGGAGAACAGCCTGTCCGAACAAGGCATCTCTCCCCCTGAAACCCGAGAAGTCCTGGCCTTTCTCAGCAGTCAGAAACTCCTGGAGAGGACCGCCCGAGGCCTGTCGGTCACACCGTTCAAGAAAGACCTATTTCTTTAGACCATGCGAGTTGAACATCACAAAGACGAGGACAAGCCGCTTCCGAGAACCTGGTGGAAAACTGCAGAGAGCCGACAAAGAGATCTTGAAGCCACCAAGAGGGCCCTCGATGCTCAGGAAAAGGCCTGGAATGCCATGGTGAATTTTTGGACCAGAGTCGGTGGGCAAGGTCCTGCTCCGCCGAGAAGTCCAGGATTTCAGGAAGCTCAGAGAGAACCCAAAATCCAGAGTTTTCCATAGAAGGTAGATTCTGGCAACACCAAAGCAACATTGGTGTGGCAAACTAAATTTGCGGACAGATTTGACGATCTAAGGTTGACAAATTGGTCCTTGGTGGGACCATAAGTGCGGAGGAATGACGAATGACCCCTAATCACATTGGCGGCGGATACGGCCCGCAGCAACCCTACACGACTGGGCCTTCGTACCCTAGACCTGGAGTCAATCCTGGGTACCAGCAGCCTGGACCTTTTGGCCCCACGTCCACCAACCCTTATGGGTTCATGAAGTTCTTTCAGACCCTTATGGGGGTGATGAACCAACTTTTTGGCGGTTGGGGCCAAATTGGAAATCCTTACCCTCAACCCCAACCACAGCCGTTTCCCAATCCGTACATTCCTCCCAATGAACCCCCGATCGCTGCCTTGTACGGAGTATCCATCGGCCCCAATCCCGGTCCTTGGCGCCCAATCGAACCACCCATCGCTGCCCTGTACGGGGTCGCCATCGGCCCTGGCCCCTGGCAGCCCACTGAGCCTCCTATTGCGGCTCTTTACGGGGTGTCGATCGGTCCAGGTGGAGGAGGACCTCCCGTACAAGCTCTGTACGGAGTTGCCTTCGCAGGCTGATGCCCAGCCCGAAACTCAAGAGACGCACCCACACAAACGCCGTATGGGAAATCACTCTTAAATGCAATCTGGCTTGCAGTCACTGTGGCTCGAGAGCCGGTGACGCCCGTGAGGACGAGCTTTCCACCGAAGAGGCTTTGGACCTAGTCCGTCAGTTGGCGGATGTCGGAATTCGCGAAGTGAGCCTCATCGGGGGAGAGGCCTTCCTCAGGAAGGATTGGCTGGAACTCGCTGAAGCTATCACCCGCCATGGCATGGTCTGCACCATGACGACCGGTGGATACGGCATTTCGGCGGAGGTCGCCAAGCGCATGCAAAAGGCTGGGATCAAGGCGGTTTCGGTTTCGGTGGACGGCTTAGAGAAAACCCACAACGGCCTCCGAGGGAGAGAGAAATCGTTCCAGTATTGCCTGGAGACCATGGCTCATCTGCGCGACTCTGGTATCCTAGTTGGTTGCAACACCCAATTGAACCGGCTTTCAGCGGTAGAATTGCCAGAACTTTATCAAGTCCTCCAAATCCATGGCATGCTGGCCTGGCAGATCCAGATGACCGTCCCTATGGGCAACGCCGCCGACAACGACCATATCCTTTTTCAGCCAGCGGAACTGCTGACCTTCTACCCTATCCTAGCACGGATCGTTAAACGAGCCTACGCCGGCGGGGGGCTGGTGAGCAGTGGCAACAACATCGGTTACTACGGGCC
>JBJHCR010000282.1:0-5738 GCA_050486105.1 Vulcanimicrobiota bacterium
GTACGTAACCGAGAATTGATGAAATCAGAATTGATGGATCTCCGGCCCAACCCCAATTCTTAGGTTTGACAGAGCACTAGCTAAGAGCGAAACTTTAGACCAGAAAGGTCTTGTTGACCCATCCATCGATCTCGTCGGTGGAGGAGGGATGGGCAAAGTGATGCCCCTGCCCCCAATCGCAACCGTGCTGCTTCAGAAAACGGGTCTGCTCCAGAGTTTCGATTCCCACCGCCAAGCTCTTTTTCCCTAGAGCCTTGGCCAGGGCGAGAATAGCTCGGCAAAAGGTACGTGTTTCTTCTCGGTGGGTGTTGGCTACGATCTCTCGATCAATCTTTACGTAAATCAGACTGAGAGGACTGAGAAGAGCTAGAGCTCGAGAATCGAAATCGGCATCGTCTAAAGCTAGTCCGACGCCGGCGTCGGAAACGTAGGTGAGGACTCTCTTCACGCTTTCCAGAGTGGTGGAACTCGAACTCTGCAGGATCTCGATGACTATGGCCTCAGGCTTGACTCCGCTCTGCTCGAGGGCGCCCTTGAGCACTGGGAGAAACTTTGGATCAAGCAGTTGCTGGGTGGACAGGTTGATGGCAAACTTCAGACCCGGATACTTCTGGGCTGTGACCACCACTCTTTCGATCACCCACTGCCCGATAGCATACATCTGGTTGCTGACCTCGGCGGCGTCGAGGAACTCGTGGGGAAGGAGGGTTCCGTGTACCGGATGGTCCCAGCGGAGCAGGGCTTCTAACCCCACCACCTTACCGTTCTTGAGGTCCACAAAGGGCTGATAGAGAAGTTTGAGAGCTTCGCTCTTTAGAGCATCTTCAAGCTCTGTTGCCAGAGCTTTGAGGCGGGCTTGGGCCTTCAACATGTCTCGATTGAAGACGCTCCAGTCGCTATCTGGGGAGTTCTTCGCGCCCAATAGAGCTCGATGCGAGGCGGCTAAGAGATCTGATGGGCTTTCGCAGAGTGCGCTGGTACTCATTCCCACCGAGATGCGGAGGTTGATGGAGCGCCCTTGGGCTTCGAAAGGCTTCTCGAGGTCATTGACCATGCGATGAATGAGGGCTTCGCCCTTAGCGTAGATGGAGTTCGGATGGAGTTCGCTGACTTCGGTGGAACCAGCGGTGCAGATCACGAATTGGTCCCCGTTCACCCTGGCGAACAGACAGTCGGAATCCAGCAACTTGGCGATCCTCTTGGCTAACTGGCAAAGCAAATCATCGCAAGGTTGCGTTCCGAGCACCTCATTGAGAATACCGAATCTGGCGATATCCAAGGTGAGTATGGCTAGGGCGAAGTCGTTAGCCTGAGCTTCCAGCCAGCGCTTTTCGAGGGTACGCAAAAAAGAGCCAAAGGATGGCAATCCGGTGAGGGGATCGCGCTCCTGTTCTACGGTGGAGAAGACCGGAATAAACCAGTACAGGAGGGCTGATTCCCCCTCGTAAGCGAGAGCTTGACGTTTTATGGTGTATTTGTGGCCATCGACCACTACTAGGTCGCCTTCGGGGCGACTGTGTAGGTTTTCCGACTTCCACTGCTGGGTGATTCGGCCGAGTACCGTTCGAGCAATGCGGTTACTCCATAGCACGATGCCCTCTTGGTTCTCCACCACGAGTGGGAAGGGGGCGTAGTCAAGAAAAGATTCCACTCCAGGAGACTTTGCCTTTTCGTGCCTGCTTCCTTTCTCATAATTGCAATGTTTAACGATTAGGACCTAGGGACTATGATCTTCGTGACTGAACAGGCAGAGTTGCTGAGCACTTTGCCTTCTTGGGGCCTTCCTTGATCGGTCCAGGAGAAGCCGGTCCCTTTCGATATGGATCAAGGGGCTATAACGGGTTAAATGCTGTATCCAACTCCACAGGGTTCCAGCCCTGCGACGAGCGGTGTGCGGAGCTAGTCCCGTGGACTTGGCAACAAATTCATGGAACTGTGCTCTCGTCATTTGGTTATCTGGGTCCAAAATGATGGTGCTGAGCAATTGTTGTACCAGGGGCAGATTCAGGACCGCTCGACAAAGCAAAAGAGATCGCGTTTCCGGATCTGAGGAAACATAGCTCTCTCCAAGGTTCGTTAGTCCTCCTTGGGCGTCGATCAGTCCCAAGGCTCGGGTTGCATCGAGATAATAGCGTCCTTGCCGCTCTGTGAACTCCAATTGTTCGGACAGAGCCGCAGGGGTGTACAGTCCTTCAGCCACCAGAAATGGGATCACTGCGATTTTATCAAGTCGGTCGGCTTGAGGAACAGGTGCTGTCTTCGGTACTGAAAAATCGGCTAAGAGGGAGCGACTATGCTGAACCAAACGGTAGGCTCTGGCTTGAACCAGGTGAGGAGAGCGATATTGCTCCAAAGGGTCGAATAGATACTCTCGAAGGCGATAGATTTCCGTGTGGGGCTCGTAGGTGAAGAACACCGGGCGAACCTTCTTGCGAGTATGGAGGCACCAGAAGCGAAATGGGTAGTACAGCTGACGAAGATGAAAGTCTTCGCACTCGCCAATTTTTGCCTCTATGACAGTCACCGAATGGCGACCCTCAAACCCGCCGTCAACCTCAACCTGGACTCCTTCTACCTCGAGTTGATGGCCGGCTGCGAAGAAGCTGAACTTGGGACATCGCTTGCGGCCTCGAATGGTGGGATAGAGGACCGGTTCTTTGAGAAAATGGCTAAGCAAGCCGGAATTGAAGGCCAGATCGAGATGCTGCATTTCCGATAGGCCGGCTCCGGTCGTTTTGAGAGGGAAATGGGTTCTATACGGTAGCTCCGTAGGTTCCCCACAACCTTCCGGTCGGTGATAACCCAGACCTTCGACGATAGCATAGTGTCCATTGCGTAGTGGCAAAACGAATCGCTTCGGATTTTGGAGCTTTCCTGGGAGTTGGTTGGAGTGGTCGAATTTCATCATCAAGCGAGGCTCGCGACCAGTCCAAGTGCGGATCTCGTCGGCGCTGACATGAAACAGGGAGCCTTCCACGGGAACTCGGTCCCAGGCTTGGTGGATCTGGCTCACGGCACAATGAGGAGTTCCGTGATCTTGTGCCGCCCATCTCCTTTGGAGTTGATCGAGCGTGCCGCCTGAATTGGAACCTGCTGAAACTCTCGATAAAGGCTTCGAATCAAAGGCGTGTCAGAGTTTGACAGAAGCGCGTTTACGCCTTGGCCCACCAATCTTGCATAGAGTTTGGCCAAATTCTCTTGGTCTTCGGCGGTGAATCCTTGCTTGGTGTAGGAGGTGAAATCTGAGGTTTCGGTGAGTGGGTGGTAGGGAGGATCGAAATAAACCAGGTCTCCAGGGCGGGCAAGTTGCTCTACCGCAGTGTAAGGAGCCACCTCTATTCGGGCCCCCTTCAGCGACTCTGAGGCTGCCAGAAGCCCCTCTTGGTCCAAGATCCGGGGGTTTTTATATCGCCCCATGGGAACGTTGAACTTCCCCTGGGAATTCTCCCGATAAAGTCCATTGAAGCAAGTGCGGTTCAAGTACAAGAGTCGAGCTGCCCGGCTGAGGGGAGTGAGCTCGGTTTTGTCTTGCTCGCGAATCGAATAGTAGTATTCTTGGCAGTGGCGCTTCTGATGCGTGGCCAACTTTCGGATGAGAGCTTCAGGTCGATCGCGCAACACTTGATAAAAGTTTATGAGTTCCGGGTTGATGTCGGTGAGGGCAGCCTTGACCGGTCTCACCTGAGCTTGGCTGCGCAACCAAAAGTAGACGGCGCCTCCCCCCATGAAAGGCTCGTAGTAGGAGGAAAAGGCCCGCTGAAAGTACGGAGCATACTGCTCCAACAGGCGTCTTTTCCCCCCAGCCCACTTCAGGACCGGCTTGGCTTCACTTTTCGGTGATGTTGGGCGGGGTTCAGTGAATCTCACGGGTTGCCCGCCTTCGGTTGCAGTGATGTCGATACCTTGCTCTGAAAATATCGGGACCCTATTCCAAACGCTCGAGCTCGGTCTCCACGTGGATCGTTTGTTGGTCTCTGAGAACCTCTAGCTTGACTCGCTCTCCCACTTTTCTTTGATCTAGAGCTCGGTATAAGTCCTCTCCGTCTCGGAGTTTTTTCCCATCCAAGCCTACGATGATGTCTCCGAGAATCAGGCGTCCGCGTTGGTCGCGTCGAGTGGGTTGGAGACCGGCTCGGTGGGCTGGGCCGTTGGGGTGGACGCCGAGAATCAGAACTCCAGTGATATTGAGGCGGCGATTGATGGGCGGGCTGGCTATCTCGATCCCTAGGCCGGGCTTGGTGAATTTTCCGTAGGTCAAGATTTCAGGTACGATGCGACTGACAGTGTCCACGGGCACCGCAAAGCCAATGCCGGCATAGGCTCCTGAAGGACTGTAGATGGCGGTATTCACTCCGATCAATCGTCCTCGCGAGTCCAGGAGCGGCCCCCCGGAGTTGCCTGGGTTGATGGCGGCATCGGTTTGGATCACGCCTTGGATCGGTCGTCCGGTTAAGGAGCGGATTTCCCGATCGAGTCCACTGATGATTCCGGTGGTCAGGGTGTAATCAAATCCGAAGGGGTTTCCGATCGCCAGGACCTTCTGGCCCACCTTGAGATCCCGGGATTCCCCCACTGGGATGGGAGTTAGGAGGTCGGCCGGGGCGTCGATAGTGATAACAGCTAGGTCTTTGTCGGGTTCAAAACCCACGGGCTTGGCCTGCCAAACGGACCCGTCAGCCAGGGTGACCTGGACATCTTGGGCTCCCTGGACCACATGGAAATTGGTGACGATGGTGCCCTTTTTGTCCCAAATGAATCCGGATCCGGTGCCCTGAGGAATTGCGGTGACGTCCATGGAGAAGCCAACTCTTCGAACTCCCATATTGGTGACGTAAACCACCGAGGGGCTCAATCTTTCAAACAAAGAGATGGTGGTCTGCTCTTCCATGGTCAAGGGTGAGGGATCCGGCACTCCTCTCGCTTGGGCGACTTCTCCCGGTTCTGGGGAGACCTCCGGCGACGCTTGCAGGTTCTGAGTGCAGGCGATCAGCGAGCAGAACATCATTCCCAACAGGAGCAATATCAGAATTCGAGACTTATTCAAGGTGTTCACTCCTTAAAGAGGTATATCAGAGTTTTGAACAGATTTTGCCCACCCTAGGTTTCCTCTAGCACTCAGTTCGCTGCGTGGGATGCTTCCAAGGCTTTTCTCACCGTGGAGGCGTCTCGAGGGCGGCGATCTGGATGCAGTTCCATCAGCCAGACGACCACCTTCCAGGTTTGCTCACTCACCGTGGGATTGATCTCCCGCAGGTCTGGTAGAGCGCTTTTGTCCTTACCTCGGCGCCAGGCCGCAGGGGGCTCTCGGCCAGACAACAGAAAATACAGGGTGCCACCCAGGGAGTAGAGGTCGCTGCGCGCGTCGGTGGTGGCCCCTCCATATTGCTCCAAAGGGGCGTAGGCCTCGGTGCCCATGCCTTTCACGATGGGCTGGGTGCCCTTGGCCGGATCCAATCTTTTTGCGATGCCGAAGTCGATGAGTCTGAGGTGGCGGTCCACCGAACTCAGCATGATGTTGTCGGGTTTGAGATCCCGGATGATCACCGGAGGAGTCTGTCCGTGGAGGTACTCCAAGACATCCAAGAGTTCGAAGGCCCAAATGAGGATTCGTCGTTCGGCGATCGGTCGGGGGGCCAATTTGACCACTTCGGAAAGGGTTCGCCCTTCCACGAACTCCATCACCAAATAGTGCCGTCCCCTCTCTTCGAAGTAATCGGTGACCGAGGCCAGGTTGCGGT
>JBJHCR010000282.1:5748-8581 GCA_050486105.1 Vulcanimicrobiota bacterium
GTTGCGGTGGTCCAAGTTGGCCAAAAGTTGGGCTTCACGGTGAAATTGCTCTTCGAACTGCCGTTGCTTTTCTAAAGATTCGGTGACTCTGAGCAACTCCTTGACTGCAACCTTCTTATTCAGCCGAGTGTGCAAGGCCAGGTACACGTTGCCCATGCCGCCCTGGGCGATCAGGCTTTGGATATGATATCTCCGTTGGAGAAGTGTTCCCACCGGCAACATAGGGTCAGATGTTCGGAACTTCAGAGGTCTTCCCTTGCCAGACAGTCGTGAACTCCGCCGGACCCCTGGAGATTGAAGCGAGGTGGCAGCCGTTAACATTGCGGCTAAATCTTTGCTCCAGGCTCGTGTTTTACTGGACTCATAGGAGATCTCTATGTGTACCACCAGTTGTCACCACCACAGCCCCAGTCCTCAGGCACGTCCCAACCAGCAAGCTCAGGCTCAGCGTCAGCCGGAGCGAGCTTATCTGGTTGAGACCCTGAAGAACCCCGACGGCAGTGAGGAGATCTTGTCGGTCAAGGCTACCGAGCAGTCCATTCAGAAAGACCAAGTGGTTTTACGCTCCTTGCCCTATGGCCTAGCTGAACACGAACCTTCCACTGCGGAGATGTACACCGAGGCCTTGATTCCCGAATCTTCCCTCACCGAGGCCCATAAGGAGAAGCAAGTTCAAGCCGAGATGATGGATTCCATGGAACGCTGGCCCGGAGCCGAGGTGCGAACCATCGTGGAGCAAGGACCGGTGGGCAATCGAATCGACCTCACCATCGTTGGTGATGGCTATACCGAGGCCGAGAAAACGAGATTCTTCGAAGATGCCAAGCGCCTTACCGACGATATGTTCGTGGGAGACACTTTCGCTTCTTATTTGCCGCTGTTCAATGTCCACGCGGTTTTCGTTCCATCCAAAGAGTCAGGACTGACCGACGAGACCCGCAAAGACACCGCCTTGGGACTTTATCGATCGCCTGCGAACTCAAAACGAGGGGTGATGCCGGGAAACCGCAGTGCCATTGAACGCGCCTTGGCCTTGGCTCCCGACACCGACTATCCCATTCTGGTGGCCAACGATGATTTCTATGGAGGCTTGGGTGGTCGATACGCCATCACCACTCGCTCCCACAATAGTGGCACCATGGTCTTGCGTCACGAACTCGGGCACAACTTTGGCAATGTGGGCGAAGAGTATGACGGCGGTCAGGTGTACAGCGGGGCCAACCACAGTCGAAGCGCTCGGCTTCCCTGGGAACATTGGACCGACGGCGAGGGAAAAGTTCATCAGGCCAAGGCTCTGGCCACCGGCTACCCTTGGAAAAACCTGGCGGAGGGTCCCATCAGCATGGACTTTCGAGTGCCCGAGGGCGACGCCAATGGACCTATGCAAGTGGGGATAGACGTCTCCTCCGTAGGTTGGGATGGACCTCAGGACGTGGAGATCCTGATCAACGGCGAGCCGCAAGAATACGAAGGGGTGTTCACCGAAGACCGCAGCTTCTTTCGTCTGAAAGAGGCCACCTCACTGCCGGCAGGACGACACAAATTGACCATCAAGGAAAAGATCACCGACGGCAACAATGTGGTAGCTGCGGTCCGCATCAATGCCTATCCGGCCGATTACGACTTCACTCCGGACAAAGTGGGGGGATTTCCCACCTTCAACCACGCCGGTCAGCACGTGGGTTACCGACCGACCCACGAGTCGTGCCTGATGCGGAACATGCGGGAAACCAAGTTCTGCTCGGTGGACCAGGAGAACATGTGGCACCAGTTTCTGCGCCGGGTAGAGTTGGTCGACGCGGTTGAGGTTCAGCCGCTGCCTGCCGCTCAGAACGGCCAAGACGGAGGACGTTTGGTAGAAGTGAAGACCCCGGAACTCGACGGGCTCGATATTCGCTGGTATCAGACCACCACCGACGAACGTGGGCGGAAGAAGGAAGTCGAGTTGCCCGAACTTCACAACAAAAACAGTTGGGTCGCCGGTGAAGATCAGGCCGCCGGGGACTACCGTGTGGAAGTGCGCTTCTCCACCGATGAGGTTCGTCAGTACAGCGATCGTTTCCGGACCGAGAAGAAGTTTCGGCTTTAGGGCGGATAGGTCTGGCGAGAGGGTCCTCGAGGGCCATGGTTCAAACCGACGACGAGGGAACATGGGAAGTTCGTTGTGGGGGCGAGCACTTTAGAATTTGGTGAACTTGACCCTGCGACAGTCGAGCGTCTTAAGGGTCAAGTCTAAGAGACTCCATCACTTGCTGCATCTCTTGTCGGCGGAGTTCGCTTTTGCCAATCGGATAAGACAGGGCGATAAAGAGCAGGTATCCTCGATGCGAGGTCCCCCACATCTCGTCTTGCTCAATCAGATGATCGCTTTCCAGTGAGTAGACGAGGTGAAACCAGGTCTTCCCATCCAAGGATACGGACTCGTTGGTGATCCACTCTAAGCCAAGTCTGCGACTGAGACTGTCTACCAGCGAAGTGCGGAGGTCTTCGAGTTCTTCAGGACTCACTTGAGAGTCGGTGAGGGTAAAAGACAGCTTGGACTTACCCGTGTCGGTGACAAAGACGGCTTGAGGCTTCAAGTTTTGATGGGCGAACATCTCGTCGGTCTCCGAGACCGTAAGTTGACGATATCCTTGGGGAATCGATACGGTGACCTGGCCATCAAGAAGCGTATTTGGGCTTAGAGAGGATTGTGCGAGAACCGGTGTCCAGGCTCCTAGGAGGAGAACAATCAATCCGAGATACCAGGCAGTTGGGGCAAAGTTTCGCATTATCGACTGTTAGCGGTGAGCGGCTGAAATCCTCGAGGTCGACACGAAGGGAAGGCTAGCGG
>JBJHCR010000283.1:0-8568 GCA_050486105.1 Vulcanimicrobiota bacterium
GATGAAGCTCCGCAGACTCTGCTGCCATCCTGACCTCGTTGTTCCGGACTCCGGAGTGGAAGCCAGCAAGCTTGAAGCCTTCCGGGAACTGGTCGGGGAATTGGTGGAAAACGGACATAAAGCCCTGGTTTTCAGTCAGTTCGTGGATGTGCTTAAGATCCTGGCCAAGGAACTCGATCAGCTTGGCGTGACCTATCAGTACCTCGACGGCTCCACCAGCCAAAAAGAGAGGGCTAAACGAGTCAACGACTTCCAAAATGGCGAGGGAGATCTCTTCTTAATCTCATTGAAGGCGGGAGGTACGGGCCTGAACCTGACTGCAGCAGACTACGTGATTCACTACGATCCCTGGTGGAACCCGGCTGTTGAGGACCAGGCCAGCGATCGCGCCTACCGCATGGGACAAACTCGACCGGTGACCGTCTATCGATTGGTGGCCAAAGGCACTATCGAGGAAAAGATTGTGGAGTTGCATAACAGTAAGCGTGATCTTGCTAGCAGTCTCTTAGAAGGCACGGACACGGACGTCAAACTTGACTCCGCCCAGTTGGTAGCCTTGCTTAACGGAGGCGAAATCTAGTAGGGTAGAAGAGTAGCCAAAGACAACCGTTTCGGGCAGACAGCCAGAAACCTAGAAGAAATCGAGAGTTTCTTAGAGATTATGAACCAAGAGATCGCCCTCTCCAGAGTCAAGCAGATGTTCCAAGATCGACCTTGGACCCACGGCCTGCTCCTGAGCAACCTCGTCTGCTGGCTTTGCCTGTTCTTCGGTTTCGCTTTGCCCACACAAATCTTGTCTGGAGAGTTGAGCGTGGAGACCGCTTGGAGGTGGCTGAGCTACCCCCTGGCTTCAGACCTTCACTTCCTCTGGCTTGCTTGCACCCTCTTCGTCTTTTGGTGGGTTGCGAAATCCCTGGAAGGAACCTGGGGTAGCCACAAATTCGGTCGGGTTTTTCTCACCGTCACCTTGCTCGCAGCTTCTTTTCAGTGGCTGTCGGTGGCCGTGCTGACCTCAAACCCCAATCCCTCGGTCTCACTAAGGGGACTATCTCTACCTCTGAGTACCCTCTTCGTCATTTGGGCCGGCTTGAATCCTAGAGCCACCGTGCTCCTAATGTTAGTCATTCCGGTGCAAGCCCGATACTTGGCCTTAGCAGCGGTGCTCTTGCTCTACTTTGGCTCCGGCCCTTGGGCCGGTCTATTCGCCATCGCCCTCCCTGTTCTCGGCTGGCTCTGGGTGACTCGCTGGGATAACCCTCAGCCCATCGCGAGCAACCCAGGGAGAAGCCTTTCAAGTTGGTGGAAGGATCAGCAGAAATCGAAAGCAAAAAGCAGATTTCAAGTTCATCAGGGAGGGCAGGCCGACTTGCCTAGGTCTCCGTTGTCAGAACCTCGCTCGGAACATCTCAGCAAATTGAATCCTAGACCCGGAACTTCGTTGCCCAATGATACTGAACTGGATCGGATCTTGGACAAGATAAGGTTCGAAGGCATGGCATCTCTCACCGATGAGGAGCGAGCTACCCTGGACCGCCAAAGCCGAAAATTGCGCGAAGAGACGTGAGCACCCAGGAAGAACCCGAGCCGAAAGCTCATTTGTGGATCGACTGGAAGGCGCTGACATCAGATACCCTGCAGGGAGTCCTGGAGGATTTGGTCACACGCAACGAACCCGATGAAACCCCCTTGGAGACCCGATGTCGGCAGCTCGAGCTCGCCCTCAAGAAGGACGCGGTTCGCTTGTATTTCGATTTGGCCGAGGAAACGGTTTTTCTTCTGCCGACAGCCGGCCAAAACACCGCCGGGGCGACTGAAACATCCTTGCCGGGATGAACCTCCCAAGCAGACATTCTTCATAAAATCTTCATTCTTGACTCATCTCTTCCTCATGTCGGAAAACTAGTTTAGTAGAGGCGCGGACCAAGGGTTCTTGCCTTATTTCTGTGGAGGTTCAAAGATTTCGATGCTCGGTCGACTCAACCAAAGAGACCTTCTCGCCTCAGTCGTAGTTTTTCTAGTAGCTCTCCCTCTCTGCTTGGGGATAGCGATCGCCTCAGGCGTTCCTCCGGCTCGAGGGCTGGTGTGCGGCATCATCGGTGGTATCATCACCGGCTTTCTGGCCGGCGCACCTCTGCAGGTCAGCGGCCCTGCTGCCGGTTTAGCAGTGTTGGTCTACGAATTCGTTCAGGCCTATGGGCTCGAGTGGCTTGGACCTGCGGTGCTCGGAGCCGGGCTTCTCCAGTGGTTGGCAGGGCGAGCAGGATTCGGACGAGCATTCCAAGCGGTTTCTCCCGCGGTCATCAAGGGCATGTTGGCCGGCATTGGGGTGCTTATCTTTGGATCCCAATTCCACGTCATGGTGGACGATGCTCCCAGAAAGAGTGGGCTCATGAATCTGCTCACCATCCCTGAAGCAATTTTGAAAGGTTTGCCCGAAGGTATCTTCAACGCGATCCCTCAAGGCCTGGTCTCCTTGATCACCATCGACTCCAACTTCGAAGTGAGCCAAGATGCTCTTCATCACCAGGCTGCTGCCATCGGCCTCATGACCTTGTTGATCATTGTACTCTGGGAGAAGTTCCGGCCGAATAAGCTGCAACTGGTTCCCGCCCCACTGGTGGCAGTGATCGTGGCCACTCTGGTGACAGCAGTGGTGGGCCTTCAGATTCAAAAAGTTCAGGTTCCCACAGACTTTTCCAGCTTCGTCGAGCTTCCGAGCTTGGGCATCTTTGATACCTTCACCCCGGCGATTCTCTTTTCTATCGTGGCTATCGCCTTTATCGCTTCGGCGGAGACTCTACTGTGTGCTACTGCGGTGGACGCCCTCCACGACGGGGAACGCTGCGACTATAACCAGGAACTCAAGGCTCAAGGAGTCGGAAATATGTGTTGCGGCTTCCTCGGAGCTCTTCCCATGACCGGAGTGATCGTGCGCTCCTCGGCCAACATCAAAGCAGGAGCCGAAACCAAGCAGTCTGCTATTCTGCATGGCATCTGGCTGGGAGTGCTGGTCTTCGCCTTCCCCGCTATGCTCGGCTTGATTCCTACCGCCTGCCTGGCGGCCATCCTGGTCTATATCGGCTACCGACTGGTGGACGTCAAGGCCATGAAGAACCTTAAGAAATACTCCAACTGGGAACTCGCCATCTATTTGGTGACTCTGTCCTCCATCGTGGCCTTCGACCTCTTAACCGGGGTAGTGGCCGGAATCATTCTCGCCCTGCTGAGGATCATTTCCAACCTGGCTCACCTGGACATCAGTGTCGATCACGATTCCTCCGGTCAGGTGGATGTGCGCTTGGCCGGTGCCGCCACTTTCATCTCCTTGCCCAAGATTGCCTCGGTTCTGGGTTCCATCGAACGGGAACAACAGGTGAGAATACATCTGGACAAATTGCTCTTTCTAGATCATGCATGTCTTGAAGCTATTCAAGACTTCCATAAGCTGTACGAGCGGCAAGGTGGAAAGGTGATTCTAGAGTGGAGCATGTTGGACAAACTCTCAGCCGACGATCGCATTCGACTGGTTGGTTAGGGATCTTTCCCACCCCTGGGAATCTCCAGGGGCGATTTCTTCTCATTCTTTTTGGGGTTCTGCTCCCGTCCTTGACCCTCTTCGGAGTCCTTCATCATGACCTGATGAAGCGGGCTCTGCTGTACGAGGTGGATCAAAGTTTGCTGAGGCGGGCTAAGGACATCGAGGGAATTCTCTCCTCTTCCGGGGTGAAGACTTTGGAGGAAGTCACCACCCTCAGGTTTGAATTCAAGCCCCTGGTTCGAACCTCTACCCCTGAAGTTTATGTCGACCTGGTGAGCGCACAGGGAGAAACCTTGTGGACCTCCCCTAATTTGGGGGGACGGCATATCCCCATCGACCTAGAGCGAGCCTTGAAAACACCGGGTTTCGCCACTCGAGTCTTTGAAGACGGTCTGAAGCTGAGACGGTATGCCGAGCCTTACAGCCTAGCCAACGGCGAGATTGTTCTCTGCGTGGTGGCGGAATCTTTGACCAATCTCGATGCTGCTCTCCAGGCTTCCATCGGGCAGTCTCTGATCCTGGCTATCGTTATCGTGACCTTGACCGGCCTGCTCGGTATTTGGGCTCTCAAGGGAGCCTTCGCCCCTCTAGACCGGTTGATAGAAACGGCAGAAACCATCGCTACCACCGACGATGTAACTCAAAGGGTGCCGGTGCTCCCCGAGTATGACGAGGAACTTCGCCGGACTAGTGAAGCCTTCAATTCCCTCATGGATCGAGTACAGCAGTTGCTCGAGGTGGCTAAGCAGTTGCTGGCCGACACCTCCCACGAACTTCGAAATCCGCTGACCGTCCTCTCCACCGACCTCGACCTTCTTCGAAAAGACTTGACTCCCGAGGAGCGCGATGAGGTGGTTTGTGAAGCCCAAGCTACGGTAGCAAGAATGACCAGGCTGGTCAGCGACCTACTGATGCTTTCTCGAGCCGAGACCTACCCCCAAGAATTTGTCTGCCACCCAGAGCCGGCCTATCCCTTCTTGCAAAAGATCGGCAGTCGGTTGCAAAACGTCTTCGACTCGTCTACCACCCTGATCATCCACCCTTGGTCCAAGGGCAGTGTGCCTTCAGCTCTCATGCACACCGAACGCTGCGAACAGATTCTGACAAACCTGATCGAAAACGCTGTTCGCTACTCCGATGGCACCGATGTGGAACTCTTCCTGGAACAAGGGGACTCCAGCACCATAAGTTTTGTGGTGAAAGACAAGGGTTGCGGAATCTCTGAGGAAGATCAAGCGAAACTCTTTGACCGGTTCTTTCGAGTCGATCCCTCCCGTACCCCACAGTCGGGAGGAATCGGATTAGGCTTGCCGGTTGCGCGAGCCTTAGCCCGAGCCCAGAAAGGAGACATCACCGTAGTTAGTGCTCCCGGCCAGGGGTCGGAGTTTCGCCTCCACTTGAGGACAGCACCACCGGAGGCATGAAGGTCAGTGGGTTTGGACTCTTCCCATCCTCAGAGAAAAGTCAAAGGGATTCTACCGGGTCCCTCAAAGAGTAACCGACCCCGCGAATGGTCTGAATGATCCGAACGCTTTGCTCAGGATCGAACTCAAGTTTCTTTCGAAGTTGAAGGATGTAAACATCGACTAAATTGGAGGAAGCGTTGGCGTCGTATCCCCATACCCCTTCCAAGATTTGATCTCTGGTCAAGACCTGTCTGGGATGCCTGAGGAAGAAGGCCAAGAGGTCAAACTCTCTTGGAGTGAGTTCAATCAGTTCTCCGCGATAAAAGACCTCTCGGGTCTTCCGGTCCATGGAAAGATCTGCGAACTCCAACAGGTCTTCTTCCTGCTGCTCGCCTTCAAGTGATAAGCGAGCGCGGCGAAGGAGTGCGCGAATGCGGGCCAATAACTCGGGAAGTTCAAAAGGCTTGACCAGGTAATCGTCGGCTCCCCGCTCAAGTCCGCTCACTCGATCTTCCACCGAGTCTCTTGCGGTGAGCATCAAGATCGGAACGTTGGATAGCCTTCTGATCCTCTCGGCCACGGTGAATCCGTCCAAACCGGGCAACATAACGTCTAGTAGGACAAGATCGGGGGTCAAAACCTCCATCATATTCAAGGCCGTCTCTCCTCGATCGGCGATCTCCACATGGAAACCCTCAAAACGCAAACGGCGTTGGAGAGAAGTGCTCACCGAGGGATCATCTTCAATAAGGAGGAGGGTCGGTCTACCGTTGTGCATGGAACCGGGATTCGTAGCAGAGATCAGGATTCCTCGCATAGAGTGCTCGCAGCATTGTCCCTATCTCCAGCGCCATCCCATCAACATGCCGGCGGAAAAGCCAAGAAACTGAGCAGACAGATCCGCCAGGGCCAACTCCACCCAGCCTCCGATGAAAGTCGCTCCTTCGTGAACGTTCTCTCCAAGTGCGTCCCAATTGATGGTGATGACCTCCGACTGAGCCAATCCCACGAGCACCATCAATAGTATCCCAAGGACGATGAGGGCCCAACGGAGGGTCTGTTTGAGCGCCAACCCCACGGCGACTCCGGCGAGCACTCCTCCGCCTAGATGCCACAGCAAATCGGGCTGCAAGAGCTAAACGAGTCTCTTTTCAAAATTTGAGATCTTGGGATCCCCGAAACAGTTCAAAAAACGGACTCCTCACCATGAACTTGGAATCGATAGATGGTGCTGTCAGCACCGGCCGAATAGAGTCGAGAGCGCTGTCGATCGAATGCCAAAGTTTGGAGCCACCCATCCCCGGCTTGAACCCGAGCTAGTTCTCGAAAGTTTCGCGTGTCCCAAACTCTCAGAGTTCGGTCTGAGGAACAAGTGAACGCTCTGGCCAAGTCTTCGAAAAAGAGCACATCCCAAACCATGGCCTCGTGGCCTCGGAGTCTTCGGAACTCATCTCCGTGGCGCACATCGTACAGACGAAGGACCATGTCGCTCCCCCCGGTTAGCAAGAATTGACCCTTAGAGCAAAAACTCACTGTCTGAACCGGGCGTCGGTGTTCCTCGAACAGCCTGATCCGGCGGTGAGACTTGAGATCCCAAACAGAAACTTTGCGGTCGTTGGAGGCCATGGCCAAGAGTCGCCCGGAGGGGCTGAACTCTAGTTGATTGATGGGGCCCTCGTGAGCCTTTAAGTCGAGATTCAATCGCCCGTTTTTCAGGTTCCAGATCTCTATTTGACCGCTGGAGAGTCCGCAGGCGAGCTGACTTCCATCGGGGGAAAAGGACAAGGAACTGACCGGAGGCTTGCCTTCTCGCACGCAGCCGATTCCCTGGCCACTGCCCAATTCTACCAACTCAACCCAACCACCACGGAAGGCGATAGCCATGGCTGAGTCGCCCGGTTGAATGGACAGAGCGACGATCTCTTGGCCGAAATCCAAAACCCCAAGACAGCGGTCTTCTTGCAAGGTCCAAAGGCGCACCTGACCACCTCGGTCGGCCGATGCCAAGAACTTCAGGTCTGAGGTGAGCTCAAGCTTCACTATACCCTGGCTGTGACCGAGCCATTCCGGAAGTCTGGTGAGAATGCCGTCGTCTTCGTCTTGTGGGTTGTCATCCTCGGGGAAGAGATTTGCCAGTTCCGGGGCTGAAGCAGGTCTTTTCTCCGGGGTTAAGGCCAAAGTTTTCGCCAATGCCGCCACCGTTTCACTGGAAACTTTGGCTCCCATGCGAGAAGGGGACGGTAGTTTCTTTCCTCTGAGCCTTTCAACCGCATCAGGAGGCGGTTGACCGGTGAGCAATTCGTAAAAGGTGGCGCCTAGGGCGTAGATATCTGATGCAGGATCCGGGGCTTTATGAGATTGGTACTGCTCTGGAGGGGCGTAGCCTGGAGTGAGAAATCTCGGTGCCTGACGATTGTGAGTCAAGTAGTGATTGACCGCCCCGAAATCTAATAAGATCACCTCGGAATCAAAGGTGAGAAAGAGGTTTTCAGGCTTTATGTCTCCGTGCACCAAGCCGGACAGATGGATCATCTGCAAAGTGGTTACGAGTTTTCTGATCACCGCTAGGGCATCGCGCTCTGTCAAACTGCCGTGGCATTGCAAGATTTCGTCTAAGGTTGCACCCCTCAGGCGTTCCATCACCATAAAGAGTCCGCCATCTTCCTCGAAAAGCTCATAGACCTTCACGATGCCTGGTCGCTCGAATCGTTCCAAGACCTGATACTCTTCTCGGAATTGCTTCTTCAAGAGGTTGACCTCTGCTGGAGTCCAGCCTTCAGGTGCGCTCAACCTGAAACGGTCGGCTTCGATTCTCCGAAAACCCTTGGGAAAAAATTCTTTGACAGCCAGGTCCTGACCGACCCGAGCTTCCGTGCCCGCGTAGATCAGTCCAAAAGACCCACAGCCGATTTCCTCGTAGATGGTGTAGCCTCCATCCAAGAGTCGAACACCCGAGGTCAAAGGACTCCGCCCCGAACGAGAATCGCTGGTGACAGAGGGGGCAGGAGGCAATGATTCCAACAGATGAGCAAGTTTAACAGTGCCAGAGGCGGTCAATCCAATACCCTCTCTGGCCCAAGCCAGCTGTCCAGCCTTCGTTCCGTTGTCTTGTTCAGTTTAGCCACTTTTAGCTCTGCTTGCCCCAATGGGGGCGAGGTGAAACGAATCTCCGTCTTCACCAAGCCCCCACGTCGGCTCAGCAAAAGAGAATAGGTCTGGTTCTTGTTCAAGTTTTGAAGAAAGCCTAAACCATCCTTGTGGGTAGGAATCCTCAGATCGGCCACAGCGATCAGCTCGTCGCCTGGAGAGACGCCCGCACTCCAAGCCGGAGAGCCCTGCTCGACGTGGGTGACGATCCAACCTCCGGACTGCAACTCCGCCCGAATTCCATGATAAACATCATCTGTGCCGAGTTCACTGAGTTCAAGGCCCCAATAGTCTAAAGCCGGCTGGAGGTCCAACTCTTCCGTGGAGTCTAGGGCCAAGGAAAAGAAATCTTGGAGGTCGAGGCCGCTCACCTCTTGGATGGTGTTGCGAAACTCCTGCTCGCTGAAACCTCGAGTCCCGAAACGAGCTAATGCTTCTTGCAAGACCTGATCGAGACTGATGCGCTCGTCTGTCCGA
>JBJHCR010000284.1:0-7643 GCA_050486105.1 Vulcanimicrobiota bacterium
CTCTCGCGCAACAACACTCCGGTGCTCCTCGGGGACTCCTTTTAGTTCGCTGGGGCGGAAGGTGAAACGGTTGACCAAAAACTCCCGGGGCGGCTTCCATCAAGCCCTCGGGTAGAGTGGGGTGAGCGTGGACGGTCCGAAAGAGTTCTTCGACGGTCGCTTCGCAACTTAGGGCTACGCAAGCTTCAGCGATCAGATCGGTGGCGTGGGGGCCAACGATATGAACCCCGAGAAGCTCGCCGTATTTCTCCTCCGCTACGATCTTCACTAGTCCGTCCGTTTCTCCAAGTATCGCAGCTTTGCCCAGGGCGGCCCAGGGAAAGCGACCAATGGCCACCTGGTATCCGGCTTCTCTGGCTTGTTCTTCGGTGAGGCCGACGCTCGCCACTTCGGGTCTGCAATAGGTGGCAGAAGGAATCTTCGAGTAATCAATCGGATGGGTAGGGTGACCCGCCAAAGCTTCGACACAGACGATTCCTTCCGCCGAGGCTAGGTGCGCAAGTTGGGGCCCTGGAACAATATCACCGATGGCGTAAAGCCAAGGCTCGCTGGTTTGATAGTATGGGTTCACTTTGATAGAGCGGCCGTCCTTGGCCACCGAGAACTGTTCGAGGCCCAGTTCCTCGAGGACTGGGCTTCGGCCGACAGCGCTAAGTACGGCGTCAGCATGGAAGGTGATCGGTGAGTCGTCTTGGAGGGAGACACCCGACAATTCCAGCCCGTGGTCGGTATTCTGGAGCTTCTCCAGGCGCACCGAACAGACGATGTCGATTTTTTTCTTCTTGTAGGCCTTATCGATTTCACTGGAGATCTCCCGATCTTCGATGGGAAGAGGCCTGTCTGCCATTTCAACGACTTGAACTTCACTGCCCAAGGAATTGTAGATGCAGGCGAACTCTAAGCCTACGGCACCGGCACCCAGGATCAGCAGTCGTTTGGGGATCTCGGTCCAGGTTAGGACTTCGTCGGAAGTGAAGATCGTTTTTCCGTCGGCTTTCAAGAAAGGCAGAGTAGTGGGTCTGGACCCGGTGGCCAGTATCACGCTCTTGGCTCGAATCTGTTGTCCTTCAACGTCCAAGACACCAGGATCTTTCAGTTTTCCCCACCCTCGGACAACCTTGATTCGATTTTTCTTCATCAGTCCGTCCAGGCCTCGACTCATTCGCCCGACCACCTTGTCTTTGGCCGAATGCATGCCGGACATGTCGACAGTTGGGAGTCCTGGAAGACGGATTCCGAAGTCCGCGCAGTGAACTAAGCGCTCCAGGGTCTCGGTGTAGTGCAGGAGTGCCTTGGTGGGAATGCACCCTCGATGCAAGCAGGTTCCGCCCAAGAAGGGAGCTTTCTCCACTAGGACGGTTTCAAGCCCTAGTTGGGCTGCGCGAATCGCTGCGACGTAGCCCCCAGGGCCACCGCCCAGAATTGCCACATCAAAAGTTTTGTCTTCGCTCATTCTCGGCGTTTCCATAGGAAGGAGAGGCCTCCCTTCCAGACGGATTGACCGGGGCAGAGAGTAAGGCGTGGGGCCACCAGATAAGAGGGGTCGCGGAATGTGGGGCAGAATCTCTAACTTCGGGACAGACTCTAAGGGCGACTCATAAAGGTGTTATCAGACGAATTCGAGCGAACATTTTCAGGCCAGGTTCCTCTTTTCCCCTTGCCTAACGTCGTTTTTTTCCCAGGGACGAAGTTGCCGTTGCATATTTTTGAGCCTCGCTATCGACAGATGCTCGTAGACATCCATCGAGGCGAACGTCTCCTTTCGGTTGTTTTGATGGACAAACCCACCTCTCTGGAGCCCAGCGCACCTTTCCTTCCTCCGGTCAGGAAAGTGGCCGGACTTGGCAGGCTCACTCGGGTAGAGCGACTCCCCAATGGTCTTTTCAATATCGATTTGTTCGGTCTGTCACGGGTGAAGATTCTCGAGGAGATCGAGACCGATAAGCCCTACCGAATCGCCAAGGTACAGCCGCTTCGCGACGACATTTCTGAAGTGGTAGAGACCAGAAGTGAAGAGATCTTAAACAATGCGTTTGAGGCTTTCAATCGAGTGCTGAGGAAGTATACTCAGTTTCCTGGGGAATTCTTGACTCGTTTCAAGGGCTTGCCGGTAGGCATGCTCTTGGACATTCTTGCCCACCACGTGCCCTGCGATCTTCAGATAAAGCAAGACTTTCTCGAGGAAACCGAACCGTTTAGGCGTTCCCAGAAGATCATCGAGGTCTTGGATGATATCTACGAAGGACCAGACCCGAGTATCAGGGTTCAGGCCCTGACTCTTTTCCCCACCCCTAGCGTGAACTGAAAATTCCTTGGTTCAAGGACCAAGATCCTTGGGCCTCAGGAGTCTCTCTCCCGTTACAAGGAGACTTCGAGATCTGCTTGGGCTTTCTTTTGGTATTGATCAATCTTTTTCAAGGCTTCAAATAACTGATCGTTGGCTTGCTTGACAGTTTGGAGTTCTGGTTCGAAATCAAGTAGGCGTATGGCTTGTTCGAGGTCCGGAGGGTCATCGGCATCTTCGTCCTGTTCGGCGACCTCAGCCATCTCCTCGATTTCAGCGATCTTTTCTTCCACACGAAGCAACATATTTTCCACCGACTCCTCAAGAAGGCTCGTTGCATCCCTAATCAAAGTCGAGGCTTCAGGAAGCCACTCGGCAGCTACAGTCTCTTCCATCAATTCAAGTAGGCTGTCAATGAGACTCCGGGTCAGTTCTATCCGCTCGTGCAGAAAATCGATAAAATCTGAGGCGGAAAGTTCCCCCTTCTTGAGTTTGTCTATGGCGTTCTTATACTTCTTTAAAGAAGTGTCCACCGAGCCTGGATTGTACTTTTCTTCCTCGATGGCCGTGATATTTGGAAGTTTAGCCCCACAATTGCTGCAAATCTTCTCGGAGCGAGGTTGTTCGGACTGACAATTAGGACAGAGAACCTTGGCCTGCTGCGTCGGTGCCGTCAGAAGCACGCTGGGCTCCTGGGAGGATGACGGGGTCTGCTCAAGGTCCTTCTCGGTGACGAACTGGTGCTTGAGCTTCCTGAGTTGGGCCACCCGGTGGTCCGAATCTTCCGGTTCGGGCTCATCGACCACTTCCGGGACGGTGGCTTCTGGCGCCTGTTGGGCTACTTGGGTACTCGGCGGTGAGGGTTCCTCTTCGAGGTCTTCTTCGTCGAGGTATTCCTCTTCGTCGTGGTACTCTTCGTCTTCGAGGTATTCCTGGTCGTCGTACTCTTCATCGAGATCTTCGTCTGGGGCTTTGGGTTGCGGGGGTGGCTTGACGGCAGCGCTCAGAGATTCTTCGGTGACGTATTGAGACCTCATCTTCATCAAACGCGAGAGCCTCGGGTCTTCGGCGGAAGCCGTTTCTCCATCATCTCCAGTGGTCGCCTTGGTTGTTGGCTTGTTTTGGTTGATGAGGAAATGAGGCATAGTCGTCATGTGCTGAGGGAATAGCGGATGATCGCTCGCTTTGGACTTCTGCTCTTGGGTAGCAGAAGTCGGATCGTCCGGCTGGGGTTTTTCGTTACTAGGGTCTGACAACGTCTACCTCGCTGTAGGTTTTCGAAACTTGGAGGGCCTTCCCTTCACAGTTCTTGGTTCCCCCTGGTTTGGTCAGAAATGCCCAAGGTCTACTGGCCGCCGGTTTCGGGGGACGCACGGGCCAAGAAGACCGGAGTTCCCCAGTCTGTTCCGGGAATTTCTGTGAGAGTCTCAAACTCAAGTTCGGTCAGAAGGGTCAAGATTTCCTGACGAGAGTAGAGTCGAAAGCTGGCTTCCCCGGCGAGGAGTTGGTATAGGAAGTGCTCGGCGTGGATTTGGCCTGCCGTTTTTTCGTTTCGATCTTCAATGGCAAGTTCCGTGCCGAGTACGAGCCAGCCTCCCGGATTGAGAACTTGGCGGCATTGCGCCAATAGGGTTCTCGGACACGTTGTTCCGGCCAAGGTGCGAAAGCAGATTATCAGGTCAAAGGATTTCTCAAAGGTTTTCGCCGGCAGTTCTCCTACGTGGATTACGCAGCGATTTAGGCGTTCGGCTTCTCGAGCACACTCGTAGTCCCGTTCCAGGCCATAGACCTCAATTTGAGGGTATCTCTGCTGCAGTTCCGCCAGTCCGAGTCCGATACCACAGCCGACCTCCAAGGCTCGAGAACTCGACTCTAGGTGGGCTCGGAATTCCGCGTGGAGGAGAGGTACCGCTTCAAAGAGCCAACGATAATTGCGCCTGAGACTGTCCTGGAGCAAGATGCGCAGAGCGATGGGGGGCTCAGGGAGGGCTCGGCCATGCAAGATGGCTTCAAAGGTTTCATTCATGCGTCGCGCCAGATGCAGGTGGCTGCTGGTGAACCCCTCCGAGTTTGTCAACCAGTCCTTTAGAGCCGGTGCGGTTCGAAATTGCTCTTGGCTTTTCTCGAGGAGTCCCAGGGACTGGGCCGCCGAACACCAGTGAATCAGGTGTCGGCTTTCAATGGAGCGCTCTTGGCAAACCTTGTCCGGAGTTTCCCAGTTGGCGAAGGCTTCGAAGAGTTCCAGGGTTTGACCGACGTGAATGATCTGAATGCCCCAAAAACCTTCCCAGAAATTGGTCTGGGCCTGCTGCTCGGGGGTCTCAGAGATTGCGCTCATATGCACCTGGGTTCGACGACCGGTTCCCCCCTGACCTGCCTCTAGAGGGGGCATAAGCCATCTCTGGGAGCCATATGAGAAATCGGGTGTAGGCAATCGATGCCTACACCCGATCTAGGATGCTTTTTCTTGGTGCGGGGGGGGGGACTCGAACCCCCACGGGATCTCTCCCACACGGCCCTCAACCGTGCGCGTCTGCCAATTCCGCCACCTCCGCAAGGTCTAAGCCCAGGAATTATAGCAAACTTCGAGAGGATGTCAACCGTGTGAAGTTGATGATGATCGAGCATCATTTTGGGGTCGGAAACTCTCTGGCTATCAACACCGAATTCCTATAAACTCAACCGGAAGACTTCCCATCGCCTATCAGCGTGAGCGTTACCGCCCAACTCTCGTCTCTCATGGTGCTTGCGAAATAATACCATGGCCGCCCAGGGTCATCCGCCTGTCGGTTATTCCCGACGTGGGTCATGTCGTTCGTCATCCTCGGACTTCGAAGCGCCTCCGGCATGCCAGGGTTCCAGTTGGGCTTCTCGACGGTGTTCAGGTCGCGCAGCAGGGAGGAAGTGGAAAATGAGCCAAACTGACCTTTATGGCAGATTGTCGATGGGTGGATACTTTGGAGGCATTGACCTCAGCAGTGGAGCAATTCAAAGGGTACTCCAGCTTGGCTTTCGACGCAGAGATGGACTCTTTTTTCGTCTATCACACCAAGCTCTGCTTGATTCAAGTCACCGCAGGAGACTCCGACTATCTTATCGATCCCCTGGAGATCTCCGATCTGTCGGTCCTCAATGCGGTGACTCAAGACCCCAGTATAAGAAAGGTCTTCCACGCGGGCGAAAACGACATCCCCTTTTTTCGTGATCGGGGTGTGGAGTTCAAGAATCTTTTCGACACCCACTTGGCGGCTAAGATCTTGGAGCTTCCAAGCAAGGGGTTGGCTGGTCTGGTGGAGCTGTATTTTCAAGTGGAACTCAGCAAGGAGCATCAGCGATCCGATTGGCGCCTGCGTCCCTTGAGCGATGAGCAATTGGCTTACGCCCAAGAGGACACCAGATACCTAAACAGATTAGCAGATTTGCTGCAGCACGAACTTGTAGAACGCGAGTTGGAAGAGCAAGCTTGGCAAGAGTTTGTCGGAGTGGAGCGCTTCTCTTTTGCGTCCAAGCAATGGGACCCCAATGGTTGGGCTAGAATCAAAGGTGCAAATGAACTCACCGGCTTGCAGCGAGCCGTGGCCGCAGGGCTTTTTGCTTGGAGAGAACAGGTGGCTGAGCGCGAGGACCAGGCGCTTTTCAGAGTATTGAACAACGCCACCCTACTGGCCCTAACTAGAAGGCGGTTCTCTTCCCAGGCAGCCCTGCAGCAGTGGTTAAAGTCCAAGTACCTCAAAGATAGGGCTGCTGAGATCTTCGCCGTTGTGACAAAAGCTCTAGATGGCGGACCGATCCTTTTGCCGGACTTAGGCAAGAAAAAGTATGGCGGACTCAGCCCAGAAGAAGAGTCTCTTTTTCAACGTTTGCGAGAATGGAGAAACGAGGAGAGTCTGCGCTCTAAAGTAGAACCTGAGAGAGTCTTTTCCAATAAGCAGCTCAAACGCATAGTAAGGCGAGGGCCGTTGCTGTCCGAGGATCTGAAGGAACTCTCAACCGTGGAGCCCTGGCGGATAGAAAAGTATGGCTCTCGTATTTTGGAAGTCTTGCGCGAGCCTATAGAAGACCTGCCGGAGAAGCCTCAGGCCGAAGAGCCCGCCAGTTCCAGTTCCGACTGACGAGCTTGGAGGCTCACGGTTTCCGCAATCCTGCGGGCCAATTCAAATAACGCTTTGGCCGGAGGGGAGTCGGGTTCGTGCAGAACTACCGGGCAGCCGGCGTCACCAGCCTTCCGGAGGCTAGAATTCAAGGGGATTCTTCCCAGCACCGGGAGCCCCAAGTTGGCGGCTGCAAGGTCGGCGCCTCCGTGGGCAAAGATGTCATCTCGGGCCCCGCATTCAGGGCAGCAATAGTAGCTCATGTTTTCCACCATCCCCAAGATCGGTACTCCCAACTTGGTGAACATGCCCACCGCTTTGGTGGCCACGTCTAGGGCTAGGTCTTGAGGAGTGGAAACGACCACTGCTCCCGTGATTTCCACCGTTTGGGAAAGCGAAAGGGAGACATCTCCGGTCCCAGGGGGCAAGTCTATGATTAAGAAGTCGGTAGGGCCCCACTCCACGTCTCGACAGAACTGCTGCATCATTCCATGCAGCATTGGGCCTCTCCAGATGACCGACTCCCCCGGTTTCATCAAGAAGCCCATGGACATGAGCTTGATTCCGTGGGCCTCAACCGGCAAAATTCTCTTGTCCCGAACCTTGACTTGCTCTTTCTCCACCCCGAGCAAGAGTGGCTGGCTCGGACCATAAATGTCGGCGTCCATCACTGCGGCCTTTAGGCCGAAGGTGTTCAGGGCTGCTGCCAAGTTGCAGGCCACCGTGGATTTGCCAACCCCTCCCTTTCCCGAAGCCACGGCAATGATGTTCTTCGCTTCACTCAAGAGGTTCGATCCCAGCCCTTTGGGGGTCGCCGCCTGATTTCTAAGAAAGGTCACTTCAACGGGTTTGCCCACCGCCTCAAGGATCAAGTCCCGAAGCTGCTGATCTCGGTCGATGGCCGGTGATGGAAGGTCCAAAGTTAGACGGATTTTCCCCTCCGGATCTTGCTCTAGGTTCGCGATCAGGCCCAATTGGGCGAAGGTCTCCTGGGTTTCTGGGTAAACCAGGCTTTCGATCATGTCTCTCAGTTCAGGATGGTTCAAAGCTCTTCCTCATCGTCGTGTTCGGTCTCGTCCTCTAGGGAGGATTCGGGGTCTTGATTCTCGGGTTCTTGCTCTTCGTCTTCGAAGCTCTCATCGGATTCGGTATCTTGGTCGATGAGGAGAAGCAGTTCAAAAAAGTCCGTCAGGGCCTCTCGGGAAGCGGGGTTGTCCAACACCATGTTTGTGAGCTTGTCTTGGAGCAGCGGGTATCCGGGTTTTTTC
>JBJHCR010000284.1:7653-8552 GCA_050486105.1 Vulcanimicrobiota bacterium
TTCTTAAAGGACTCCCCGTATTCTTGATCGATCACCGAATCGATCAGTTTTTCGGTGGCTTCTTGAAGAAAGGTTTCTGAGTCCACATCGAGTTGGGCCAGATGAGAACGCATGGATTGCAGCATCTTTTCGTCTTTACTCAGGGCTAGCTTCTTGGCGTGCTGACTCGGCGTATAGACATCTGAGGCTTGCTCCGTAGCATCAGCCAAGCCCGCCTGTTTGAGGGCTTTCTTCTGGGCTTTGAGCCACTCAGTACTGAAGGGGGCATGCACCCCTGGGTTGATGGGCCCGGTCGGTCCAGTCGCCACCATTACCTCCTCGATCCGCGGATTAGCGTTCTCGCTAGGTCGGTCCTTTCCTCGCCCTCCGGGAGGTTTCCCGCCCCAGGGTGAGCAGAAAGTGCTAACTTGGTCTGTTTTTCGCCTTTTGTGTTGAGGAGACTCGACAACGGTGTTAATATTCTGTTAACACCGGTTCAATGAATCAGAAACATGATAGCTCTAGAATGAAAGTGTAAGAGAAGCCGAAGGTTGTGATCTTCGGACCACGCAAGCAGGAGGAACGAAATTGGGTAAGCCCTTTCAAATTGTCGACACGACGTTTTTCGAGAAAGCGATGGATGCCACCGCCCTTCGCGGCCAAGTCATCTCCAACAACCTCGCCAATGTCAACAACAAGGACTATCAGGCCAAGTCTGTGCAGTTCGATAGCTTCTTGCGGGAAGCGGTCGATAGCGATGGCGCTAAGGGTAAAAAAGGCTCGTTCTCTTTTCAGAGTAAACTCCCTCAGCATATGCAACTCGAAGATGTAGGCGGCTGGACCAAGGCCTCCTTGAAGCCCAAGATTGAAAACGTCGATGGTGCTATCGATGTGAATACCGAAATGGCGAGCCTCGCCAA
>JBJHCR010000285.1:0-4375 GCA_050486105.1 Vulcanimicrobiota bacterium
GCCCCAAAGACAGCAACAACCACGGCAGGAAGCTCGCCGCGACAACCGCCAGCAGCAAGCCCAGCCCAGGGCTCGTCAACAACAGCAGCCCCAACAACCACGACGGGAAGCTCGCCGCGACCACCGCCAGCAGCAAGCCCAAGCAAGGGCTCCTCAGCGACTACAAAGCAGCACCTCAGGTCAGCGAGCGCAGCGCGGCAACAATCGTCAATCGGCCCGTCGATGACCTTACCCCTGCTCCCCCTCCTAGCGGCGAACCGTACCGGAGTCAAAGCCGTTTCTGTCACGGCAACCCTAACCATAGCGGTGCCCGCATGCCTCATTCTCTTGGCATTCCGAACTCACATTAAGGAGGCTCGTTCCAGACAGCAGCGCTCCTAACACCCAACTCGATCTCCCGCGTCGGGAAGCTCTCCGCGAGCACAGCTGAGAAATAGCCAACGTGCTCCAGGCACTCAGACCGGATAGCTTCTTGTAAGGGTTTCCCTCAGGTTACTCAGCGCTCGGCTTTTGTTCTGATAAAGTCCATCTAAGGGCCCAGAGATCATGGCCTCAAGGAGGGTCTTAGGATGGTCTAGAGCGGCCAAAGCATCTCGGACTTCGTTACCCCTTGGGCTGTCGGCCAGATGGTCAACGAGGAAGGCATAACTCAGCTGCTCACCCAGTTCCACGCCTGCGGGGGTGGGCAAGCTTCGCTCTTCGAGCCAAGTGAACAAGGCTTCCAGCCAAGCCAAGTTCTCGGCGCACCGCTCGATCGTCGGATCGTTGCCGGCCCCGGACCGTAGAAGCGGAGCAAAACTCAGGGCTATCCCTCGGCGCCAACTATCCTCAATCTCGCTCCAAGTCGAGGTGGCCAGTCTACCCAAGCAATCCCAGAGGTTGAAGCTCTGACTCCAATCTTTCTCAAGATATAGGTGACCCAGAGCCTCAAGCCGAGTTGCCTCGTCCACCAAAGCCCTTTCTGGAACCAGGCAAAGGTACTGGTGCAATGTTCTCAAGGCGGTCCGAAGTGGAGTCAGGTACCGGGCTTGCAAAGGCCGTACGGCTTGGCGTCGCAACCAGGAGTGTTGGCGAGCCGCCTCCATTTGTAGCAGCAGCCAATCCAACTCGAAGCCTGCCCATTCCCCAGCCACACTAAGGAGATTATGGCATACCGCAGGCGCGATTTCCTCGGTTAGGGTGCGATCGAGTTCGTCGGCATCTAGTCCAATCTTGATAGCTTGGTAGGCACAAGTCGGCAAGAACCAACGCACCTCGGTGTCCAGAAAAAGATCCGATAAAGCTTGCCACAGTTCGACTTTAGGATCGCTTGCCAGAAAGCGGGTCATCGGTCCCAAGCGCTACAAGCCAAACCGAGACGCATACCGTCAAAGGTCCTCCTCCAGGGGTGGGTCCGCTGTCTCCGACTGGGGCCCAAACCTCAGCCTTCCGCCTTCACTCGACAAAGTCAAGCGGTCCTCGCTCAGGGTCACCTGATGGGAGCCCTCGAGCAGTTGAAAATAGGTTGTCTCTTGCTCGTTGAACCCGTCATCCAAGCAGGCTCTCAGAGTTGATGCGATGGACCCGACAGTCAAAGTTTGTCCTTGGATCACAAAGTTACCACCATATTGGTTGCAGCCACCCGAACCGCCGAGTTGCCCATCAAGGCCAAAGCTCAAGGTGATGGAGCTACCCGGAAGAACCGGAACCGGATCGTTAACAGGCCCGGAATCGAGCAAATGCCAGACCGGCTGAGCCCTCAGAGCCTGAACCGTCAAGGGCGGCGGATCACCCGAACCGGGAGGAGACGATGGCGGAGGATTCGCTCCCTGGGATGGGTCCGTTGACGAGCCGCAGGCACCTAAGAGGAGCGACAACAGCATCAGCCCCAACCACAGAGTCCACAATTTCCCCCTACGCCGAACAATTTCCATCATATGCTCCTCCAGTCCTGAGAAGATTCTCAACCAAATGAAACGATCCTGGTGACTTTCGGCTCCAACCCGCAGAACCCACTTGCTTCCCACCCCAGGCCGGAGATCCCTGACAAGGACGAGTCTGCGATTATCCCGCAGAGGTACAATATGGAAGACCAGGCCGTTGAAGCATTCCCAAAGGACACCAGCAAGGTCGGTGAACACCATACGGAGGGTGAGTTCACCTTGGCAAGTCTGGTTGCCGTGATAAGCCTGTCCGAGGTCCGCCCATGAGAACAATCAAGAGGGCTCTCGAGCAGGCTAGTGGCCTCCAGTGGTGGAAGTTTGCCCCAGTGCGAAGGCCGACCAATCCAGCAGTAATCTCTCCACTCCGAAGTCCTCCTTGACAGAGTTCTCCCCACCCAGTTGGCTCAGCGGCCCCCACCGGCAGACCATAGCAGGCTCGTTGCTGCGCCGGGCGCCCCGCCTAAACTGGAAGAGACAGTACCTCATGTCGGCCCACGGAGACTCACTCAGTGTCGACATCTTACCAAGCTCCACCGGTCCTGCCAGAAAACGTCTGCTCATTCTCCACGGTCTCACCGGCAACTCTCACTCCAGCCCCGTGCCCCAAATCGCTCGTCAGGCCAGCACTCAAGGAGTAGAATCCTGGGCCCTGAATTTTCGCGGAGCCGACGGTTTTGCACCTGAGATCCCAAGACTGTATCACGCCGGCTGCTCCGACGATCTCGAAGCGGTGGTAGCCTGCTTGCCCGATGACCTCCCGTGGTGCTTCGTCGGCTTCTCCCTTGGGGGCAACGTCCTGCTGAAATGGCTCGGTGAATCCCCTGAACGTCAACTTCCCGGACTCAAAGCCATGACCGTCTCCTGTCCTTTCGACCTAGCTCAGTGCGCCAGAAATCTGGAGTCGGACCCTATAAATCGGGTCTACCGCTGGGTGCTGATGCGAAAGCTCAAAAGCCTGGCTCACCGATTCGCCCTAAGACACCCCCAGGTGGCCGACCTTGATGCCATCGCCAAAATGAGAACCTTCCACGATATCGACAACGATCTCATCGCTCCCCTACACGGCTTCCAAAGCGCCCAAGATTATTGGCATCGCTGCAGCAGCGCCCGGGTCTTACTCAAGATTCGCACCCCAACTCTCATCGTCCACGCCCTTGACGACCCTTTTTTGCCCGATGTCCCACAAGTGCGCAATTCCCACCTCGATTGGCTGTTGACTTCCACCGGAGGGCACCTAGGGTTCATAGACGGCCGTCGAAAAGACTGGCTGGTCCACTGCGTAACTCGATACGCCGCCACCTGACGGGCGCCGCAGCAATGCCACAGTTCCCTCCTGCAGATTCTCAGCCAGCTCTCGGTGGTGGTCCAGATCGCCGCACCGAGGCATGGGCACATACGGCCAACGTTATTAGGTTTGTTGGGTTCTGTCCAACGCGCCCAGGTCATCAATGAAGATCTGGGAGCGAGGGCGCGCGAGTGGGGGAGCTCGGGGAGGATTCACCCCCAGAGCGGATCTGTATTCACCCTCCGCAATGTCTGCCAGCCTACGGCCTCGGCTAGCTGCTCGAGGTTCAGTCCCATCGGCCCAAGCTTCCGGGCAGTCTTAAGTCGGGCGTTATGGGCTCCTTGTTCTAAGCTTTGTCTAGCCCCTGCCCTAGAATTGGGACGACTAGGAGGATGGCAGGGTTTCGACCAGCCAGGAGATATTTGGGGTTTCTCGGTAGGCGGCGCTTCCTTGAGCGTAACGGGTGTTAAGAACCGCTGCATTATCCACTCGAAAGGCTCCGAAGCCTTCGCATCGGCTCTCGAACAGAGTTATGCCTCGTTGACTAAAGTTGACTTCCACATGCAAATCTTGTCCCCGGGTGACCACTAGGCGTCCTTCGTGAGAGTTGCCCTGGAGATGTACATTCAGCTCGCCCTGCAAATGAGGCAGGCGCAGGAGGCGTCCAGGCTTTTGGACAGCCTTCAGGCGCCGAAAGAGTTGCTGGCACTGTTGGGCCAGAGCCTCGGCCTCGGCCAGCTTCAGGGGGCGCTTGAAAGAGCTAGACAGATGACGTTTTTCCCGAAATTCCGCAGCTTTTGGGTTGGAGTCGAAATGAGTGTTCACGAGTGAGATCCCTTTCCAAGTTCTTTCCATCATCCTAAACTGAGAGTCTTGAAGATTATCAAGAAAAGGGGCAAGCATGTTACAGACTGTTTGACAATATTTGACACGTCTTGCGCAACATGCCCCCGAACAGCGAAAGAAATCCTCGGAGTGAAAGACCTGGACCTCCAAGACTAGGTGCTAGGGCGTGTCGATTGGACCTGCTCTATCTCCCTCTCGTTTGAGTCGAAAATTGCTCATCTTTCGTTTAACAACTCTCGGGCATTGTCGCGCTCGGCGTGGACGATCGATTCTACAGGTGCTCAATTGGTGGAGAAGTTCTTTTCGAATCCTGTTACGTAAG
>JBJHCR010000285.1:4385-8438 GCA_050486105.1 Vulcanimicrobiota bacterium
AAACTAAAGTGCTCGAAAACATTCTTGATCGAACAGTCTCGATATAGCGAGAGTGCGCTTGTCTTCCTCTTTTGTTATTTCTGTGCAAGAACAACTTAAAGAGCTGAGGCTCATTTTCATTCCATAACGAAAAAAGCCCGCGATGGCGTGCTTTCAGCCGAATAAGTTTATGGGCATTGGGACTCCGGATTCCACCGAAAAAACTTCCAACGACTCTCCGACGATCTGCCCCGCCGAGGCCAGCGAATACGGAAACGGTGGGTCCTTCACAAAGGCCTCCCGCACCACCACCAAACCCCGGTGCGTCCCCACTCCCACCAAATGACAAAACCTCGGTGGCACCGGCGTCTGATTCCAGCCCATGACCACGCTGGTGCCGGTCAGATTGTTGGTGGAATAGGGCTCATCTTCGTTCGAATCAAAACTCAGGACCCCAAAGGTCTCTTCGCTGATGTCATACCTTTTCTCGCCCCGGAACTCTATGTTCCCCTGCTTGACTTGAGAGATGGCAAGCGTGATGGCGGAATCATTATCTCCATAGCAAAAACCCAGTCCCAAGTCAGTAACCATCACGTTTCCCCCTCTCTTTTCCGAGATTATAAGCGTTCGATTTCCTGTTCGATTCAACTCGGTTTGGAACTGCTCCTCAACAGCAAAAATGACGGTTCCGGCAAGGGGTTGAGCACGAAATTTCTCCGCACCACACCCATAAACCGGCACCCCATACCCCTCGTCTCCACTGGAATTCGCAACCGGGCGCGGAGACGCTCCTGTAAGTCTAAGCACCGCTGCGCGGAACAAGTTTGACCATCCGCAAGACCGCCGACCCTTTCGCAGGCCCTTCCAGTTAGGGAGAGGGCCCTCTACGCATCAACCCCCGACCCCTATACATGACCTCCCCAAGCTTCCCCCTTGAATTCACCTGCTTTATGAATCGTTATGAAAAGCTCACCACTCACGGACCCTCCTGCAGAGCGGCCGTTATGACACCTAAAAAGTGTCATAACGCATCAGAATCTCAGAACGCTCGAAGAGCACAAAAAGAAATGATCGGCTCAACCCCCGCACCCAACCCAACGTGCCGTCCGCAAAACCCCCGTTCGCCGTCTGCAAGACCCCAACTTGCCGTGCGCAGCCCAAAAAAGGCCCGCTTGGCCCACGGGAAGAGTGGGCTAGCGGGCCAACTAGCGAACGGATTGCGTGGAAACATCGCAAAGGCTCGTAAGAAATTTTTCTTCTGTTTTTGCCGTCTAGAGCGGCGGTTCGAGGTTCAGCTCCAAGGGTCTAAACTATCGAAAGATGCCCCATTCTTTCAGCTTGTCTTTGAAAGAATTCTCCACCTGGGTTTGAGGGTTGTTGTCGCTTCTCTCTACCCGGTCAACCGGGCTCTTGGGGGTTTCGGTGTCGGCCTTCGGCTGAGAATCAGGATTCTCGTATCCGGGAACTTGAATGTTGTTGGGGTCCCATCCGTTTCTGTTGTTTACCAGTAAGGTGTTCAAATTGTTGTTGGTCATTCTTGATAGGGTGTCCATTTTTTTATTCTCCGTTTCGCTCGCTTCGATAACCCTATTCTACGCCCACCCGAAACTCCGCGCAGTGACAGTTGTCCCTCTTGGACCGTGACCACCATCACACTTTCGGTTCGGATCAAACTTTCGGCCAAGCGATCCACCTCCAGATCAACCGCTCTCCCTCGACGTTAAGCCCCCACACCCAAACTCAAAGATTCTTCCATCACGCGATCCACCTCAGCCCAACTCTCAAACCCCCCCAACCCTCCAGATCCACCTCCCCGCTAAATCCATCCAAGCCTTCAGCTCAACCTACCCAAGAGCTACTCTTGCCCCCAACTAGGCGATCCGCCCACCCAACAAAAGCCCACCAGCTGCAACACCCCAGAACGAACTGAGCCCCTTCCTAAGCCCCTCACCCTCCATTTGGACTTTTGTTTCAGAGCGGCTCAATAACCCCTCACAGGACCTCTCTGAAAACTCTCTCAGACCATGTTTTATACGGGTGGTCCTTACCTGTCGGAGACCTGCAAGAAACCCCATAACCACGCCGTTTTTTCTCAATTTTTACCTCTGGTTTTCCAGGATCACAACAGTCTTTTTCGAAGCCTGTAAGGCTATAAAAAGATCGCTTCCTTACCGCTTGTTACCCAGGGCAAGGGAGACCATGAAAGGACCGTCAGACCATGAAAAAATTACTGATAGCAGGTTTAAGTTTAAGCTTGCTTTTGGTTGGTTGCGGCAGCAAAACCGACTTCAACCAAATATCCGGCCAGCAAGGCAATGTGGGGGGCTCACCTCCGCCTCCTCCGCCACCACCTCCGGCTCAGAATCCTCCGGTGGCGGTGAACGACGCCTTCACCACCGATGAGAACCAGCCGCTTACCGTGGGGGCTCCCGGGGTGTTGGTCAACGATACGGTGAATAACGCGGCGATCACTTTTCCCACCACCAGCGCCCAGGGCGGTACGGTGGCCGGGAATCAGGACGGCTCGTTCACTTATACCCCGGCCACCGATTTCAACGGCGCCGACACCTTTGTCTACACCCTGACCAACAGCACCGGCAGCGATTCGGCCACCGTGACCATCACCGTGGCCGCGGTAGTGGTACAAGGCTTTTTTGTGGATTCGGAAAACGGGGATGACACCACCGGGTCCTTTGAAACCGGGGCCCCTTTTGCCACCGTGCAAGCCGCGGTTGCCGCCGCCCCCGAAGGAGCCGACATCGTGGTTCGGCCGGGAACCTATGAGGGTGAAGTGAACCTCAAAAACGGACAGCGATTGCTGGGCGAAGGTTTTGAAGACGTGAATCCCCAAGGCACCGTCAAGCCGCTCTTCACCGGGCCCATCAACCTGGCCGACGGCAACACCGTCAGGGGTTTGAGGATCCAGGATTCCCCGGGCCGGGGGATCGACGGCAGCGGCCGGGTCGACGCCACCATCACCGACTGTGACATCTCCAACACCACCGGCAACGGCATCCGTGGAGACGGCAGCTCCGGCGAGTGGATCATCCGGCGGAATACGACACTCGATACCAATATCGCCATTTTCATTCGTACCGTCGACAACGACGAGATGACTCTGACCATCGAAGACAATGAGATAACAAACGCCGTTGGCGCCATCGGCCTTCTCTCCGAGGGGAACTCGGATGTGGTGGCCAGCGTCCTCGCCAACACCTTCACCAACAGCCAGGGGGTGGGGGATAGTTTTGAGGTGGAAGCCGTAGGAGAATCTCAGTTCTGTCTCGACCTCGAAGACAACACCAGCGACGGCTCCTACAACTTCTTCCGAACGGCGACGGCGACCCTGAATATCGAACAATTCGATGTGATTGATGTCGAGAAGCCTGCAGGTGCCGGCAACACCGGAACCGCCTTCACCACTGGACTGAACGAACCGACTTCTGTTGACGACGGGGCCTGCTCCTCCTAGAGATCCCGGTCGAAGTCAGCTTAAGACCAGAGCTTCCCTTGCCCAGCCAGCAGGGGAAGCTCTCTTATTCTGTGTTAAGAAGACTCGAGTGCTCGTCTTCGGTCGATAAGGCGGAAGCCGCCGTCGGCCCTGATGAACTCGTTGAAGTCCAACTGAAAAACATCGTGATACTCGACGCTATTGGTTTCGACCTGACCCAGATAGGCCCCCCAGGCGATCGTGGCATCCTCTAGCCACCGGTCCATTCCACCTCCGCTCGGGTTCTGGGTATAACTCCCATCGGCCAACTTCACCACTACGGTGGCTTCTCCGTTGTCAGAAGAGACGGCCTCTAAGGCCAGGGCTTCCAAGTTGGGGATCTGGCTGGGGTGGAAGGGGACGAACTCTCCGTTGTAGAGCACCCCAATCTGCTCCCCGGAACCGAAACCTCCTCCTCCACCGCCACCACCAGCATTCGAATCGATAGCCCTTTTGAGTTCCACGGCGATGTTGAGGTCGATTTTGCTGAGGTCTTTGGCTCGGACCATCTGCACCCGTTCGAGTTCGACTTCGCCGTCGCGGTCTAAGGAGATGACCGAGCCGAGCACGGTGGTGTCTCGGGC
>JBJHCR010000286.1:0-8378 GCA_050486105.1 Vulcanimicrobiota bacterium
GACCTTCTCCAAGCGTTCTTCTGTAAGTTTGGGATTCTGACCACAGCGGCCTAAACGCTCCGGTCTGGCTTGATGGCAAAGGTGGATGTCGGTCTGGACCAATCCGGGACAGAGCAAGGTGAGCCCAACTCTGGTTTCTCGGAGTTCCCCTCTCAGCGACTCGGTCAGTCCGCGAACGGCAAACTTGCTGGCCGTATAGAGGGCCGGAGGCCCAGGAAGGAAGGCAGCCATGGAGCCGGTGTTGACGATCCAACCCTCTTCTCCCGTTGCCAACATGCGGGGAAGAAATGTGGCCAGACCATTGAGGACGCCCCCGAGATTGACTTCCATAACCCAGTCTAGGTCATCGTAGCTCGATTCGGCGAGCGAGGTAAACAGATTGACTCCCGCGTTGTTAATAAGGATTTGCACCGGCCCTAGGTCAGCCTCGACCTTTTCGGCCACTTCATGCCAGATTTGACGTTCGGTGACATCGAGTTGATGAAAACTGCATTGACCCAAACCCTGGAGACGCTCTTGAGCCCTTTGCAGCCGGTCTTCTTGGCGATCGGTGACGGCCACCTTTGCGCCTTCTTCCAAGAGCGCAGCGGCTATCCCAAGCCCTATGCCGCTGCCCGCACCGGTCACCAGGGCCACTGTCTTGGGAATCTCCATAGGCAGAAAATCGTTCGCTCCTTTCCGGCCTGAGCCTCTCCCTTAGGATTGAGAACCGTGGAACCTGTGCGCCGAATCCACCACATTGAGACGATTCGGCGCACAGGCTCCAAGGAGTTTGATTTAGGACTTTTCCCAGAGACGGGTTTTGGGATCCCCGAAAGACTCCAGGACTTTGGGAAGAAAGGTGCGGTCATGAGCATCCGCATCGGAGTCCAGCTTCACCCCCAGCACTGCTCCTACTCCCAGATCATTCGGGCAGCCCAGGAGATCGACCAACTGGGCTGCGATACCTTGTGGACCTGGGATCACTTCTTTCCCATGTATGGAGAAACGGGAGCCCCCATTCCCACTCGAAAAATCCCCGAGAACCTTCCTGAGCAAGGGTTTCACTTCGAGGGTTGGACGTTGCTCACCGCCATGGCCTGCCACACTCGTCATATAGAGATTGGCATGTTGGTCAGCGCCAACCCGTATCGAAATCCACAACTTCTCGCCGACATGGCTCGGACCTTAGACCACATCTCCGAAGGACGGCTGATCTTGGGCCTCGGAGCCGGCTGGTATGACAAGGACCACCAAGAGTACGGCTTCCCCTTTGAAGGTGCTGCCGTCCGGGCAAGAAATCTGGAGCGCAGCTTGCACAAGATCCGTGAGCGACTCTCTCGACTCGACCCCCCTCCTACTCGGCGACCGCTGCCGCTCCTCATCGGTGGAGGAGGTGAGCGTATTACCCTGAGACTGGCCGCCGAATACGCTCAGATCTGGAACGGTGCCGGTCCGCCCGAGGTGATCGCCCACAAGATCTCCGTGCTGAAGCGCTGGTGCGAACGAGTAGGACGGGACTTCCAAACCTTGGAAACCTCGGTGTTGACTTACGATTTGGAGCTGAGCCTCCTGGAACAGTACCGGCAAGCAGGAGTCACTCATCTGATGGTCGGCCTAGGCACCCCCTTCGACCTTGAAGCAGTTCGAGCCGTTCTCCGATGGCGGGACCAGCTCAAGCCCTAGAGGGCCTGGATCTCAATACCGGGCAGCCGGTGCGGAGCACGTCTTCTATGATCTCGGCCGCCCGACTCCGGCCATTGAAGGCGGCAATGCTTGCCTGAAACTCCCGAGCTTTGGCCCGAAAGTTCTCCTCTGTTAAGACCCGTTCCACCGCTTGCCGCAGGCCGAGAGCGGTACATTCCTGGGCCGGAATCACCAATCCCGTCTGGCTCCAAGCGATCCGAGCGGCCACTCCGGGTTGGTCGTGACTGATGGGCAAAGCAACCATAGGAACCCCCGCTGTCAGGCACTCCAAGGTCGAATTCATGCCGGCGTGGGTGATCATCAAACTGGCTCGCTCGAGCACCTCCAACTGGGGTGCCGTAGGCACGACCACCGCGTCCACAGGAGACCCTGGAAGCTCTATCTCGGCAGCGCCCCCTAAAGAGAGCACCAACTGCAGGTCCAAACCTTGCACCGCCTCCAGAATGCTCTGGTAAAGTGGTCGCTGGCGCTGCTGGGCTGTTCCCAGACTGGCATAGAGCAGGGGTTTGCCGTTTAATCGCTCCCAGGGAAAGGGCACAGTTCGGCGATCTCCGGCACGGGCGAAGGGTCCGGTGAAGTGAAAACAGCCTGGAAGGGAGTTTCGGGGAAACTCAAAGCCTTCGGGTTGCTGGGAAATCTGGGCCAACTGGGACCAGATTTCATCATAGCTGAACGGAGGCATGCCGTGGGTCGCACGATATGCATCGAGGGCCTCGAGGTAGGGGCGCACCAGGCGGCTCAAAGTGCTCGGAGGGGGCTTCTCAGTCGAGCCATCGGCGATCTCTTCTTCGACTTTGCCATCGTAGCCCGGCACCCCCGCTTCGGGATTGCGCAGCAAACATACGGCCACGGTCACAAACGGGAGCTCTAGCCGTGAGGCTAGGGTGGCCGCTCCGTAATCCAATTGGTCGATCAGCAACAGATCCAAAGGATGCTTGCGCAATGCGTCTTCCCCGTGCTGCAACAGCACTCCACAGAGTTCCTGAGAGATGCCCAGAGCCGTTTCAAAGGCCGCCTCACCGGTCAACTCGCTCAGCCTATGCTGGCGCTGGGCGAAATAAGAGGCGGGGAAAACCCCTTCAGCGTAGGCTTGAAAGCGGCAGCCAAGAGCTTCGATACGGGGAGCAAACTCCGGCACATGCCAAAACGAAACCTGATGTCCCCGGGAACTCAACTCCTGAGCCAAACTTGCTAGAGGGTTCAGGTGTCCGGACCAAGGAAGAGAAAAAATACCGATGTTTGCCATAGTTTGGTGCACCACCCTTGCCAGTAAATCCTCAGGCGAACCTCGGCTGACGTTGCGCTCCTACCCCAGATTTCCAGGATTCTAGCAAGGATTCCCCTAGAGGGGACCCCTGCCCTCCGACGAACGGAGCCCACGGTGTCTGTGGTTCGACTCTCTATCATTGTTCCGGTCCCGCGTCGAGATCGTCGACCGGCGGTGCTGGATAGTCTGGGAGAAGGTGTTGGTCTTGGCTTAGTAGAGGTGCTGGTACCGGTGGGGCGTTGCCCCTCGCACCAGCGAAACCAGGCCGCCAAGCAGGCCACAAGCGAGATACTCTATTTCCTCGACGATGACAGCCGGGTCTCGGCCTCAGAGCTCCAGCGCATGCTGAAGACGTTCGAAGAACTGCAGGCCGCAGCCCTGGGTGGGCCGGCCGTCACTCACCAGGGCGCTAGCTTCTTCGAGCGCTGCGTGGGAGAGGTCATGGCCACCCCCTTCGGGTCTCAGGCGGTGCGAGCTCGAGCGGTCCCGGTGGGCAAGCTGCGCCGGGTAGAGGGAGAGGAATTGGTAACCTGCAATCTGCTGATCCGGCGCCATGCCTTTTTCCAAGTGGATGGTTTCGACGAAGGGATCTACCCGAGCGAAGATGTGGACCTGATGAGGCGACTCAGCGTTCTCGGTGCAGTTCTGTATTACGACCCGAAAGCCAAAGTGGAGCGGACCAGAAGGCGAACGCCATGGCAGTTTGCCCGTCAGTTCGCCGCCTATGGGCAAGGGCGTGGATTGCGCTTCTTTCGTCACTTCAGACTGGCCGATCTGGGCTTTCTTCTGCCCACCTTGCTGCTCTTGAACATCGTACTCTGGCCCTGGGTGCCCGATCTCGGCTTGCGCCTATATGGATTTGGAGTGATCGGTGCTGGGCTTTGGAGCGCCATTCAATGCCGTTCTCCTTTGGTTGGTCTGGTAGCTTTGGGATTGCTCCCTCTTCACCATCTAGCCTATGGTTTTGGAATGCTGATGGGCCTATTTGGGCGCAAGCCAAGGCTTGAGGGTGAAGTGGAAGTGGTGGAGCGGTATGAACTTCGTCTTTGAGAAGAAACTGCTCGGCATTGGTGTCCGGGTTAGCTGCGACGAGCCATCTCTGGTGGAGCGATTAGCCTTCGACTTCGACGGGTTTCCTCAACAGCCAGTAGACCCGGCCTCTACCCCGGAGGTGGAGTTTCAGGTCCATCTTGAGCCTTACCACCCACCTGCGGACCTTAGAGAGAGCTTCCGTGGCCCCACGGGAGTATGCTTCGACCAGAAGGAGATTCGCCATATTCTCTATCCTGGCCCTGTCTGGATTCGATTCTCCCACCTCCAACAGCGAGGAACGGTTTACGGTGAGGATCTCGAAGCGGTGTACGAACGGTTGTACTTGAGCCTGCTATCGCGCCTAGGGGAACGTCTTGAGACAGCCGGTCTCCACCGCCTCCACGGACTGGCCTTGGACTCCCCTTGGGGCACCTGCCTTTTCTTGATGCGGGCCGGAGTCGGCAAATCGAATCTGGCCTACAGTCTGCTCCAGAGGCCCGGCTGGCGCTTGATCTCTGAGGACACCCCCTTGCTGGACGCTGGGGGCCGGCTTCATCCCTTCCCGTTTCGTTTGGGCCTTCGAAGGCAGGGGCTAAACGGAGCCAAAAATCTGGTCCGAGCCAGCAGTTTTGCTCGAGTCCAGTCGTCTCTGAAGTGCGATTACCTGTTCGCTGGAGCTTGGATCACCGGCGACCACCCCCAAGTTGGAGAACTAGGCACCTCCCGCGCCCTGGCTCTTCTCTTTCGAGATGGGGTGATCGGTCTGGGAGTCCCTCAAGTCGCCGAGCTTTTCGTGCGCCCTGGCGCCAGAGATCGACTGCAAAAATTGACCCTGGCCCTACGAAGATTGAGAGCGGTGCTGCCTTTGTTGAAAGCCAGAAAAAACACCATCTTTCTGACCCCCGATGGTGAGCGCAATTCCGACTTCTTGGAACAGCTCCTGGAGGGAGATCATCGGTGCTCTGGTCGAATTCCGTAGCGCAAGCTTAGACCCAGGACTTCCATAGGTATGCGCAGCATGTCCGCTAACAGGAATCGGCTGGGTTCGGAATCCTGCCAGCTTTCCAGGGGCTGCTCATACAAGCGTTCAACCAGAGAACGGTCCCCGTGCACTTGATAGCGTGCCAACAACTCCACATCAAAAAGCCAGCGCGACAAGAAAGGGGAGCCCCAAAGATGAGGCCATTCGGGAGTGACCCGAAAGAGTTTGGCTCCACATTGGGTGTCATAGATGGCAAATCCCAAGAACAAGGACATGACCTTGGCAAAAGCCCGGGCGAGATTACGGCGCAATGGGCGGCGTTGTACGCTTCGGCCACATAGGGGAACCCGAGCGCCCACCACGATGTCGATATCCGGCCTCCGGTCCAAAACACGGCTGAAATCCAAGACGGCACTCAAGGGAGTTGACAGGTCTGCGTCCAGAAAACCTATGCGATCGTAACGGGTACTGCAATGTAAAACGCCTTGACGCACGGCCTCCCCTTTACCCACATTTCCGGGCAGAGGCAAAACTTTGGCCCAGGAATACCTAGAAAGCTCTTCGGACGTGCCATCGGAGCTGCCGTCATCCACGAATAAGAGATCAAAGTCAGACTCTTGGGAAAACTGTTCAAAGAGCTCAAACTGAAGTCGGCGTCTCTCATTGAAGCAGGGGACTATCAGAGCTTGCCGATTCAATCTTCCCCCCAAATTTGGATTGAAGCCCAACAACCATGGTGCATATCGGTGCGAGAAGTTCGTCTTGAGATGCGAGGGCGAACAGGCTCCAACAACGCTCGCTCCGAAGTACGGCCAATGGGGAGTGTCGGGTTCGCAGTGGAATTCTTGTCTTTTGAGGGCTTTCCTGTAGGGCTCGGTCAAGGGAACCGATAGCAAGAGTGGAGAGCCACATCATTTCGACCACCCTGATCTCAGATTTCCTAGGTAGTTCCCATTGATGTATGCTTACGAATTTGAGCCCTCGGGCGCCACTGTCGCAAAGTTCTTTACGCTGGGGATAACTAGGCGACCTACTTGCTTCAGACAAAATGACCTTGGGAGGTTGGCATGGAGTTGCTGAACGACAAGCGAGCCAACACGGGGACGGCGCTGCTGGCAGTGACGCTAGCAGTAATTTTCGTCAGCCTTTGTTTTGCCAGCAGCTGGAACGACTCCCCGGCCTTCGATGAGCCTGAACACGCCGTGTCCGGGTACTGCTACGTGGAAACCAGAGAGTTTTGGAGCAACCCTTTTCATCCCCCCTTAACCAAGGTCCTAGCCGGTCTGGGTCTCAAGGCCATCAAACCGATCCCCCCCTCGGAAGCTTGGCAGGCTCGCCAGAAGCAGTACTCCATCGATCTCTTTTTCTTCGAATCGGGCAACGACCCCCAGCAGCTGATCCGAGCGGCTCGAGCACCGCTGATCCTGGCTTATGGGCTTCTCACCGTAGGCTTTTTTTTCATGCTGCGGCGCGACACCGACCCCCAAACAGCCTTAGTGGCCACGGCAATGCTGGCGCTGTGCCCCAACTTTCTGGCCCATACCCCTCGGGTGACCTCAGACGTGGGGGCGGCCTTTGCCGCCTTCGCAGTGCTCTGGAGTTTCCATCGATACTGCCAAGATGGAGGGTGGTGGAAGGCTGTTTTTGGCCTGACCCTAGGGGTAGCCTTATTGGTTAAGTTCTCCATGCTGCTTCTGCTGGCTCTACTTCCAGCCATACTTTTGCTTGAGGGTCGGCAGCAACGGATCTTAGATGCTTTGCAGGCAGCGGGGTTGGCCTTAGTGGCCGTCTGGGGTGCCTATGCCTTTTGGGCCGTGCCGCCCGAATACCAAATTTGGTACAACCAATATGTGCTCGGCAATCAGCAAGGGCTCTTGATCGAATTGGTTCGAGCCACCGAAGGCGTACCCGGACTACGATATCTCTCATGGTACGGGTCCGGAGTGAGCGGACAATTCGAACAATTCACTGGAGGCAACACAATTCCAGTGTTATTTCTCGAACAGAGTCACTTCGGAGGACGCCGAAGCTATTTCCCGATTCTCTTCGTAACCAAGGTCCCGGTGGGATATCTGTTGCTCTTTCTTCTTGGTGCCTACGGCTGCTGGCGGCAGCCTCCTCCTCGGCCTTTGCGGTTGTATGGGGCCTTTATTTTGGTCTTCTTCACCTTCGCCTGGTTGGGCAACCTGAACCTTGGAATCCGCCATATCTTGCCTATTTTTCCCTGCGTTTTCGCCTTAGCCGCTTGGGGAGTAACCCGGGTCACGGGTCGATTGCCTCGTACATTGGCGGCCTTGGCTTTCCTTTGGGTCGTTAGCAGTGTAGGCGGCGCTTATCCCGGCTACTTGGCCTACTATAATGAACTGGTAGGTGGGAAGACCGGCGGAAAGCGCATCGCTCTCGATTCCAACTTTGATTGGGGGGTAGACCTCTATCGTCTGGCCTTGTGGGCCCAGGAGCGCCCCGAAGAACCGATCTACACCTTATATTTCGGACGAATCCGGCCGCTGGGTTACCTGGGTGAGCAAGCTCGACCCCTTCCAGAAGAGAGACCGACCAAGGGATGGCTGGCCATCTCAGAGCACTACTATCGGCAACTCCTATTGGCCCAAAATAGCCTAACCCCAAATCCTATGGGCCTGTCTCGCGAGACGGCAGCATGGATCGCAGCTTGCGAAATGACCGAACGTCTGGGAGACTCTATTCTACTTTGTGATCTTTCGGATCCGCTGAAGCCTGCTGGCCCAGATGCCGAGCTGGAGGGACTTCCTTAGTGGGCCTCGACAGCAATAACGTTGTGAAAAAGCCGGCTTGAGGTGCCGCTATTACAAGAAACTTCGAGCGCTGAATACCTAGGCGTTCCTACCGGAACCCCTAGTTGTACTTGAGCGAGAAGCGACGAAGTAAGAGTGGTGCCTCAGGTCGGATTTCGTGATGGAGTTTCTGTCGAGGCCCACTTATCATCTGAGGCTCGCCTTGGCCAAGTACTCAGGGCTAGCCAAACCAACCACAGTTGCAATGCCAGGGCTGAAACTTGATAACGCTCCCAGTGACTTATCAATACATAGGGCAGAAAGTACGCCAGATAGAGTACCAGGGCGTCACGAACGGCTTCCGAGCGCCAACCTCCAACACCAAGCAGCCAGATGATAGCCAAACTTGGTACCAGAGCGTACCCATAGGACCGAGCCATGACCGGCACCGCTCTAGCGCTTTGTTGAGATTCCAATTTGGTGGCTTCCCAACTGGCCCAAACCAAGTCGGGGTCAACAAGGTCAAGATGAGAGAACTGCTCCTTGGCTTCGGATTCAGTATAGTGCAGGATAAGCCAGGCCTGCCAACGAGGAGGGACGGGGTTGAATCGCATCATTCGTTTCTTCGCCAGGGTACGGGCATCGTCTGGATGAACCC
>JBJHCR010000287.1:0-8260 GCA_050486105.1 Vulcanimicrobiota bacterium
CGAGCGACTAGTATCGAGAATACTTAAGCGAGAACCAACGCTGCCAGGGGGGATGCATCGGCGGCCCAAACCGGGAAGTTATTTCGGACCAGATCCTTAAGGGCTGAAACTAAAAGGCGAAGACCTTAGTTCTCGTTCAAGGGCCTGTTGAAAGGCTTCCTTGGGCGAAAGAAAGGGGTCGGTGATGCCCAAGGAGCGGAGACTGGAAAGGTCAGCACAAGTATAGTTTTGGTAGTGAGCTTCGAGAGCTTTCGGCATGTCCACGAACTGAAATCGAGGCTCTACCTCGAGAACGTCGAAGAGAGCTTTCCCCATGTCGAGCCAAGTGGTGGGCTGGCCGCGCCCCACGTTCACAAACAGTCCTTGTTGGTCCAATATGGGCTTTTGCTGGGCCATCTTGAGAAGTTCAAAGGTCACTCGACAGACATCTTGCACCGAAACAAAATCTCTCTGTTGAAGTCCGTCCGGGAGATCGGGCCTAGTACTCCTGAAGAGGGTCAAGACCCCGGCATTTTCAATTTGTCGGCGCCCCCAATGGAGGATGCTGGCTTGGGACTTCTTGTGCTCCTCGAAGGGACCAAAAACGTTAAAGTACCTAAGACCAAACCACACCGGTGGGCGCTGGGTCTGCTGCAACACCCACCGATCGAAATCCAGCTTCGATCGGCCGTAGAGGTTCATTGGCCGATATTTTGAGGTTTCTTCCACGGCGTCGGAGAAACCCTCAGAGCCGTCGCCATAGACCGAAGCACTGGAGGCGTACAAGAACGGAATGCTCCGCTGGCTGCAGTAGGTGAAGAGTTGTTGGGAAGCTTCCACGTTCAAGATTCGAAAAACTTCGGGGTCGGTTTCGGTGGTGCTGGAACAGGCTCCATTGTGGATGATGGCCAGAGGGGGCTCTCCAAACTCTCTTTCTCGGTCCTGCAGCCTATCCAGCAGCCTCTTGGCCACCGTGAAAAAGAGCCTAGGGTGACTTTGAAAGCGCTGATAAGTCTCTCTGTTCAGGCTGGAATTGAGATCTGAACCCAAGACCGCTTCGACCCTGGGAGCCAGGGGGTGGGGTTCACCACCGAGAAGATCCCAAACTAGATTATGACCGATAAAACCATTGACGCCTGTGACCGCGATCCACCGCATAGCAATGCCGTTCTTTTTTTCTTTGCTCCCCCCTCCAAGGTGTTCTCTCGTTGGTCTTGCAATTTCCAGAGCTGGCCACCAACCAGGCCTAGGTTCCCGCTTCGAGTGCTGGGTGTTGCTGCACTCGCTTGCTTGCTGTTCGGAATCCTGGGTTGCGGGTCCCCAAAAGTTCGATTCGCCGAGAAACAACGCTCCGGGCCAATCGTGGTGGTGGGCGACAGCATCTCGGCGGGTTTTGAACTGCCTGAGGGTGAAGGGTACGTAGAATTGCTGGCCCAAAGGCTCGAGCTACCTTTCGTCAATTTGGGGGTGAGTGGCTCCACAACCGAGGACGCCTTACCTAGAATCGCCGAAGAAGTTTTGCCGCTCGAGCCGAGCATTGTGATCATTCAGTTGGGTGGAAACGATGCCCTGCGAAAGGTGGAACCGTCGGTCACCAAGAGCAATCTCGAGGCCATGATTGCCGAACTCCACGCTCAACAGATTCCCATCCTCTTGATAGGAGTCAGAGGTGGGGTCGTTTCCGACAAACTGGCCGAAATCTATCGGGACATCGCTAGTCAGCAGCAGGTTGGATTGGTTCCTGACATCCTCAAAGGAATACTTACGGACCCGGGCTTGAAGCTCGATTCCATACATCCAAACGCAAAGGGCCATGCGGTGGTGGCCGATCGAGTCGAGCCCCACGTTCGTCGTCTGGCCAAGCAAGTCGGTCTGCTGTGACAGGGTTTCTCGGCATCGTTGGAAAGAACGCCTGATGGAGCTGATTCTTTCCCACGTAGGAACGGACTTCGACGGCTTGGCCTCCATGGTCCTAGCTTCTCGGCTGTATCCCAAGGCTAAAATAGTCTTCCCTGGAAGGATGACTAAAGGAGTGGCCGACTTCTATGCCCTCCATCGCAGAGACTTTCCCGCTGTGTCGGTGAAACGGGCCCTAGCTGCGGATATCCAGCGAATGATAGTGGTAGACACCCGGTCAGCGAGCCGCTTGGGCCCATTCAGAACCTTTCTTAACCAACCTGGTGTCGAAGTTCATATCTACGATCATCATCCGCCAACCGCTGAGTCGGTCGTTGGGGATCAGGAGTGGGTGGAGGAAGTCGGAGCAGCGGTGACCTTGCTGTTGGAGAGGTGTCTGTCCCAGGGGATCGAGCTCAATGAGAAGGAAGCAACCCTGGCCCTGATTGCCATCCATGAAGAAACAGGTTCGTTCAGGTTCACCGGAACAAGCCCCCGGGATCTTGAGGCCGCAGCTCAGCTCATGCTCTGGGGAGCGAACCTCGAGGTGGTCAACACCTATTTGAAAGACCCTCTAGACGAAAATCAGCGTTCCCTATTAGAAGAGTATCTTTCAGCCGGAGAATTGCTGGAGATGCCTGCAGGCAGAGTCTATTTGGCGCGAGCTACGCGCTCTAAGTCGGTATTCGGGCTCGGCCTACTGGCTTCTAGGCTGCTGGAGATTCAAGGCGCTGAAGCGGTGGGCTGCATCCTCGAGGTGCAAGGCCAGCACTGCAGCTTGGCGGCACGAAGCGATTCTGATTATTTCAACGTGAGTGAGTGGGCCCAAAGCTGGGGCGGGGGAGGTCATCGGAGGGCGGCAGCGGCCTCGAGAGTGCAGGTCTCGTCCGAGGAAATGGTACTTAGGCTCAGGCAGCTGGCCGAGAAGGCAGGCACTCAAGGATTGCCCCTCGCGCGCCATATCATGTCTACTGAGGTGTTCACCATCGAACAAGAGATGACGGTCGCGGCAGCTATGGAAGCTCTGACTGCAGCGGGGCATCAGGCCGCCACGATCATGGGAGAGGATGGAACCCTCCTGGGAATCGTCTCTCGCACCGACTTGGGACGAGCGCTCGAGCACGATCTCAGTCACGCACCTGCAACTTCAGTCATGACCCACCGGGTGGTCTGTTTGTCGCCGGATGCAACCCTAGAGGAAGTCCGGCGGACCGTGGTAGAGAGGGGCGTGGGCACCCTACCGATAGTGGAAGGAGACAAGATCGTGGGAATCGTCAGCCGAACTGATCTGCTGAGAGACCTCTACTATCGGTCTGAGGAAGGGGGCTGGACTCATGGAGAGCAAGGAAGGACCCTGGACCTGGGGAGGTTGCCGGACCCTGTGGTGGGCTGGCTTGTTACGGTCGCGTCCTTGGCAACGGAGTTGAGAACCAGGGTTTACGCGGTGGGAGGATTCGTTCGCGACCTACTGCTGGAGCGTCCGGTTGAAGATTTAGACTTTGTGGTGGAGGGCGACGCTATCGGCTTAGCTGCAGAGTTGGCTGAGAGGCTTTCCGGCACGGTTCGGTCTCACTCCAAATATCTTACGGCATCTGTTCGTTTGCCGGACGGAGGCCGTCTGGACTTGGCTACCGCCCGGAGAGAGACCTATTGCCGGCCTGCGGCTCTTCCGGAGGTCTCTCAGAGCGATCTTAAGGCGGACCTCTATCGTAGAGATTTCACCATCAATAGCCTGGCGGTTCGAGTCACTGAAGACCTACAAGGGCCGGTGGTCGATTTCTTCGGTGGGCTCAATGACCTCGAAAGCCGAGTGATCAGAGTGCTTCACAATCACTCGTTCTTAGACGACCCAACCAGGATCCTCAGAGCTGTTCGCTTTGAGCAGCGGCTGAATTTCACCATAGAGCCGGGCACCAAACATCTCTTGTCGTCGGCTCTAGGAACTGGGATCTTCGCCATGGCCAAGACCGAACGCCTGCGTGAGGAACTCCGCTTGGGACTCAGCGAGAGCGACCCCGTCCGGGTCCTTGAACGTCTGCAACAGTTGAAGGTGTTGCCAACGATCTTTCCAGGAGTGAATTTGCGTGGCAAGGTGGCCACCAGGGTTCAAAGTGCAATCGACTTTATGGACCTACATCCTGGCTTAGTTCCCTCGGAAGAACGCTGGTTGGTTCCGCTTTTTGTCCTCGGCTTGGAGCTTGACCCGCAAAGACGAGCCGAGGTCACTGAAAGGTTCGGTTGGCCGGTCTTGGAATGGCCCTTTGATTTGCCCGAAACGGTAGGGCGCCTTTCCAAAACTCGAGACCATAAGATGTCAAGAGCCGAGTTAGGAGCGCTCTTGGACCGTCTGTCTCCGGTGGCCCTAGTGGTGCTTGCATCTCTAAACCGCCATCCCAGTTACCAGCAACGATTTGAACTCTACCTCAAGGAGCTCAAAGGGCAAGTTCCCCTGGTGACTGGCAAAGACCTATTAGCCTTCGGGCTATCCCCCGGTCCCGACCTCGCACTCTGGAAAGAGAAGGCTTTTTCCGCTCAGCGAAACGGGGAGTTCACGACCCGTGCAGACGCTCTGGAGTGGCTCGACACCTCATTGGCATCGAGGTCGGCTTAGAGAGTATTGCTTTGGACCTTCCAAGGGGCGGGTTGCTTACGAGAACATGACCTTGGTCCAAGCCTTGTGAGAATCGCTCCAGGCCTTTTGCCGCTGTAACCAGGCGTCTTGCCAAAGTTGGAAGAGTTGCAGGTGCAACTGGGCCACGATGGCTGCAAGTTTCTCTTGATGGAGACGCTGCTGAACTTGGAGTTTCAGACGCATTTCTTCTTTGAGCTGTCTTTCTTGATCGCGTTGAGCTCTGGTCGAGTACCGGTCCTCGAGTTCCGACACGGCAACGCTCGGTCCAGCGATACTGCTCTTTGGGGGGGTCTTTTTACGGCTGCTGTTCGATGTCTTGCTGACTTGTTTAATTTGCACGATCGTTGGTGCTCACTTTCACTTCGATCTCGTCGACCCAGGATTCCCTTGAACCCGGATCGCGGAAAAGTTCATAGGGTCTAGTATATAAGGGTCATGGCAGGAACTGCAGCGAACGTTAGGTAAAGCCTGAGTGAACTTTCCCTGAAAGCCCGAGAGGTTCTCGTCTAGAATTAGACTTCGGACCACGTTTCAGGGGACGACACGCCTTACGGAAGCTTTGAAAGTTTTCTTATAGTGCCGAATAGGGTTTTGTGGTATGCTGTATCGGAGACCATAGGCGACCGCTCGGTCGGTGGTCGTGAGATCCTGAGAAGGAGAAGGAAAGGAGGTCTCCAGTGACCTTGAGATATCTGGATAGTCGATGGGCTGGTTTATTGCTGATGATCTTGACTCTCTGTGCTCCGGCATCAGCCGAGTCGGTGAGCCAATCCCTGGGAGTCTTATTGAGCGAACCGAATGTGCAAGGCACACTCTTGGTGCTCGGCACCATTTTTCTAGTGCTTTCCCTGGTTACTCTGGGTTCCGGTGTTGCTGAGGTGCTCTGCTTCAGCAGTTTTCTGCTGCTCTTTGTCGGCCGATACTCCCAGGGCGAGGACATGTTGATGCCCCTTGCCCTACTCGTTTTGGGAGTTCTCTTTGCCGCCCTAGAGATTTTTGTGATGCCGGGTTTCGGGGTGTTCGGACTTCTCTCTGCTCTGTCGTTTGCCGGTTTGAGCATTCAAGTCATGGAAAGTACCAAGGGCGGAGTCTTGGTCTTCTTGCTCTCCAGTGTGCTGTCTGTGGGCTTCGTCTTAGCTGCAATGAGAATGGTTCCTCATTTATGCACAACTCGCAAATTGTTCGTATTGGAGCCTCCTAAATCGGATCTCGACCCTTTAGAGTCCGTGCCTCTGCCCAATGTTCAAGTCGGAGAGATCGGGCAGGCAGCAACGACGCTCCGTCCGACTGGGGCCGCCTTGTTTGGTAAAGAACGCCTCGAAGTCATAAGTGAGGGCGAATTTGTCGCCAAGGGGGCGTATGTCGAAGTTCTCCAGGTGGAGGCGGGGCGAATTCGCGTCCGGTCTTGTCCGCCGCCTAATGAAATTGCCTCAAGTTAAGGGAGGGTATATTCGATGAATTCGTTGCCTTATATATTTTTCACACTCTTTGTTCTGTTGATTTGTGCCCAAGTGTTTTTCTACTTTGTGCCCTTTCCACTCTGGTTGAGCGCCAAGCTTTCCAGAGTTTCAGTGGGACTCTTCGAACTCTTCGTCATCAGGGTCTTTCGAAAGATTCCCCCGCACGAATTGATTCTCCCTGCGATCACCGCAGAATACGCGGGGATTCATATTTCCGTCACCCAACTTCAGAGTCACTATATGGCAGGCGGAAATGTGCGGAACGTTGTAGCCGCCCTCATCGCTGCTTCTAAGGCCAATATTCCCCTGGATTGGAATATGGCCACCGGCATCGATTTGGCTGGGCGAGACGTTTTGAGGGCGGTTCAGATGAGCGTCAACCCCAAGGTCATCACCACACCCCTCATCGAGGCCGTCTCCCACGATGGAATTCAAGTCAAGGCAGTGTGCCGAGTGACGGTCCGAGCTAACATCGAAAAACTCATCGGTTCGGCAGGCGAAGAAACGGTGATCGCCCGGGTCGGGGAAGGCATCGTTACGGCCATCGGTAAGTCGCGAGACTTCAAGCAGGTGTTGGAGAATCCCGACCTCATCACTGAGGCGGTCTTGGATACAGGCCTCGATAACGGCACGGCCTTCGAGATCCTCTCCATCGATATCGCAGACATCGATGTGGGGGAGAATATCGGCGCTCGCCTACAGATCGACCAGGCCGAAGCCGACAAGAAAGTGGCCCAAGCCAGAGCAGAGCAACGCCGAGCCAACGCTATGGCCAGCCAAACCGAGATGAGAGCGCGCGTGGAAGAGATGCGAGCTAAGGTCGTGGAAGCCCAGGCCGAAGTTCCCGAGGCACTCTTTGAAGCACTCAGCAACGGACGCTTTTCGGTGATGGACTACTACAAGATGGAAAACATCATCGCTGACACCAAGATGAGAAGCCACATCTCACAAAATGATGCACCCCGAAGAGGAGGGAACAATGGATAATCTTATTGGCCTGCTATTTATCGTTTTTATTGGTGGAGCTTTCTTTCTGAGCTATGTGCCCGTCGGTCTCTATGTTGAGGCTATGTCCAGCAAAGTTCAAGTCTCCTTGATGGACCTCTTTCTCATGCGTCTTCGAAGGGTCGACCCGGCTGAGATCGTCAAGCCGCTCATTATGGGCACCCAAGCCGGGCTGTCTGAGGTGAACGTCGAGAACCTGGAAGCTCACTTCCTGGCCGGTGGCAGGGTCGATCGCTTGGTTAGGGCGCTCATCGAGGCCAATAAGGCCCGTATCCCGCTTGATTTTCAGAGGGCGGCAGCCATCGACCTAGCTGGTCGTGATGTGCTCGAAGCCGTCTCAATGTCGGTGAATCCCAAGGTTATCCGAACCGAACCCATCGCCGCCATGGCCAAAGACGGAATTCAGGTTAAAGCGATTTGCCTGGTGACCGTGAAGGCTAACATCGAGCGTCTCGTGGGAGGAGCCGGTGAAGAAACCATCTTGGCACGCATCGGAGAGGGAGTGGTAACCACCATCGGATCATCCGAGAGCCATAAGATGGTTTTGGAGAACCCCAACATCATCTCTCAACGGGTTGTGAGCAAGGGCTTGGATTCTGGAACAGCCTTCGAGATTCTCTCCATCGACATCATGGACCTCGATGTGGGGCGCAACATTGGGGCCCATCTTCAGATCGACCAAGCTGAGGCAGACAAGCAGATCGCTCAAGCACGAGCCGAGCAGCGTCGAGCCGAAGCGGCAGCCCGCGAGGAAGAAATGCGAGCCAACACCGAAGAACAGCGAGCACGTTTAGTGGCTGCGGAAGCAAGGGTTCCTCTAGGTTTGGCTGCAGCGCTTCGTTCGGGCCGCATGAACACTACCAGCGGAGGCTAGTTCGTGGACTTTTTCAAGCAGATGGCCGAGCAACTCAAGGAGCTCGAAGAAAAACAGCGCCTCGCTCAGCTCGGACATTCTACTGCTGGTTCCCAAGGAAATTCGCCTAAGAACCAACAGCAAGCTAGAGAGCAGAGAGTTCAGAGGAAAACGCAGACGAGCAGGCAGAGGTCAGAGCAAAACATCAAGAGAACACCCCTGCCAGGTTCCCAAACGGACAACGAGTGTGTTCAGTCGGGACGGGACCGCAGAGCTTCGACACTGTCGATGGGCGGAGTTCAAGACTCCGGAGGGCCGTCGCTCTTGGAGGACCTGGGCAATAGGTTGGGAGAGGCTGTTCTGATGCAAGAGATACTCGGCCCACCGAGGTCTCTCAAAGCCTGGGAATGAACCTCAGTCCGAACAGTATTCAGG
>JBJHCR010000288.1:0-455 GCA_050486105.1 Vulcanimicrobiota bacterium
CCTAAGCCACTCCAGGGTTGGCTTAGGATCCGCCCAAAACGTGGCATATCCCCACCAGCCGCTTAAGCCGCTCCAGGGTTGGCTTAGGATCCGCCCTCAGACTGGCATATCCCCCCCCAGCAGCTTAAGCCGCTCCGGGGTTGGCTTAGGATCCACCCTGAGACTGGCATACCCCCACCTAGCCCTGCGCTCCCCCTGTCTGAAAAATTGAAGCGACCTGCATGAAGGGCCGTCACCGATGAGCAGGAACTAGGCTGCTATGCCACTCTTCAGGCTCATTCTTTTGGTCGTCCTTGCCCTACTCAACTTGGCCTGCGCGCCCAAGATCGACAAGGATGCGGTGGTGTTGTGGACCGCCTTCGAAGGGCCAGAACTTTCGACCCTACGGGAGATCGTGGCCGACTTTGAAAGTAGCAGTGGGGTTAAAGTGAACCTGCTGAAAGTGCCGTTCTCCC
>JBJHCR010000288.1:465-8153 GCA_050486105.1 Vulcanimicrobiota bacterium
GATGTTGGTGGCTGGCCCCGCCCAGCAAGGTCCCGATGTTCTCATAGGCCCCCACGACTGGATCGGGCTCTTGAGAACCGCCGATCTCTTAGCTCCCATTCCAGGCAGCGTCCTCACTCCCGGGAAAACCACTCACTATCCCGTGGCCCTGAAAGCCGCCACTTACGATGGCACCCTGTACTCCGTGCCCATGATGCTCGAGTGCGTGGTCTTGGCCCGCAACACCGAGTTGTGCCCCAAAGCCCCCGAAAACTTAGACGACCTGGTGACCCTGGCCAAGGCCAGCCAAGAAGCTCAAGCCAACGGTCTCGGGTTTGCCTATGAGCTGGACGACTTCTACTTCTCCTGGGCCTTCTTGGCCGGGTTCGGAGCCGATTTCTTGGCCCCGTTCAGCGCCACCGACCTAGACCTCGACTCCTTAAATTTGGCCACTCCCGAGACCATCGAAGGGGCCGACTGGATCGCCTCTTTGCGCCTGGAGCACAAATTGGTGCCTCCTGGAATCAAGAACCAGATGGCGGTGGACATGTTCTTGAAAGGTCGCCTGGCCATGATGCTTTGCGGTCCATGGAACCTGGGCGACATGCGCAACTCCAAAGTGCCGTATGCCCTACAACCCCTGCCTCCGGGCCCTGCCGGACCCAGTTCGCCTTTCGTAGGCGCCACCGGAGCTATGCTCAGCCGCTACGCTGGTGACAAGGCCGGGGTGGAAGATTTGCTGCAGCTCTTTGCTTCCCCGGAAACCGCAGCCCAACTCTGTTTAGCCTCGGGGCGAGCCCCGGCCCAAGAGGCCACCGCCGAGATTCTGGCCAAGGCCATCACCGATCCTCAGGCAGCAAGCGATTTAGCCTTATTCTCCGAAGCCGCCCAGAGCGGAACCCCACTTCCGAATCACCCTTCGGTGTCGGCCTTGTGGGATCCCATGAAGCAAGCCTTAGAGCTGATCACCACAGGGCAGACCCCGGCCGAGAGCGAACTGCAGCGAACCACCGAGAGGGTGCGGGCTAAAATCCGCTTTATGACTGAATAGCTCATGACCGATCGCGCCAAACCTCACTTTTATATCCTGCCAGCTTTGGTCTTGATGATCACTCTGTCGCTGATCCCCAATCTCTACTCGGTCTACCTGGCCTTCACCAACTTCAGCCTCTACCACTACTCAGATTTTGAGTTCGTGGGGCTGCGCAACTTTGCCAAGATTTTTTCAGCTTCGGAACTGCACACCTTCATCAGAGTCACCGTCTGGACCATCGCCTGGGCCTTGCTGTCGGTCTTCTTTGCCTTTGTGCTCGGACTCTTTCTGGCCATCCCCCTCAATCGCGAAGATCTCAAGGGTGCCAAGTTGTACCGCACCCTGTTCATCGTGCCCTGGGCCATTCCGGCCTTCATCTCGGTGCTGATGTGGCAGGGGCTCTTGAACACCTCGGGCGGGGCGGTGAACGCGGTGCTCACCACCGTGGGCCTGGCTGCCGTACCTTGGCTCGACGATCCCAATTGGGCCCGATTCTCAGTGCTCATGGTGAATATCTGGCTGGGGTATCCCTTCATGATGACCATCTGCATTTCGGCTTTGCAGAGCATCCCAAAATCGGTCTACGAGGCCGCCGACATCGACGGGGCTTCCAGTTGGACGCAGTTCCAAAAGCTCACTTTACCCCTGTTGCGAACCTCACTGATCCCGGTGCTGATTTCGAATTTTGCCTTCAACTTCAACCAGTTCACCGCCATCTACCTCTTGACCGAAGGCGGCCCCACCTTACCAGGAAGCGAAGCCGGCGCCACCGACATCCTGATCACCTACAGCTATAAATTGGCTTTTGACCTATACCAGTATGGGATCGCTTGCGCCTACGCCATCATCATCTTCATCATGGTGGCCGGGTTATCGGGCCTGAACATCAAACTGACGGGAGCCTTCGATGAAGAAGAGTAAGCGGCCGACGGATCCGGCCCTGGTGGCCTGGCACCTAACCCTCATTCTATGTCTGATGATGCTGCTGTCGCCGGCTTTCTTCGTGCTCTTGGCCGCCTTACGCAAAGACGGCAGCCTGGTTTCAAGCGAAATTCTTCCACCGCTCTCGGACCTAACCTTGGTCAACTTCAGCCGCCTTCTGGCCGAAACTCCTTTCCTAACTTGGATGAAGAACACCCTGATCGTGGCCATCATCGCCACCGTGGTGGCGGTAACCGTCACCGCTCTAGCTGGCTACGCTTTCAGCCGCTTTCGCTTTCGGGGGCGCAAGAACGGCTTGGTCTTTATGATCTTGCTGCAGATGTTTCCCGCTGCCATGAGCATGGTGGCCATTTTTCGATTGTTGCAGACTCTGGGACCTTACACCGGGGGAGTGGTGGGTCTGAACTCTTTGGTGGGACTGGCTTTGGTCTATATCGGGGCCGGCATCCCGTTCAACAGTTGGATCATCAAAGGCTACGTAGATAATCTTCCCAAGGAGCTAGAAGAATCCGCTTACCTGGATGGAGCCACGCCCTGGCAGACATTCAGCCAGATCATCTTGCCCTTGATGGGTCCGGTGCTGGCCACCGTGGCCGTTTTCAATTTCATCGGGCCCTACAGCGACTTTATTTTTCCCTCAGTTCTGCTGTTTGACGAGGGTCAGTACACCTTGGCCGTGGGGATGCAAGGCTTCATTTCCGGCAACTTTTCGGCCAATTGGACTTTGTTTGCCGCCGCTTCGGTGCTGGGTTCCCTTCCCATATTAGTCCTATTTCTGTCTTTGCAACGCTTCTTGGTCCAGGGGCTCACCGCCGGAGCAGTGAAGGGCTAGCCCTGCCGGTTCGTCGAAAGCTCCCTCATGCAGCATCCCTCTGGGTCTGACCCAAATGAGTCCCTGTCTGTCCTTTCTTTGGAACACGTCACCTTATGCTTGAACGCCGTGGCCAATCTAGCCACGCTTCTTCAAAGTCCAGAGCAAAATCCCGATCCCAGCATCGTGGAAAATATCCGACGCTCAGCTCGAAATCTGACTGTGGTGAATAAACAGTTCGAAGATCTTTGGCAGCAAGACGGCCCCAAGACTTCTAGAGACTTTGTTCCCAAAGACCTCATTGAATTCCAACTCCAAGCCTGGCAGACCTATGCGGTTACCCAGGGTATCTTCTTGGCCTGGACTTTTGAACGTCTTCCCTCTTCGGCCCAAGGCGATCCCCAGCCCTTGCACCGCCTGCTCTTGCGATTCTTGTCTGAGCTGTTTGCAAGCCGTGTGCAAGGAACGGTAGAGCTCACTTTTGACGCCCGCTCCACCGATTCTGGAGTTCATCTGGTGTGGCAAGGTCCTATGGAGGTGCTGGCCACTTGCCAATCTCTAGCAGAGAGCCTGGGAGGTTCTTGGACGGGGAAAGCGCTGGAGATCCCATTGCCTGGGACCTTCGAGGTCGCGGCAGCAGAGACGGCACCCCCTCTTGCAGGTTCCAGCGGAGAGCTTCCGCCAGCCATCGCCCTCGAACATCTAGCAGAGATCTCCGGCGGAGACCAAGATTTCGAGAGAGAACTTCTCACTACATTCGTGCAGGATATCGAAGAACGAGTTCCCGTCCTGCAGAATGCGGTAAAGCCTTTCGACGGGGAAAAGCTAAGAACCACCGCGCACTCCATAGCGGGTTCAGCCTCGTGCATTGGAGCGCAAGTTTTTCGGGAAAAAGCCCTGGCCCTAGAGTACTGCGGACGGGACGGCATAGCTGTGGAGGCCCCTGGACACCTGCAGGCGTTTGAAGACGAACTTGCTCGGGTGAAAGACTTCTTGACCATCTACTTCGCCGACTGAAAGGGACCAGGGTGCGCGTTCAAGTTCTCTACTGTCCGGGTTGCGGAGCCCCGGTGAATGACACAGAGCCGTCAGTTTGCAGCTATTGTGACTCCCAACTGCTGTTCTCTCCTCAAGTCCTGATGCAGAAGAAGGTCTCTCCCCGAAAGGATATGGCCCGACTATCGCCCTTGCCCGCTAGCCTCAGCCAGTACGAGACTCCTAGGTTCGAGCTGTCTATGCTGGAGCAAACGGTGCCCAACTCCGGTCCCGAATGGTTCCACCCTTGCAAGTTGGAAGATGAGAGCTTCGCCCTTCTATACATGAGATTGGTAGACGAAGACAAGCGAGCTTTGCCATGGAACCCCAAAGAGGCATTCGGGGTCCTGTTGGAATCTCTGATAGATGATCAAGATCCGGGCTTGGCCGCCTATCTAGTTCTCGAGCACCTCGGGAATCAAGGGTTCCGGGACCTGTTGGAGCTGGTAGTCCTGTTATTTGACTCCGAGCGCTCAACGGTGAGCAGCTATAACGCCGGCTGCCCGGGTTGCCTGCTGTTGGTTTCTCAGGAAGAGGGACGCACGATCCAATTGGGGCGGGCCTATGAACCTTTGCAGCGTCGTATGCTCCGGGAGACCAAAGATCACTTCAGCCCAGATAAACGACATCACCTGGCAGCCGAAGACCTAGTGGTGTTGGTTTCCGCCGGCTACGCAGGACGCGGGGGCGGCACTTACTCCAGCGGCCTCGGAGCCTTGACCAACAATCTCAATGCGAACTTAGGCGACCACCCATTGCGGGTGGTGACCCTAGCCAAGAATGCCTTTTGGGACCAGCGCCCTCCGGCTGTGGAAGACGAATTGCCCCACTCGGATTTACGGGTGGCGGCGGTGCGCAGTCTCAGAGCAGCGGCGGCAGATACCTTGCCCGAGAATTTAGAACTCACCACCTTCTGCAGCGGCCCTTATGAATTCTCTTTGTACCGCGAGCCTCAAGACCAAGTCGAGTTGCTGGAACTGCACGGCGATCGCTCCGTGTTGGTTTGGGTCTCGAGCCCGGAACTCAGGGTGGACGAAGAGAACTTCAAGGCCATGAAGGCAGCTATCCTGGCTATTCTGGACCGCCCAGATTACGGAGACAACGAAAACCCTCGTCGGGCCGGTCGAGAGGCTCTCGAGCTCCTAGCCGAATACTGGCAAGTGAGTCTGGCGGTGATACAGTTCCTAAACCGCACCCAACGCATCAAGTATTTCCGCCATCTTTGGCAACAGCCAATCGTCTTGGGATCTCGAGGGATCAAAGCTGAGCACGGTATGCAGCAATTCGACCAAGGCGGAGAGGTCACCGTGGGTCCCGGAGGTCGACTTTTTTTCCCCGGCTCCCTGGAGGCTCGGGGTGCGGCCCAGACCGCCGAGCAATGGGCCGAACTCTGGCCGGGAGGGAAAAGCTCTGCCCTATATTGCGCTTTGGTTGCCCATTGGCGCACTCGCTCAACACCCAAAGCCCTGGAAAGGCTGGCCTTGGCCGCTCTCGGGGATCAGCCAAGCCAGCCCACGGGCTTAGCCCTCATCACCAACACTGAGCGGATCTAGAGGTCCATCTGGAAGCCCGGACCGACTGGGCTTCTAAGCTACCCGCACCACTTCCAGATCGGGATCGGGCACCCAGTCGGGCAACAGACTGCGCTTGGGGGGAAGGATCTCGATCTCGTCGGGAAACTCGGTGGAGAAGATCCTCTGCACATAATGGTAAAGCTCAGGATTTTTGGCCAGCAGCCCTGGGCGAGAGTTGCCGGCTCGGAAGTGATCGTGGCCGTTGTCGTTGGGGAAGGTGAGATAGGCCTCCACCGCCTCGGCAAAATACTCACGCACGTTTTCCGAGGCCCGCTCGGTGGTGAAGACCTCCTCCACTGAGGACTGCTTGGCAGCTTTGAGATCTTGTTCGTAGAGGGCATCCACCGTCTGCCGATGCAAGGGGCCAAAACCCGGTACTCCCACCAAGGCGTCCAAAACGTGGTCTAAGGCGTGGCCCATCTCGTGCAACGCCAGACGATAGTTTCCGAGTTCTTCGGCCGGAGCGGCCACAAACTTCTCATGGAGCAACACCAACCTATCTTCGGCTCGGTGCAGACCCAAGGAGCCCTCGACATATTCGGCTGTGGTCTCTTTGGCATTGCGCAGCTTGTTCTCAGGGACCACGCCCCCCTGATGGTAGGTGTGGGGGAGCAAAACAACTCCGTAGTCGGCCTGCCAGCGGGATTCGCCCTCTGAGCTGATCAAACCAGCATTGAGGTCCAAGAACGCTTGGTTCCAGGCTTCGAGATGCTCTGTGGGAATCTGTCGGCGCTCGGCAATCTCTTTCGGTTCGAAGGCATCATAGGCGAGCCCCAGATGAAAATCCAGGTTCTGCTCCCGGAGCTTGCGGGTGGCCCCTTCAGCGAATTCCTGTAGAGACGAATGTTCACTGTCTTGAGCTTGGCTGAGCAGACTCCGCAGCAGCTCCCGGGCTTGCCCGCGCTGCTTGACGTACTCGGTTTCGGAAATCTTGGGAAGCCCGGGAGAGTCGGCCAAAGTTTCCCCATCACCGAGCACCGCAATCTTCACCTTGGCTCGGTCCAACAGCCGCAAGACCGGCTCGGTGAAAGCCTGAAGGTCGTCCTTGACCTGGGCGTACTCCCCCGGCACCAAAGAGTCGATAGGGTCTTTTTCTCCAACACTAGGGCAACACGAACCCTCCCCTCCGGGAAGTTCTTGGGCTTCCCCAGGAGTGCGACTCTGTCGAAGTCCTGGCGGAGATGCTATGGCTGAAGAGACCCTCACCCTTCAAAAGTACAAGAAACGGAAGCGCGAGAGTTTAGAGAGTTGAAAACACCCCGACAAGTCCAAGAGAACCATAATTGAGGCAGTGCGCCAGATCGCCTCATCTGTACGACATACTGCATCGACATACATAGGTCAAAGAGGTATGATAAAGAAATGAACAATAGAGTCACCGTAGGCAATCGATTTCAAGTCGTGATTCCCAAGATCGTGCGGGAGTCTTTGGATGTTCAACCAGGAGAGAAGTTCTTGGTGGAAGTTGATGGAGAGCAGATCGTTCTTAAGAGGCTGCCTGGTCGACCAGCCCACCACCTCAAGGGCTTGCACAAAGAGATCTGGAAGAATGTGGATCCCCTGGATTACCAGAAGTCCGAACGGGCTGCTTGGTCAGAGTGAAACCCTTAATTGATACCCGTTCGGTGGTCGCCGTCGACACCATGGTGTTTATCTATTTTCTCGAAGATGTCGTACCTTACTCGGATGTTCTTCTCCCGCTTTTCGAAACTTGGGAAAAGGCTCAAGGCAAGCAAGGTTTGACCTCCACGCTCACTTTGCTGGAACTCTGTGTGAGACCCTTCGCCCAAGGGAGAAATGATGCTGTGCGAGACTATCGCCAAACTCTAAGCCAACTTCCCGGGCTTGAGCTTGTTCCACTTGAAGATGAGATTGCCATAAAGGCGGCGCAACTCCGAGCTCGCTACCGGTTCAGTACTCCAGATTGTATCCAGCTCGCTACAGCCGTAGTGAAAAAGGCCGAGCTTTTCGTCACCAACGACCAGCAACTCAAGTGCTTTGAGGAGATTCCCGTCTTGCTTCTTGCCGATCTCATCAGCTGAACTTAGAAGCCACGCTCAACAAGAAGAGGCGGTGGTGTAGCGGAACAGATAATCGTAAGCACCCCGTCCACTTTTTTGGCCGCCTTCGCGACCTCTTGAAACTTACGAGCATCGATGACCGCCCCACTTCTGCCACGCTCATTCCGAGGGCTGATACTAGTGCAACGTCTGTGAAGTTCGTCCCTACTGAATGGTGGTCAGGCGCCGGGAACCCGCGCTTGCGTGGGTGGCCGCGTCCGCGTGGGTGATGCAAGGAGAAGCGAACGCTTAAT
>JBJHCR010000289.1:0-8143 GCA_050486105.1 Vulcanimicrobiota bacterium
GTTCCCGGATGAGCCTCGTGGTCACCAATCAATGCCAAGAAGCGCTTGGGTACAGGTCTAAGAGGTTCAGGACCGGGACAGTCGTCGCGACGCTCGACTCTCAAGACAGGAAGTTCGGGAACTTTGGCATCGAAAAACTGCACAGCAATCTCTCGTGCTAAGACCTCTGCCAACAGCGAGGGAACGGCATTGCCTATTTGGCGTTGGACGGAGCGTCTCGAGCCGTAGATCTCAACCTTGTCTGGGAAGGTTTGAAGTCGACAAAGTTCCCGCTTGCTCAACAGGCGACTCTCCCAGTGGAATGGGCCAACAGCAGGCCCTGGCTGCGCCTGGATCGTCCAGGAAGGTCTATCCTTAGCCAGCTTGAGCAAGAATGACCAGAAACGACGACGCCAGCCAAATAGTGGCTCTCCTCCACCACGCTCAGTATGATGGAGATAGTTTTTACCCTCTGGGATGGTCAGAAGCAGATCAGCCCATTTGCCCTTCATTTGTAAGTTCTCACAAGGCTCTGGCTGGACCTCGGCAAGAGCATCCCAAGAAGTCGTGAACCGAGGGCGGCTTGGCCACTTCTCTGAGTCGAAATGAGTCGGCTTAGGAAAGCGAAAAGGCTGACCGTCTCTGGAAGCAATCATAAAAAAACGACTTCGCTGCTGAGGTACCCCGAAGTCGGTGGCTGTAAGCACGGTACAACTCGGGCGATAGTTTGTGCCCTGTCTCCTGTTAATCTCAGCGATTCTACTGAGTAGAAAATCAAAGCCTTCAGACTTACCGGCATAGCTCATTCCCTCTACATTCTCCAGAAGGAAGGCGCTAGGGAGAGATTCTTCAAGAACCCTCATATAGGCATCAAGCGTCTTCGCTCGCGGGTCATCGAGCCGTCTAGATTCACCCGAAGACCAATAACCGGACTTAGAAAAAGGTTGGCATGGTGGGCCACCTATCAATACTCCATACTCACCCCGATCATGGCCAGCCTTTCGTAGAAGCGTTTCTGTCGAAAGCTCGTGAATATCGCTCTCTATGACAGATTTGAATCCATTTCTTCGAAGTGTTTCGCAGGCATCGGGCTCGTAGTCTGTGGCCACTAAAGTTTCATAGCCTGCAGCTTCGAAGCCATAGTCCATACCGCCGGCTCCACTGAAAAGGCTAATAGTTGTTAGTTTTCTCGACATGACAGGAGGGCTCAACCTCGAACGTAAACTGAACTCATAAATTCATGAGGTGGAATCGAAAACCTTTCGAATATGACTGAGAAGGCATTGCTCAAAGTTCTACGCCAGGCTTGTGCAGAATATAAACTGGAACCAAGAGCTATTTTTCAGCGATCTGCTCAGGGTGAATACCCCTTCACCGTGGTTGACAGTGCCCAGTTGGAGGCAGAGTTAGAGGTTCGAGAGCACTTCCTCCCCTTGCCTACGGAGCCTGCAGTCTTAGCTAACGTGGTGGAGGTCTCTCTGGTCAGTTTTTGGCAGACAAGCTCGAAGCGGACGATAGGCTGAAGGTCCGTAAAGGCACAGAGCGGGGGTACCCAGACCTTGAGGTTGCTTCCGACGATCAGATCTTCGCAGTGGACGTTAAGGTCGCACGCAGAAGCAAGTCACTCAAGCAGACCCAAAGCCGCATCACTCTTTACACAGGCAATACTTACTTTCGCTACCCCCAGCTGAAGTGGCCCCAGACTTTTCGACCATTTAGAGACTATCAAGGCCACCTAGACATCATTGTCCTCTACACCCTCAATACAGAGAGTCTCCATCGTATCGAGGACGTTGAAGTTCTCGTTCATCCTTCTTGGGAAATCGCATCCAGACAGCGCTCTTCGACGACCAGGGAATATATTGGTGCGGTAACGAATCTGGATGACCTACGCGCCGGCAACGGGGAGTTTGAGTCGGAAGAAGACTTTCTGGAGTTCTGGCGAGCCTACCCATTCAAAATCGGTAAGAGCGTTCAAAAGCAGCTGGACAAATTGCTCAAAGAGACAAATTATGGTCCGAAGGATCGGGCTTGATCCCACCGAGGTATATCAAGGTCTAGAAAACCTGGCGACCAACCACAGGAGACACCGGGCAACAATGAGCGACGCAAGAAAAGTTGATATCTTTGCCAGCAGTTCCGTGCTTCTTGCCTTGGTATCGTGGGTGATCCTGAGCAGCCCCGTTGGATTTAGTTCCATCCTTGGCCGAATGAGATCTCATAAGGTCGTGGTGCAAGCTAGTGGGGTCCGTCTCATTTCGAACAGTCTTAGAGTCCCTTGCTACAAATGGACCCCCTCGACGGGTTGGACTCATACTGGTTCTCCTCTCTATTTTGTTCCTGAGCCTGTAAGCGTAACGTTCTTTCCGTTTGCTGATCGGGCCAACCGCTGGATTGCCTTCGGTCCGTAGGCAGTCAGCCGCCTTCTCCCCCCAAATTCCCCAAGATCGATGTGCAGGATTTAGGCCGGGTTGCGGGCCTTCTCAAAAACCTCGCAATTCAAGACAGTGCCCACCCGCATTTCTACAGTGCCAAATTGCTCCCAGCTAATCACTATCATGAGGTTTTTTGTCACTTGTGGCTTGCTTTGCCTTGTCCAGTTTTCGCATCACTCGTGTTGTCGGCAAATAGGGGTTGAGGGGCGTTGAAAGAGATTCTCAAGCCGGGCATATTTTGCTACTATAGCCCACGTGTTTAAGCGTGATGACGTCGACTATCAGTTCCACCATATAGGGATTCCCACAACTGAGGTGAGAGAGTGTGAGTCGTACAGCACTCTCTTTAAAATGTACACCAGCGACAGCGAGTGTCAGCTGGCGCGGACTCAGTTCCATCGCTTCGAACCTGGCAGCTCTTTGCACCCCCTCATCCAAACCCTACCCCATGTCGCCTTTAAGGTTAGCGACCTTGATCGAGCGGTCCAGGGCTGCCGGCTGCTGTTGGGACCGTATGAACCAATTCGTGGTTTTCGAGTGGCCATCATTGAGGATGGTGGCCACCCCGTCGAGCTTGTCGAGACCGAACTGAGTGACGACGAACTCTGGAGCCGCACCCGCACGGAAAGTCGAATTTGAATGGCCGCTTCAAGCGCCCACTTCGATTTTAGGAAAAACCTCGTTGAGCCACTCAGTCCAGATGGCCTTGGACCAAGACCTTCAAGCAGAGCCTTTTCGTCAGGAATCCCCTTTGATTCGGGGCACCAACCAAGGGCGAATACTGACAGTAGGGCCTCAATGAGCTTCGAGACGAGTCAGGTAACGTTTCCGATGAGGGCCCTGGTTCCCGTCATGTACTTAACGAACCTTTTACAGTGAGGGAGTACACTTCTCCTATGAATATGAGCTCTATGAAACACAAGATTATCCTGAAAGCGCCCAATCTGAAGGCGGTCAACTCGGTGCGAGAACTCCGAAGCGCGCAGCGCAAGACGGTGGATTTCGAGGCCCAACAAGATGTGAGAAGGCAAGCGACCGATATCGTGGATGGCTGTATGGCCTGGATCCAGCGGGCAGCTTCTTACAATCAGCGGCCTGAGGACCATGCTCAACACGACACTAACTTGACGGTGCTCGACCGAGTCCCTACTCCAGTGCACAATGGCACGACATCGTGGTATGGGGATTTGAGCGGCGAGATCAAGTTCGAGGCTGACGGCAAAACACCGAAATCGGCCAGCGTTCAAGTTGATGACAGCCTTTTCGGCTATCGCAAGAACGGTCTTCGAGAGACCTTCACCCAGAACGAAAACGGCGTCTTGACTACTGTGGTTCTCGACCACGGTAAGAACGTGCTGACCTGGGAATATTGAATTTTCCACCGCCAGAAAGCGGCGAACGGTTTAATACGGACGCTGGGTCTTGATATCTGCCATAGGATAGTGTTTAACGTTCGTGGTGAACAAGACCGCGCCCCGACGGAGGGCCGTAGCTGCGATCATGGCGTCGGGTAGCTCCACACCATGACTCTTTCCGAACTGGCGTCGATACCTTCCCGCCTCTTCAGCGATATCTTCAGTGACCGATTGGAACTCAAAAAGGGAGAGGAGGGCCCTGACACTCATCTCCTCGCCAGGTCGCATCCCAGCTAGAATTTCAGCTTGGGTGATCACCGAGCAGAGATTGAGTTCGGTGTCCAACGATGCTCTTAGGAATTCTCTTGCTTCGGGCTTGCCTCGAAGGTGATCGATGAGGACATCGGAATCAATCAGAACGGCCATATCGCTCTTCTCGTCGGGTCCAGCCCTCGCGGAGAGTTCTGAGGTCGTGCTCGCGGTCACCCCAAAGCCCGAAATTAGAATCTAGGATGGCGTCTTTGGTCGCCTCAGATTGTCGAATCAAGAGATCATCGACTGCGGACCTGATCAGATCCGACATGGACCGATGAGTCTGACTTCCCAGCCGTTGCAGAGCTTCATATTGTTCATTCTGGAGATAGATCTGCGTCCTATGCATGATGTATACATCATACATTGTCAATCCGATCCTAGCAACTTCCCTTAGTGGCGCTAGGGTGAGGTTCAAACAAAAGGCCCGGTTTCGCCAGGGCTTTTTGGTTTTCGCCTTGGTCTACCGCCAGAAAACAGGGTCGGAGAAGCACAGGTCACTGGGGACCTTGAGGCTCACTTCTGGAGTTCTTGAAAGAGATACTGGCAGCCTTCATCTCCACAGCGAGAGATCTGCACTTTTCCGCCTCGAATCACCTCGCGGATGCGATGCTGGCTCACCACCTGACCCCCTACCACGATGGCCACCCTGCGGTCCAGATATTCTGCGGTGAACTCCTCGAGTTGCCGGGCTGATTCGTCGGTCAGCTCGATCCCCACCCACACTTGAGTCCGCTCGGTGGGGTCGGGAGTCCGAGTGGGCTCGCTCTCAAGGAGAATAGGCACGAAAGGCTGGACCCAGACCTGCACCTCTTCGGGGCCACCAGGTTCGAGAAAGGCTGGATGGATCGGCAAGAGCTGTTTCTCCTGGCCCCGGGGGGTACGGTCCTCAGAGCTCGCAACTAGATAAAACCCGTCTGGCAGTAAACCACTCTCGGACAAAACCGAACCTGCTTGGGCTAGTACAGTCAAGGCCAGGGCCAAGAGCACGGTCAGGGCGCGCACCCGTAACCACCGACGGGGAGCGCTGACTCTACCAGACAAAGGCTCTTAGGATCACCCAATGGTGACAGGCGCTGGCGGAGATCACGAAGAGGTGCCAAATGGAGTGATTGTATCGGAGCTTCTCCCAGAGATAGAAGGGAATGCCGACGTTGTACAGGACTCCACCAAAGAGCAATAGCCCCATGGATTGCCAGCCGATGACCGCCAATAAAGGCTTCAGCATGAAGACCGCCATCCAGCCCATCGCCATATAGATAGCAATGGAGTGGAGACCATACGGATTCGAACTCAGAAACTTGAAGGCGATACCGGCTGCAGCCAGGAGCCAGATGGTAACCAAGATCGTCCATCCCAGGCGGTCGCCTAAGGCCAGGACCGCAAACGGGGTGTAGGTGGCAGCCATGACCAGAAAGATGGCCGAATGATCCACTTTTCGGAGGAAGCTCTTCTGCTCCGGATTTCTAACCAGGTGATAGATGGTAGAGATCAGGTAGAGAAAAACCCAGGCGGTTCCGTAGATGGCCAGGACCGACAGATGAGTCAGGGAGTTCATGTCCCAAACTGAAGTCAAGAGCGAACTCAGCGCCAACACGCTCAGGACCAAACCCATGCCGTGAGTGAGAGCGCTCATGGTCTCCTCGAACTGGGTGTCCCCGGTTACTGGACAGATCGGAGACTCATCGGGGTGGAGGAGTTCTCGCAAACGGCTGTATCGGCTTTGCGGGGGTAGGAGGAGCATCTCTATTCATGGAGTTCACCCCGCCCCGGCCGAAAACCTACAAAAGTTTAGCTCATTACCATCAGTATTTTTCTCTTAGTCGAAGCTAGAGGTACGAACCTCTAGCCTCAACGCTTGGTCCATACAGTGGTTTGCCCACCGCTGTTCACATAGATTTCACTGGAAGACATAACCCTACATTCGGCAACTTGACTGAATCCAGGCATAGAGTAGTCGAACCTAGTGGGATGAGATACCCAACGTCCACTTCCCTGATGACGCTGGCCATCGCGAGTGATCACGGTGACAAAGATTTGGTTACCCTGGCTGCTGATCTGCACTGAAGAACCGGTACTGGAATGCCAAAGCCCGTCGATACTCCCGATTGTTGGGGGTTGAGGGGGCGGTGTCGCAGCCGCAGCGCCCCGATTCCACAAGGTCACTGTGCCGTCACTCGACCGAAGTTGGAGTTGGTCTCGATGCACAAAAGATGCAGTATAAGCCTTATCTTGATAGCGGTAGGAGAAAGAATCCCCGAACCGACTCCAGCTTCCCCGGACCTGGAAAGGCTGCCCCTGAGGGGGGTGAAAGGTCAGATCGACGATCTCCATATTGGCCCAAATCTGTATTCGATTTCCTGAGGTAGAAGTCCACCATCCGGCAGGGTCATGAGCGAAGGCCGGCGCGGACATCCCTAGCAGGACCAGCAAGACAACGAATGCAAGTTTCTGTTTCATGAGAGGTCCCGTTTCTCCACGCCCTTAGTACAAACCTTTCAGCAAGTTCTCTCCACGATCGCCTTGCAAGCAGAGCAACCTAAAGCGTTTTGTTACAGTTTTTCAATTCGATTGGAAACCGAGTACGTCAGGTGTTATAATGCCGCCATGAATCTGTTCGGTTTTGGAACCAATCCCTTTGCTCAAACGGTCACCTTCGGCTCTCCTCAGCCACTTCGAAGCGCTCAAGTTCCAACTCAGCTCTCGTTTCAACCTTTCAATTTCCAAACTTTTCCTTTCCAACAGACCCAGACAGCCCAACAGCAGTTGGGTCAAGGTTTTGCCAGCTTCCTCGGTGCTCCGGTGGCCATGTTTCCTGGACCGGCCTTCGGAGGTGCACCGACATTTCAGCCCTTCCAGCCACTTCCAAACTTTTTTCCCGGGCCAGCTCCTCAGCTGTCCAATCCTTTCGCCTTTGGAGGTCCAATCCAACCTCCGCCCCTCAACGTGGCACCGACTTCTCCCTTCCTTCAGCCGGCGCCCCCTAATTTCGGTTTCACCTCGCCTCCACCCCAAAGTGTCTTCTCTCCGTTCCAATCTCAAAACCCATTCGGTTTCAACAACGGATTTTCGAACCCATTCGGCTTTGCAGTCCAGCCGGGCACCCCTTTTGGAGCCAACCCCGGAATCGGTCAGCCGAATCCTTTCACTTTCAATCCCACTTCTCTACCTGGAATACCGCTCGGCAGTGATCCCTTCTTCCATCAGAACCTGGACAATTTCTTCCAGAACGCCATCCAGCAGATCTCTGGAGTGAATCAGATTGGGGCCGCTCTTGGGGTCTCCACCAATCCCCAAGGCAACGGGCAGCGCGGCGATGTTCGAGTTTTGGTTGGGAACCGTTGGGACGGGGTAGCTCCTCAGCGAGTCACTATCCACGAACAAGGGCGATTTTCCACCCGACAGCACACCGACAACATCGGAGGATTCCGGGCCACCGAAGCCCGCTTCACCAATGGGGAGGTTGGGAAGACGTATACTGTCGCTGTGCAGTGGGCCGACGGCACCACCACCCAACGCCAGGTGACCATGAACCAACCCGGTCAGCTTTTCATTATTGACACGCCATTCTAAGAAACCGTTTCCCCGCTTTGCAGTCGCCACAGCGACGCGTAGAGGCGATCGTTGGTCACTAGACTCTCGTGGGTGCCGTCCTCAACCACTTCGCCTTCTGTCAGGACGATGATCCTGTCCGCGTGGCGGATGGTGGACAGGCGGTGAGCCACGATGATCACGGTGCGGTCGCGGCGCACTTGTTCCAGAGCTTTGGCGATGGCTGCCTCAGTCTCGTTGTCCACAGCGGAGGTGGCTTCGTCGAGGATCAAAACCTGCGGATTTTTGAGAAGAGCTCGAGCCAGAGCGATCCTTTGCCGCTGCCCTCCAGACAGGCGTAAACCTCTTTCTCCTACGTGAGTTTTCAATCCCTGGGGCAACCTTTCTACGAATTCGTTGACTGCAGCTTGCTCGATGGCCCTCTGGAAACTTTCCTGGTCCGCTTGAAAAGTTCCATAGCGGATGTTCTCTTCCACTGTGCCATCAAACAAGAAAACCTCTTGAGAAACC
>JBJHCR010000290.1:0-8137 GCA_050486105.1 Vulcanimicrobiota bacterium
GAGGAGAGTCAGGCCGAAAAAGCGGTTCAGCTCGGTTGCGCCTTATTCGACCCCGTGAGTGTGCTGCTGAGTCACCTTGCCGAGGTCGTACGAAGCTCTCCAGAACTGCTCTTGGGCAGGGGCGACATCAAGGACCTGATGGACAAGGCGGTGAAGATTTCTCCGGACTTGGACGGATTGCCGATAGGTTTAGTCTTAGACGTTTGCAAGCGCTTGCTGAAGATGGGTGGGTCCCTGGTGGATTTTCTGTCAATACTACGAATTACCAAGACGGCTTCCGAGATAACACCGGATCCTGGCGAACTGGCGGAACTGATCTACCTGGAGTTGACCGAGCAACAAGCGGAAGGAGGGCTGGTGGTGAAGCCTACAGATTGCTGAGGCGCTCGAAATCGTCGAAGGAGATCACCCCGGACGTGTTCCCATCAGTGGCGTTGAAGTGCTGAAACCGATTTTCTCTGTGAGGAAGCCGGAGGCCTCAACCAGGCTATACAGAGCTTCAGGACTGATCCCGTCTCCCCTAGGAGGCTGCTGATTTAATCGGTGAGGGAATACCTACAACATGTTGACGACCAATCGACTATGTTTAAACTCACCTTACTTTTGATTCTTTCCGTACTGGTCAGCTTTTGTGGCTGCAGATCCTCGGAGGTTCCCCATCGACCCGAGGTTGTGACTCTCTCAGATAAGCCTGAGCAAACACGGGTCGAAGAACCAACCGTGGTTGCCGAGACCTTAGCAGCCGGGGAAGGCCAGAGCGAACAAGCTTCACCGAGTGGTCCTCCACCGGAAGCGGTCATTCAAGGCCTAAACAACTTTAGTATCGCTCTGTATAACGATGTCGCCAAGAATCACCACAGCAATCTCGCCGTCAGCCCATTAGGTTCCTACATTCTCATAGCCATGCTGCACACCGGTGCCCAGGGAGCCGCGAGAGAGGCCATCGAGGAAAATCTCGGAATAGATGACTCCAGTCTGCAAGGGGTTTCAGCCCTGGTCAGCTCTTTGGATGCTGCTCCATCCCTGAACATCGCGCAGAAGATCTATCTGTCTTTTCAAACCTCAATCTTCCCTGAATATCTCTCGCGGGTCAGCCCGCTCCTCATAGACCCAACAGAGAGGGTTCCCTTTCTTGAGGACCCCGAAAAGGCGGTGGCAATTATCAATGAGTGGGTTGAGGAAAAGACCGCCGGATTGATCCAAGATTTCCTTCCTAAGCTCCCCAGGCAAACTCTTAGTGTGCTGGTTTCAGTCCTTCACTTCAAAGGCCAATGGGCTGTTAAGTTCGACCCGAGAAACACCACCGCCGCTCACTTCACTCGAAGCGACGGAAGCAAAATCACGGTACCCATGATGCGCCTGAAAACTACCCTTCCCCTGAGGCAAACAGAAACCGGCACCTTGGTGACCCTCAAGTACACCGATGAGACTGAGTGCCTGCTTTTTCTGCCCAATCCGGGGCATTCTCCGGAGAGTCTCTTGCTCGACCCAGAAAGTCAAGAACTGCTGACCTCTGCCTTCTTGCCACCAGAGAAAATCCGGCTCGAACTCCCGAGGTTCGAATTCGAGACCGACACTTTCAGCCTCACAAAAGCTTGGAGTAATCTTGGACTTGCACCGCTGGTCTCAGACCCCAACCTCTCCGGCATGCTGGAGTTTACGGGCAAAGTACCGCGCCTGGATCTCTTGGTCTTTCACAAGACTTATGTGAAGGTCGACGAAGAGGGGACCGAAGCCGCAGCAGCAACTGCGGTCGCAGTAGTAGCGCGGGGAGCTGCTGCTCAACCCGAACCGCTCCTGGTCCGTTTTGACCGTCCGTTCCTCTTTCTGCTTCGCCACTCGGAATCCAAAGCGATCTTCATGCTCGGTCGAGTGGAACAACCTGAGATATGGAAGAGTCCTGAATGAGGGGTTCACAGGCGCGGTGACCCTGGAGGATGGCACCCAAGAACCCCAACAAAGTGCGACTATCCTTCCCGGTGAAGTTCTGGAAAAAACCTGGTTCGGAATCTTCTCTCGAAGGCCACTAAATTGTCGAACTCCCGGATCCACTGCGAGGCTCCCTCGGGCATACCTTCGATCAGCATCCCACCGACAAAGCCGAATAGGGAGCAACCCACCCAGCAAGGCCGCTAACCAAAAAAGTGGTCTTGCTCACCCCTTGATTCTTTCTCTTAACCTGATCCTCACCGTAGTTTAAGTCAAGGGCGGAACTCCCCTCTCAAAAGCCCGGTTAGGAGCACTGATTCGAAGAAAGGATGCCCTTATTAATGTATTCACTTGCTCTATCTCTGCTTCTGATTTCCCCCAGACACGAACTTCGCGATAGCGTCGCCGAAGAATTGAAAGGCGCCCCGGTCAAGGTGGAGTGGCAAAAGGACTTTGACCGCGCTCTGAGTGACGACAAGCTGAAAAGGTTCGACGTGATCATCTTGGAGACCGACCAAGTCTCAGAGATCGGTGAACTGAAGGTCTTGGCTCGCAGCATTCCTATCATACTGCTTCACAAGAATGCCAATCATCGGGTTGGACTGGCCGCAATTCGTGAGGGAGCATCCGAATATCTCACCGAGGACGAGATGGGCTCTGGCACCCTATTCCGAGTCTTGCGCTACTGTGTGGAGCGAGCCAAAGTGGAACACGCTTTAGAGGCAAGCAGAACCCTGGTTTTTCGAAGTCAGAAAATGGAAGCTATCGGCAGAACTCTAGCCGGAGTGGTGCACGACTTCCGCCACTTCCTCCAAGTGATCTATGGCAACTGCAGCTTGATGAAGCGAATGAGCGACCAGCCGGTTATGGATGAGATGGTTGAGGAGATTCGGCTGGCTGGAGATAAGGCCAATAATGTCATCCGCAATCTCATCAACTTTGCTGAGGGTAAGCGCCCGGGCCATATGATGGTGGATGTCAATCGGGTGATCCTGGAAATGACTCCTCTTTTCAAAGCTCTGATGAAACCCGGACAGCTACTCGAACACCACCTGACCACTTTTCCGTTGCTGGCCCGCCTCGACTCCCGCCTTGAACAAGTCCTGATGAATCTGGTGGTCAACGCCGTGGATGCCCTGGCACCCAATCACGGAAAAGTTATCCTGGAAACCCGCTATCTACACCTGGATCGCTCCTACACCGACGGGGACATGAAACTCAAACCCGGAAGCTATGTGGTGATAGAGGTTTCCGACAACGGATGTGGGATCCGCCCTGAAGTGAAAGAAAGAATCTTTGAACCGTTCTTTACCACCAAATCTCGAGAGCAGGGAACCGGGCTGGGATTGGCCGTTGTTTTCAGTACCCTCAAGGATTGGAGGGGGGAGTTGGCCGTTCAGAGTGCCATAGGTGTAGGGACCACCTTCAAGTTGGTCCTAGATTGTGATCTGGCTCCTCCAGAACTTTCCCCAAGTCTTGAAAGCATCCAAAGGGTCACCCTTCACGAGAAGGACAGCTTGCTTCGCTTGCAGCTCAGGCGCGACCTATCGGCCCTCGGGTGTGAGGTCAGCGAGCTTCCCGAAGCTGGAGAGGGCCTCTTGATCTACGAGCTTGATGAAGCTCCTCACCCTTACGGTGTGATGATCTCGGAGTTCAGTCCGAACCTCTTGAGAGCCATCGACAAGATCGATGATCGGGTGAAGACGCTGAGAACTCCCTTTGCCCGACACGAACTCCAAAGAGCTCTAGCAACGACCGGAGAGTTAGATTGAGATACCATCACCAGGCCTTTCGACTCATCCTAGTTTTTGGGTTAGAGTTTCCAGATTCCGCAACAGACGCTGCAAGGCCGCTACCATGGCCTTGGGATCAGGTTGGTGACTTGGACGGTCTGCCCCAACCAGCAACGAAGCGCCCCCTAGAAAGACAGCTCCACCCAGAGGCAGCCCGAAGGGTAAACTCAACAGGAGTCCTCCCAAGACCAAACCCATGGCAAGAGCGTCTCCCGGAGATCTAGAAAACCGGAAATTATTCGGGTCTAGACGGTGCTGCACCCTCTCCATTGCTTCGGAGAGCGCCGCACGAAGGCGAGTTTCCTTAGCTCGATTCTCCAGCAAGCCAAAAGTGGAAAGGTCCGTGGGCAACTCGTGAGCGGAAACGAATAAGTCCAAGGTGCAGGCGCCTTGTTCCACCTGTAGAGGTTCTTGATGAATGATCACTCCATCCTGCACCCAGTGACACATAGAAACTGAGCCAAGCCCAACGGATGGTTGCTGCAGCTTGCTCGGAGCAAATTGGTCCTCTGTGAACGAAACTCGAGCAAAGCCCACGAAATCTTGGTCTTCTAGGAGCCTAAATGACTCGACCAAGCCTGCAACTCGGATGTCGGCCTTCAGACCAGGCCTGACTTGCCGTAAGACGTTTCGAGGAACTCTAAGCGCCCCTTCTTCAAGGGTCTCCACCTTCGACACCAGGCCCTCTAGGAACAGGACAATCTCCTGACAATCCGCACCCCAAGCTTTTCTCGGCACCCCAAGATGGGCCACGTCATAACGACCGAATCGGATGGGAATCGGGGCACATACAGCAAAGGTCGCAAGCTCGGCAAATTCCCTCGCAGCCAGAGCCGAACTTGGGGCCAAGCCAAAAATCCCGGTCCCTTTCTCTTCGCTTGGATACTCTACAGTGAGCCTTATCTGAAGGGCGGATTTGACCTGAACTTGGTCTGTGTTGCAGGTCAGAGACCCATTCCTAAACTCGAGAATCTCACACTTCTCTCGACCCTGACGAAAGGCCACTTTGAAGGGTCGCTCCGACTGGGCCGCCAGGGCCCTCAGGCCCACAGCGAGATGCCAGGCCGCCCCCCTACCTGCTACTTCAGCCTGAAGTAGGAGCCGATAGACTTGGGTGGCAAAGAACTGCTTGGCCGGAGAGAAGGATAGGAGGGTTTGAGTCCGGGTCTGCTTGATCTCAACCTTCGGTGCCCCTGAGGCCACGGCGGCCTGAACGACCTTACTGATCCAAGCCGCACTTCTCGGCAACTGCGCCCGCGCGAGCTTTAGCACAGCCTTCTCCTGGGTCACCGTGAAAGCTCCTGCTGAATCGAATACGCCAACCGAGGCCGATGAGACCATCAAACGCTCAACATTCAGGGGAGAATCGTCCATTTCAAGACACTTTGGAACCTCAGGAAATTCACCTTCCGAGGGCCACGGAACCTAGAAGGCTGCTGAATTATTCGGACCGTTGGGCGAGCCGGGGGACCAGCAGATGAAGCCTTGAAACTCACCTCTGGCATCTTAGGACGCTGGCTCCAGGGAAGCACAATGCGGTGGGACCGCAAGCAGGGGAAGTGAGCTTATGTCCAAGAGGTCTTGGCATATCTCTCCTCCGTGCGACCAGGAGTTGTTCCCCAAGAGAAGCGAAGACCCGAGCCTATGAATACTGAAGCTCTGTTTTGTTTCACCGCTGCCTCGGCTTATCTGTTCCTGAAGATGTTTCTAAACTCTGGTCTCCAAGGCTATGCTCGTTTCCGGGGCTTGGGATTCAAGTATCCAGAAGACCAAGCCTTCAAGAAGGACACCAATCCCAACGATTCGCTGCTGGATTTGGAATTCCGAGCCACGGCCGCTTGGCGAAACGACCTCGAGAATATCCCCATGTTTCTGGTGGCGGCCCTGTGTGGTTTGCTGGCCGGAATTCCGACGGCAGCCTACCAGATTCTCCTAACCGCTTACTGTGGTTTGCGAACCCTTCACACCCTAACCCTCGTTATGGGCAAGCAACCCTGGCGCTTCATCGGTTACGCCGGTGGTATCAGCATAACCGGAATCCTCTTTTTGTGGAGCTTAAAGCTCTTAGGATCTGGTCTGGAATAACTTTTTATTTTCGGTTGTCGAGGGTTTCGGGAGTGTCGGGAGTCCGATGATAGGGACGATTTCCATAGGGAGCGGTGTCGGTGACCATCAGAGCCTGGTAGCCCGCCTGCCAAAAGGACCAATGGTCGGACTTCTCCACGCCCTGAACGTGACCCAGAGCAGCCAATCCTTCTGTAGGTAGGGTGCCAGCCGAGAAAACCGAAAAGATCATCCATCGCTCCAGGATAGAAAACGAATCGAGACGAAAAATCATGGATGCGCACCATTTATTACACTGCAGCTAGCTTGGACGGCTACACCGCAGACTCATCGGATTCTCTTGACTGGCTCTTGCAATTCGGCGAACCTGCAGAAGGCTATTTTGAGGACCTCCTACGAGGAGTGGGAGCTTTGGCCTTGGGCGGCAACACTTACCGTTGGATTCTGAAAAACCAAATCCGACCTGACTCCGAGAGTCCCCATCCCTGGCCTTACACTAAGCCCGCCTGGGTTTTCAGTAGCCGCCCTCACGAACAGCTCCCCGGAGCCAACATCACCTTTTGTTCCGGAAACGTTCGTGAGCAGCACCGTAAAATGCGCGAAGTCGCTGGACAGCTAACCATCTGGGTTATGGGCGGGGGGCAGTTAGCGGCCCAATTCCTGGAGGAAGGTCTCCTGGATGAGATCAAGGTGTCTTTGGCACCCGTAACCTTGGGAGAGGGTACCCCAATCCTTCCACTCCGTTTGGACAAAGCCCCCCTAGAGCTACTCTCTGCCACGCCGATAGGCAAAGGTTTCGTCGACCTAAGATACCAAGTCCTTAGGAGCACTGAAAACCTTGAGAGGACCTCTCCGTGAGAGCCAGTCGGTGAAGCTGGGGCCAAGTCACCTAGAGGGAGAACTGTTGGACACGCTCAAAACTCCTCGCCGAAGCTCATCACTACCTGAAAAACTCCTTCCACCACCGCAGCGAGACGAACATAGTCCAGGGTTTCGGGAGTGTCCGAGGACCGATGATAGGGGGGGTTCCTGAAAGGGGCCGTGTCGGTTATCATCAGGGCATTATAGCCCACCTGCCAGAAGGACCAATGGTCGGACCAACCCACACCCTGGATCGCCGACGGTGCTGCTAAACCCTCAGCGGGTAGGGTGTCGGCGGCAACAAAGGCGGACAGGCAGCGTTCCATGAAGGGCTTCGATTCGAGATTGCTGACAAAGCCCACAAAGTTTCCGGTCTCCGGATAACCGGTAATACCTGGTGGGAAATTCTGACTTTGATCGTCGTCGGAATAGAAGCCCAAAGACTCCAAGGATATCATGCCCAACAACTCCAGCCCGGACTCCCGGGAGGCTCGGGCGTAAACTAGGCTTCCCATGGCCTCTGTCTGAAAGTACGGAGGCTCTTCGTTGGCAAAGAACACCAGGTGAACCGTTGGTCCTCCAGCTTGCTCCTTCAAGAGCCGGCCCAGCTCCAAAAGAGCTGCGCATCCGCTGGCATTATCGTCTGCCCCAGGCGTACCGGGAAAAGAGTCGTAGTGGGCTCCCATCACCAAAATCTCCGGACTGCCCGGACGCACAGTCCAAATATTCGCCGCTTCTCCGTCGGCCACGGGGTAGGCCTGAAGGTTCACCTGATAGCCGTAGGATTCGAGAGTGTGGACAAGATACTCTTGAGCCTTCCGGTAGTTCTCAGGCTTCTGGGAATTGCGCTCTCCGATCTCTTGAGCCAAAGTTACCACGTGGCTCTTTAGGTTCTGCACCATCGCTTGGTCGGGACTCCAATTCCTAAGGGCCTCTTGCTCGGATACCGGGGTGGACGTTGAACCCGGCTGCGAAACGTTATGGTCGTTCATTCGGGGCTGGCAGCCGAGCAAGAGGCAAGCTATAAGGAGGATCATGCCCAGTCGCATAACCGGTTGATTCGACGGTCAAGACCTCTTATCAGCCCTTATTTCAGTTTTTTCAGACTTTTTTCAGGGTGTTGTGAGAGAAGGGGCACAGAAAAGACGCTGGCTCAGAAAAACGACTAGCCAAGCCGATAATAGTGGGCCTGACGAGCAGCGCCCACAAGCTTTTCCCAAGAACACCAGGCCGCTCCCAATACAAGAAGGAGGGCCTCTAGCCGAGAGCTACCGGGTTGACTATTGAGTCCCCGAAGTGTTCGCCTAAGTACGACAGTTTTTTTAGAAATAGGTTTATTATGATTTTTAGAGCTTTTGTTTATCAGAAGACCATTCTTCTGTATTTCTTCACTATTTTGCTTATTGCTTTTTCCTTGACCTTGGCCCCCAAGCTGGGTTGCTCCAGCGGACCCCTACCCCACCTTTCCGACACCAGTACCACCGCCAAGG
>JBJHCR010000291.1:0-8115 GCA_050486105.1 Vulcanimicrobiota bacterium
TGGGTCTCCTCTTCATTTTGGGGGAGGTTCTGGTTGCTGGTCCAAACGAGAGCGTAATCGTTACGAGTCATCCCGACCTCGATCAGGTAGCAAACCAGATCAGGTGGCAAGCCAGATCAGGTGGCAGTCAAGTCAAGTGGAAACACTTGGTTTGGCAAAAGGCACTTGGTTTGGCGAAAGGCTGCTAGGGTCGGGATGGCGAGAGTTGCTGGGTCACTGCGTGGGCTCGCGAAAGCGAATCTGCGAATTCGTCTCGGTGTTGCAGCCTCGCTGTGGTGTCGAGAGTTTTGGATTATGGTGGCCAAGCTACTAAGGGCGCATGGGGGATGTCTTGGCGTCAGAAGGCGATGAAGGGCGTGGAAGTCTGCGATAAGCCTGGGGGAGTTGACAAACGAGCGCTGATCCCGGGATTCCCGAATTGACCCGTGCTGAATACATAGGCACGTGGTGGCCAACCCGGTGAACTGAAACATCTCATTAACCGGTGGAAAAGAAAGAAAAATCGATTCCCTCAGTAGCGGCGAGCGAACGGGGAATAGCCCAAACCGCGGAGGTTTTCCTCTGCGGGGTTGTAGGGCCTCTCACATGGGAGTTACAAAGCGGCTGATTAGCAGAACGGTCCTGGAAAGACCGACCACAGAGGGTGACAGTCCCGTACGTGAAAATCATGCCGCCTCCCGAGGGGTACCTGAGTAGGTCGGGTCACGTGAAACCCCGACTGAATCGACGGGGACCATCCCGTAAGGCTAAATACTCTCTGACGACCGATAGTGAACTCAGTAGGGTGACTGAAAGATGAGAAGAACCCCGGCTAGGGGAGGAATGTGAACCTGAAACCATGCGCTTACAAGCGGTCGGAGCACTATGAATCTTTGATTCACGTGTGACGGCGTGCCTTTTGCATAATGATCCGGCGAGTTACCGTTCGTGGCTTGGTTAAGGTCTTCCGGACCGAAGCCTTAGGGAAACCGAGTCTGAATAGGGCGACATTGTCACGGGTGGTAGACGCGAAACTGCGTGATCTACCCATGAGCAGGTTGAAGCGCGGGTTATACTGCGTGGAGGACCGAACCCACTTGGGTTGAAAACCGAGGGGATGACTTGTGGGGAGGAGTGAAAGTCTAATCAAACGCAGAGATAGCTCGTTCTCTCCGAAATATCTTTAGGGATAGCCTCGAGCCACTACGTACCGGGGGTAGAGATACTGATTTGGAATGGGGGGTTTTCCGACCTACCCATCCGAGCCAAACTCCGAATACCGGTGCGACTATCTCGGGAGGCAGACTGCGAGGGATAAGCTTCGTAGTCGAGAGGGAAACAACCCAGATCATCTGCTAAGGTCCCCAAATGATGCTTAGTCACTAAGGAAGTTGAGTTGCTGTGACAGCCAGGATGTTGGCTTAGAAGCAGCCACCATTTAAAAAGTGCGTAACAGCTTACTGGTCGAGCAATTCTGCGCCGATAATGACCGGGAGTAAGCATCATACCGAAGCAGTGGGTTGGTTGAATCTTCGGATTCAGTCAGCGGTAGGAGAGCGCTGTACGTCAGATACGAGTCGTACCGTAAGGAGCGATGTTGGGGCGTACAGGTGATTATGCCGGAATGAGTAACGATAAAGCAGGTGAGAATCCTGCTCGCCGAAAGCCTAAGGTTTCCTGGGGAAGGTAAATCCGCCCAGGGTTAGCCGGTTCCTTAGTCGAGGCCGAAAGGCGTAGACGATGGATAGCAGGTCAATATTCCTGCGCCACGAATGTGGACCGATGGAGGGACGGCGTTCGAATGGTAAGCAGTACGGTTAGAAGCGTCTGTGGCGCTTTGCGAGGTGGCGGGGTTGGTAAATCCACCCGCGGAATCCAAGCGAAGGGCCCGAGGGCTTGGTTCCCGAAGTTATCTGAAGAACGTCCAAGAAAAGCTTCTAAGGGTTGAAGCATTCGTGACCGTACTAAAACTGACACAGGTAGGCGAGACGAGTAGTCTAAGGCGCTCGGGAGAACGGTGGTTAAGGAACTCTGCAAAATGACCCCGTAAGTTCGCGATAAGGGGTGCCTCTGGAGGTGAATAGCTTCTGGAGGCCACAGAAAATCGGCTCTTGCGACTGTTTATCAAAAACACAGGACTCTGCTAACACGTAAGTGGATGTATAGAGTCTGACGCCTGCCCGGTGCTGGTAGGTTAAGGAAGAGGGTTAGCCGTCTTGTGCGGTGAAGCTCGCAACCGAAGCCCCAGTAAACGGCGGCCGTAACTATGACGGTCCTAAGGTAGCGAAGTTCCTTGTCGGGTAAGTTCCGACCTGCATGAAAGGCGTAACGACAGGAGCACTGTCTCAACCACCGACCCGGTGAAATTGTAGCTGTGGTGAAGATGCCACATACCCGCGGTTAGACGGAAAGACCCCGTGAACCTTTACTGTAGGCTGATATTGGGCTGAGGTATGTCTTGTGTAGGATAGGTGGGAGGCGTTGATGCTGCGGCGCAAGCCGTGGTGGAGCCGTCCTTGAAATACCACCCTGGGTATGCTTTAGTTCTAACGTCGATCCCGTGAATCCGGGCGACGGACAGTGTCAGTTGGGCAGTTTGACTGGGGCGGTCTCCTCCAAAAGAGTAACGGAGGAGTGCAAAGGTACCCTCAGCCTGGTTGGCAATCAGGCAAAGAGCGCAAAGGTAGAAGGGTGCTTAACTGCGAGACCAGTGAGTCGAGCAGATACGAAAGTAGGTCTTAGTGATCCTGTGGTTCCGAATGGAAGGGCCATAGCTCAACAGATAAAAGGTACTCCGGGGATAACAGGCTTATCGCCTCCGAGCGTCCATAGCGGCGAGGCGGTTTGGCACCTCGATGTCGGCTCATCACATCCTGGGGGTGAAGAAGCTCCCAAGGGTTTGGCTGTTCGCCAATGAAAGTGGTACGTGAGCTGGGTTCAGACCGTCGTGAGACAGGTCGGTCCCTATCTGCCGTGGGCGCACGAAACTTGAGGAGATTCTTCTTTAGTACGAGAGGATTTAGAAGGACGTAGCTCTGGTGTACCAGTTGTCACGCTAGTGGCACGGCTGGATAGCTAACTACGGAAAGGATAAACGCTGAAAGCATCTAAGCGTGAAGCCCGCTCCAAGATGAGGTTTCGAGTAGCATTGCTACGAAGCCCCCTGGAAGACGACCAGGTTGATAGGCCGGATGTGTAAGCTCAGTAATGAGTTCAGCTAACCGGTACTAAAGGGCGATTGCTTGGCCATCATTATCCAACACTCTCACACGATACGCTCTAATCGCAACCGGCCGCCGGAAATCAAACTCCGGCGGGCCATCTACCCCGCACACTCAAATTGTTCCCGCGCAAGCGGGAAACCGATGGTGGTCTCCCCCCAAGGAGCCCGCCTGAAGTGGGCCTGAGCCTACCGGCAGGGCCCCCTTTTTTCCCGGTGACTATATCGGAAAGGAAACACCCGTTCCCATCCCGAACACGGCAGTTAAGCTTTTCGAGCCGATGATAGTGCCACAAGCGTGAAAGTAGGTATCGCCGGGATTCATTCACCAAACAGGGGAGCGAGACATCCGTCTCGCTCCCCTGTTTTCGTTGCGTCACCATCGGGCTCACGGGCGAGCCAACGCCCCTGCCTCCCCCGCAAAACCCGGTTGCGGCAGGTGCTAGGCCCACTACAATGGCGCGTTCGAGCGATTCCACTCCTTCTCCCTCGGAGATCATGCACGGTGCCCGATTCAGCGCTGCAAGAGATTGTCTGTTGCATGGGACAGCCGGTGGCCGGCAACCCCACTCAGTTCATGATGGAAAAAGCCTTCGCCGTCGCGGGACTTGACTGGCGATATCTCACCCTCGAGATTCCACCCGACCAACTTCCCGATGCCATCCGTGGCATGCGAGCCATGCGGTTTCGTGGAGGTAACTTTACCATCCCGCACAAAGTGGCCGTCATCCCGCTGCTTGACGAACTGAGCGAAGCCGCCGAACTGATGGGGGCCGTGAATTGTGTTCACCGCGTCGATAACCGATTGATCGGCGAAAATACCGACGGCAAGGGGTTCGTCCAGTCGCTGCGAACGTTGACCGACCCCAAGGGAAAACGGGTCGTGGTCCTGGGGGCCGGAGGGGCGGCCCGAGCGATCGCCGTGGAACTGGGACTGGCCGGCGTCTCCGAAATGGTCATCGTCAATCGGTCGGCCGAACGAGGCCAAGACCTGACCGATCTGCTAAAGAATCGAGTCCAGGTGAACGCTCGATTCGAACTCTGGGAAGGAGACTTCCAGGTCCCCGAGGGAACGGACATCGTCATACAAGCCACCTCCATCGGCTTGGGCGACCTGGAGGCTCGAGTTCCACTCGACATCCAAACCCTCACACCCGAGATGGTTGTGGCCGATGTCGTTTTCAACCCACCCCTGACTCGACTTCTCCGCGATGCCGACCAACAAGGATGCCGCATCCTGGATGGCCTCGGAATGCTGGTCAACCAGGGTGTGATCGGCTTCCGCATCTGGACCGGAATCGACCCCGATCCCCAGGTCATGCGCGAAGCCTTGGAAGAGTACCTCGAGATCTAGGGGCTTTGTCACCGCTGGGGTTGAGTGTCATGAATGGCTAGGGAACGTTGGTGCCTGCCGCGGGCAACGGCAAGACATCCGGGAAGTACTCGTTGGCGTCCATCAGCGTGAAGCCCAGGAACAAGGCCACGAAGACCAACGAGAAGACGAAGATCGCTCCGTTCAGGGGAGCGTCATAGCGGAGGTGCATGAAGTACAGGGCCACCAGTCCCGCCTTGACCGTCGCGATCCCGAGCGATATCCAGATTTCCCAAGCTCCCAGGGGAACCATCGCCAGGCCCACGGTTAATGCCGTCAGCAAGAGCAAAAGCCCGAAGACGGTCAGCAGCATTTGTGGCGACATCACATGGGATAAGTGGGCAGTGTGCGCCCCGGCAGTGTGCGCCCCGGCAGTGTGAGCTTTGTGGTGACTATCGGTGTGACTTTTTCCGTGACTCGTCTCTTGCATCTTGTGACCCGATGGGCTGGAGGGGGCTGACATGGCTGCGTGAAGACCTGTTGAGTGGCCTCGCGGCTAGTGGATCAGGTACAGGAGGGGGAAGAGGTAGATCCAGACGAGGTCGACCAAGTGCCAGTAAAGCCCGACATAGTCGACCGGACCGAAGTAGTTGGGCCCGTACATTCCTCCCGCGGAATTGATCAACAGCCAGGCAATCACTCCCATTCCCGCCAGGATGTGAATGGCGTGCAGGCCGGTCATCACATAGTAGATACTAAAGAAGATTCCCACTCCGGCCGGCTCCACCGGTAACTCGACCGGTTCAGCGATTCCCGTTCCCAGACCGGCCGCCAGCGGATGTTCCAGCATTTCTCCCGTCACTCCGGGAGACTCGATGCTTGCCGCTTCGTGACCTTCGCCATGCGGGTCGGCACCGCCGGAAACCCACTGGCTGACGAGTGGGGGCAAGGCTTGTCCCACCCCAACTCCCACGAAGTAGCTGAGGGAACTGAGCACCAGGCAGACGCCCACCACGCCCCAGACGCGACGCCCCGTTCCAAATCCCCAGGCCGTCAGGCCCAACGTCCCGAACAGGGCCAGCGCGGCGGGGATGCTGAGCGTCCGGAGGGAGGCGGAGTCGTGGTGGCCGTGGTCTCCATGGTGGTCATGGCCGCCAGGATGGTCACTCTCCCCGTGATGCTCACCGGCTTCATGGTGCTGGTGAGCGGTGGTTCGGAACTCGCGCGCCCAGAGGATCCCGTCGTCCCACTTATGGCTGTATTCGACCGCCTTCACGCCGAGAAAGAAACTCGCGCAGGCCAGAGTGGTTGCCAGCAGTCCGACGAGCGCTCGCCGTTGTCCAAGTTGGGCAGCTCGTACGGCCCAAGCCATGGTCAAGCTGCTGAAGATCAGCACGACGGTATTGAGCGCGCCGAGCGACTTGTCGAGGTACTGGTGAGCGTAGACGAAGATTTCCGGATGCAGGCTTCGGTACACGGCATAGGCCACGAAGAGCCCGCTGAAGAACAGGATCTCCGTGATCAGGAAAAGCCAGATTCCCAGCTTGCCGGCGGCAAACTGCTGCTCCATGTCGTCGAAGTGATGAGCCAGATGGGGCGAGTGGTGTCCCGAGTGGCTCCCGTGAGATTCGCTCCCCAGTTCACCGGAGGCGATTTGTTCGTGTTCGTTGGCAACGGCGCTAGTCATGAAGGACCTCACACGGCCGCGGGTTCTTCCCGAGGCAGATCGATTTCCGTGGGGACGGTGTCTTGAAAGTCATAACCTTCACCCGCTGGATTAGGAACGACCAGATGATAGTCGTACGGATCCGTGACGGGGGGAGGAACATCGAAGTTGTGATGGGGAGGGGGGGACGAGCAGCGCCATTCCATCGTGGCGGCACCCCAGGGATTCGCGGGTGCTCGGCGACCCCGAACGAGCGACAGGACCAGCACCGCGGCGGCCACCAGCAGGCCCAAGCCCAAGAGGAGAGAGCCGAGCGTTGACATCTGATGCAGCCAGGTGAACTCGGGCTCGTACCTCGCATACCGACGCGGCATTCCGCGGGTTCCCAAAATGAACTGCGGGAAGAACGTGAGGTTGAAGCCGACGAAGATGATCGCGCATCCGACCTTCGCCCAGAACTCGCTGTACATCCGGCCGAACATCTTCGGCCACCAGTAGTGCAGTCCGCCGAGAAAGGCGATCAGCGTTCCACCCATCATGACGTAGTGGAAGTGGGCCACGACGAAGTAGGTATCGTGCAGGTGCACATCCGTCGCCAAGGCGCCCAGAAACAGCCCGGTCAATCCTCCGATTCCAAAGAGAAGGATGAAGGAAAGGGCATAGCACATGGGGGAGGCGAGCCAGATCGAACCGCGGTACATCGTGGCCAGCCAATTGAAGACCTTGATTCCGGACGGAATCGAGACGCTGAAGGTCAGGGCACTGAAGATGACCGCCGCCAGTCGCGACTGGCCACTGGTGAACATGTGGTGGCCCCAGACGAGGAAGCCGAGTAGGGCGATGGCGATACTGCTGTAGGCGATGAACCGGTAACCGAAGATATGCTTGCGGCTGAAGACCGCGATCAATTCGCTGATCACTCCCATGGCGGGAAGGATCATGATGTACACGGCGGGATGGGAGTAGAACCAGAAAAAATGCTGATACAGCACGGGGTCGCCTCCCAAGGCGGGATCAAAAATGCCGATCCCCAGCAACTTTTCGGCAGTCAGTAGGACCACGGTGATGCCAAGTACCGGAGTGGCCAGTACCTGAATGATCGAGGTGGCATAGAGGGCCCAGAGGAACAGGGGAAGTCGGAACCAAGTCATCCCCGAGGGTCGCATGGTGTTGATCGTGACGATGAAGTTCAGTCCGGTGAAGATCGAACTGAAACCGAGGATGAATACACCGATCGTCGCCGCGATGACAGTCGAACTGGTGGTCGTGCTGTAAGGCGTGTAGAAGGTCCAGCCTGTATCGAGGCCTCCGAGAACCAAGGCCAGCAGGAAGAAAATCGCTCCAGCCACCCAGAGATAAAAACTGGCCAGATTCATCCGAGGGAAGGCGACGTCCTTGGCTCCCAGCATCACCGGCAGGAGGAAATTGCCGAGCGAGGCGGGGATGCTGGGAATGATGAACAGGAACGTCATGATCGCCCCGTGCAGCGTGAACAGTTCGTTGTACTTGTCCTCGCTGAGAAAAACCTTCTCGGGGAAGAAGAGTTCCAGGCGGATCAGCAGCGCGATGACTCCACCCAAGAGGTAGGAGGCGAGAATGCCCACCAGGTACATTACGCCGATTCGCTTGTGGTCGAGGGTGACCAGCCAGGACATCACCCCTCGACCGTGTGTCAAGTAATTGTCTCCGCTGCCGTGGGGATCCTCGGCGAGAGCCGAAGGAGCATTGACAGGAGGATTACGAATCATGGAGCACCTGTGTGGGAATTATTTCAGACTCTTGATGAATGCAATGATGGCGGCTATTTCGCCGTCGTTGAGCTGCCCTTGATATGTCGGCATGACGGGCCTGTAGCCGGCGCGAATCTTCGCCTGAGGTTCGAGGATCGACTCTCGCAGGTAGTTCTCGTCCACGAGAACGCTTTCCCCGCTGGTCATC
>JBJHCR010000292.1:0-8095 GCA_050486105.1 Vulcanimicrobiota bacterium
GTCCAGCAAAGGCCCGAGGCCGTTGTTCACCAAGGCACCCTCTTCTTGATCGTAGAAAAGGTAAGCCAGGGGTTTTTCGGGATGGCGCTCCAGCATTTCCAGCATGACCGCAACGCCGGCTTTCATATCACAAGTTCCACAGCCGTACACTTTGCCATCCTGGCGCCGCCTGGTTTGCTCCGGGGCAGGAGGTACGGTGTCCAGGTGTCCAACCAGCAGCAGTTGCGGCTCTTGCCCTTTGGGCCAAAGGGCCACATTATGACGCCAGCGCAGCTTCTGAAACTGCTGATATCCACTGAGCTTGTCTTCTACAGCATCGGCGATAGCCTGCTCTTTCCCAGTCACGCTGGGAATGTCGACCAACCACTGCAAGCGGTCTACCAGACTGTTCAAAAGAGCGTTAGACACTGACGGCAAACTCCCTTAGTACGCTATTCAGAGAGGTCTTACGATCAGTGGATTCCTTGCGATAGCCAATGAGGAGGGCACAAGGGGTCTGGAAGGTTCCCGCCGGAAACTCCTTGGGCATGGTTCCGGGAATTAGAACCGCCCGAGGTGGGACCACTCCTTTGGTGACTAGCGGTTCCGAGCCGGTTACGTCGACGATGGGGGTGCTGGCAGTGAGGACCACGTTGGCGCCCAAAACGGCCTCTTGACCCACGCGGCAGCCCTCAACAACGATACAGCGCGACCCTATGAAGGCCCCGTCCTCGACGATCACCGGGTCGGCCGACGGAGGCTCAAGCACCCCGCCGATACCAACCCCTCCAGAAAGATGAACCCCAGCCCCGATCTGGGCGCACGAACCCACCGTAGCCCAGGTGTCCACCATGCTGTTGGCCCCCACATAGGCCCCGATGTTCACGTAGCCGGGCATGAGCACACAGCCTGGCTCAAGAAAAGAGCCGTAGCGGGCTACTCCTGGAGGCACCACCCGAACCTTCTGGGAAGCCAAGTCTGTCTTTAGCGGAATCTTGTCGTAGTACTCGAAAGGGCCGAGTTCTATGGTCTGCATGGAAGCCAGGCGAAAGTATAATAAGATCGCTTCCTTGAGCCAACTGTGGGTTTGCCAGACTCCATCCACCTGCTGGGCGACCCGAAGTTCTCCTCGGTCTAGGCGGTCGATGGTTTCGTGTACGGCCTGTTCGACCTCGGGCTCTTGATGGTCCTTCTGGCCGGCGAAGGCTTCGTTTATCAGGGTTTGATTGTCACTCATGAGAATCCGTTTCGGACAAAACCCGCTGAACCTTTTTGGGCTCCTAGGAAGTATGATCAGCATCTAGAATCTTTCCAGGCATGCGTAAGTATCTCAATGTCTATACCTGGCCCGGCCTGAGCTTGGTCTTTTTTGGAGTATTGACTGCAATTCTGAGTCTCATGATCGGTTCTGAAGCTCAAGAACTGACAACCCAGGGACGGGACGCTCAGGCGGTGATCACCCTGAAAACCGAGTTTCAGCAGGGGAGTGGAAGCTCCCGAAGCAAAGTCTATAAGCTCGGCTTGGAAACCCTAGAAGAGCCTCCAGTCCCTCTCCTCATAACCATCCTCAAAGAGAACTACGACCAAGTCTCAGAAGGAGACACCTTGGATGTCCGCTACCTGCCTAACGACCCAAGCATCGCTGTTCTAGGGGGCTTTAAGCAGGCAGAAGACTTAGGAGAGAACGCCTACTTCGCATTATACCTTGGCCTGGCTATTCTCCTGGCTGGAGCTTTCGCCGTCGGCATCGGGGTGAAACTCAGTCCCAAGTAAAAAAGTGGACCCCGGGTAGGGTCCACGACGTTGGGTTTTGGGTTGCGGTTAGGTGAGGGCAGTAAGCTTTTCAGTTTTCGGGAAGAATCACGGTGTCGATCGCATGGATCACTCCGTTTCCAGCTTTCATGTCGGTCTTCAGCACCGTGGCTTTGCCGACCTTAACCTTGTCTTCTTTCACCTTTACGGAGATGTCTGAACCTTCAACGCTAGTCAGGGAAGTAGCTCCGACCACATCTTCTGCCATCAGCTTGCCGGCAACCACATGGTATAGCAGAACCGCTTTGAGCTGGTCTTTGTCGGCTAAAAGAGAATCGAGGGTGCCTTCAGGAAGCTTCGAGAAGGCCTCGTCGGTGGGAGCGAAGACCGTGAAAGGTCCTTCGCTGGTTAAAGTTTCCACTAGGCCGGCTTCGGTGGCCGCCTGCAATAGAGTATTGAACATCCCCGCTTCCTGGGCCACGCTCACGATGGTGCTGTCAGCCTGAACTTGAGTAGTTCCCGTAGCGTCAGCGGTCAGTTTGGCACACTTGTGATCGTTGTCGGCAACAGCGGTGCCGAAAAGGAGCCCGATGAGGCCCAGGGTCATAGCGAACTTTTTCATCAAATTTCCTCCTTGGATTTGTGTCCTGATAATGACCGAGGTTGCGGGTGCTGACTCCACTCTTTTGAAGCCTTCTCAGGTATACCTCTGACTCCCATTCCGGATAGAGTTTGCCGGCTCACAGAAATGGGAAACGCCCATCGATGAGACCTTTGGAGCCCAGATTGTTAGCCGCCGCCGCTGAAGTGCCGGGACCTCGGCATGCCGACATCGGAACCGACCACGCTCTCCTTCCTCTCTATTTGGCTCAGAATCACCTATGCCAGACCCTGATCGGGGTAGAGAGGAGCCCCCATGGGGTCCAGGTCGCCCGGACGGCCACTCGGGATTACTCTGAGACCATCGAAATTCGCCTCGGTGATGGGTTGCAAGCGTTGAGCCCAGGTGAGGTTGACAGCCTTTCCCTATGCGGACTGGGAGGTTTCAAGATCGTGGAGATATTGAAGGCTCACCCGGACAGAGTGCCAGAAGTGGTGATCGCCCAGGCTAACCGGGATTCTTCCGAAGTTCGGGCCTGGGGTCTGAGTTCAGGCTATCACTTGATTAAGGAGCAGTTGGTTCAAGGCTATTGGCTGTATCGGATACTCACCTTTCGGCGATGCCAAGGCGCGGACCCCGCCTATCGCAATCTTCCCCTGGATCTAGCCTTGCGCTTTGGTCCGCAAACGTTGAAAGCTGGACAGCCTGCCCTCAAAGCTTCCTTGGTGGCCCGCTGGAAACATTTTTCGAAGTTGCCCGGAAGCGAAGAAAAGCGACTGCTCAAGAAGGCGCTAGATTATCTCCAAGTCTCGAAAACAGACACGGATTCTTTTGATGAAGGCGCCCTAGACTGAGCTGTGCTGGAAAGCCACCGACCTCAGGAGACTGCACGAGAGCTGCCGTGGCAAGATTCAGGCAAAACGGGAGCCAGAATAGAGCTCGAGAGCCGAAGCCTCCAAAAATGAGGGTCTCGGAGTCCCTCCAACCAAGCACCGGCCAGCGATCACCAGCGTAAGCCAAGCGTTCCCCCGTCCAGCGAGAGTCTTCTGAAAACGTTAGGCCTAGGCTGCTCTCCACGGAAGGGCAAGAAAAGGTTTCGGTGACCAACCCTCCTCCCAGAAAGGCTTTACGGGTTCCTTCACCAGGAGCCAGATGGAGCCCCGGAGCGATCCTGATTTGGGTCAGCTCACGACTCTCGATCTGGCCTGCGATCAGGCATCCCCGGGAGCGATCCCAAGGACCATCTGGGAGCAACTCTGCCAGGTCCACACCCAGGGCCAGAACCTTGAGGCCATCACACTCCTCCAAATTCGCTCGAGTACGAAGATAACGCTCACCCAGTTCCTCGCGCAGGTGGTGCAAGAATTCCTTGGCTCGGACAGAAAATGCCGGCCCATAACGCCAGCACACCTGTCCCAAGTTCTCGAGTTCAACTCGGCGTGGCTGCCAGTTTGAGGGCAGACTCTGCAATACTTCACAGCTCAATCCACTGCGGTCCACTCGGTCGCCCGCCTCGACCAAGCGTTCCACCTCAAACTCACAAGAAAATGAGGATGCACGCCAGAACTCAGTGGCGACTTTGAAGGCTTGGAGCTCTAGAGGCTGTCGCCGAAAGCTGCGTCCGGCAAAGAGATGAACGATACCCACTTCGGGAACTTGAGGGTTGCCGTCACCCAGGACAGTGACCTTCCAGCCCTCTTGCTGTTGCATTCGGTGGCCCAGCATAAGCCCGGCTAAACCGTCACCAACGATGGTAAGCCGTTTCACAATTTGGGAGCTGCCCCAAGGGGACAGTGGTGCCTGGGGCTGGGACGCCAAAGTTGTCCGTGGTCGAGACACTCTAGCGACTTAGAGGCTGCAGTCATCTCTCGTTTGCCCACCGCACCCGGTAGCACCGCCACGTGCAGACCAGCTCGTTGCATGGCCTGCCGAGCCCTGGTGGAAGCCCCAAAAGTCGCCAAGACCCCGTCGGGACTAAGGGATGAAGCTCCCCAAGCAAAGCATTCGGGGGTCCAGCAGTCTGGGTTCTGAGCAGGACCGAAGGGGTCATGATAAAGGGCCTGAAATGGAGGCTCCAGAGGTGGAAAGTCTTGCCACCGGCTGCGATGGATGGTCAACTTTATGCCTTGGTGCTGCCTGGGAGCATCCCAAGGACCGCTCCGCCACACCTCATCCACCAACCAAAAGCGCTCCTCTAAGGGCTCCGGTTCCAGCGACTCATAGTGTAGCTCGCGCCCCGCCTGGAGCGCCGTTTGGGCGGTGACGGCAAAGTTTAGACCGGTCCCAAAGCCCAACTCCAAGACCCTCCAACATTTCTCAGTTCGTTCTGCTAGTCGACTTCCTTGCAAGAACACCGTCCGGGACTCGCTTAAAGCCCCGCGCACGGACCGATAGGTGGCTCCATGTCGGGGGTGGGCATAGGTGAACGAACCGTCTTGAGTTGGAACTTTATCCACTTTTTCTACGCCACCACTTATAGATCTCGGCTGGTCCCAACATGGCTGGGAAGAGCAAGACCGTGATCATGGAGATCTGAGCCACGTCCGGAGGAACCAGATGAAAGAGGGTAGCGGCTGGAGGCCAAAACAGGATGCCCAAAGTCAAAAACCAGGACAAGACGGACGCTGCCGGGACCCACGGATTGTTCCAGGTGGAACGGCGGAACAGGCTATGGTCGATATCCAGGAAGTTCAAAGAATTGATCAACCTGGCAGTGACCAAGGTGTAGAAGGCTGTGCTTCGAGCAAAGGCTGGACTACTGCTCTGCAAGGTGAGAAAACCGCCGGCGTACATCACATCCAAGACGAAGAGAAAGATGGCGGCCAAGACCAGCCCGGTGACAAAAACAAGGTTCCAAAGCTGCTTGGTGAGGATCGGCGACTCGGGATCCCGGGGTGGGTGCTTCATCAGCTCCTTGGTGCTCTTGCCTAGTGCGAAGGCCACCGCCGGAGGGCCGTCGGTGACTAGGTTCATCCACAGGATTTGCGCCGCCAAAAGCGGGAGCAAGATCTCACCTTCGAAGCGGAGATCAAAGAAGCCGGCGATCAGGGTGCCCAGAAACATGGCCGTCACCACCCCGAAATTGCCCGAGAATAAGAAAGCAATGAATCTCTGCACGTTGGCAAAGACCGAGCGCCCCTCCTCCACTGCGGCCACAATGGTGGTGAAGTTGTCGTCGGTCAGAACGATGTCGCTGGCCTCTACCGCCACCGCAGTTCCTGATTTGCCCATGGCCACCCCCACGTGCACCTTTTTCAGGGCCGGGGCGTCGTTGACTCCGTCTCCGGTCATAGCCACCACTTGACCGTCCTCAATAAGCTGGGTCACCAGAGCCAGCTTCTGCTCCGGGGCCACTCGCGCAAAAACGTTTTGTTCTCGAACAACAGCCTTCAACTTTTCTGGAGTGAAGCCGGAAACCTCGCGACCGGTAGTGGGAGTGATCTCGTGATCCACTAGGGCAACCTGCTTGGCGATGGCTGCGGCTGTGGCCGGATGGTCCCCGGTCATCATGACCACTCGGATTCCGGCATCGCGGCACAGGCCGATGGCCTCAGGAACTTCAGCTCTCGGCGGGTCCCAGAAGGCGGCTAGTCCCAGAAACTCCAATTGCTCTTCTGCCTCGTCGGCGGTTTCGGGGGCCTCCATTCTCCTAGCGAAAGCCAGAGTCCTCAAGGCTTTCACCGCAAACTCGTTTTCGCGGTCGTGCAAAGCCTGGAGGTATTCTTCATCCAAAGACACTGGTCCCGAATCACTGAACCGAAATTGGCATTTCGACAAGACCGACTGCAAACTTCCCTTGCAGTAGAGAACTCGGCCTGATTGACCATGCCTGAGGTGGCTCATGCGCGCCCGATCTGAGGAAAACGGAATATCATCGACCTTTGGTTGCTCGGTGCGCAAGCTCTCCCAATCGAGTTCTGCTGTCTCGGCCAACAACAGCAGCCCAGCGTCCATGGGGTCGCCAACGGCCTGCCGGCCCTTGGGAGTGTCCTCCAGGTGAGCGCTGTTGGCCAGGATGCCGCACTCTAAGAGAGCTCTAAAGCCTTTCGAGTCGCTCAAATTCTTCTTGATGTCGTCGGCTTCCACTTGCAAGACCCGACCATCGCAAGCCAGCTTCTTTACCGTCATTTGGTTGACGGTCAGGGTTCCGGTCTTGTCGGTGACGATGGTGGTCACCGAACCCAGGGTCTCTACCGCTGCCATCCGCCTCGCCACCGCATTCCTCCGGGACAGTCGGCGGGCCCCTGCGGACAGACTGATGGTGAGAACGGCAGGCAAGCCTTCGGGAACGGCGGCCACGGCCAGAGCCACGGAAAACATGGCTACCCGACTGAGGGTGGACAATTGCACGTTGCCCTCGACCAACAAGACTGTGCCTGCGATGATAATGGTCAGAGCCAAGATCCCCCAACCGATCTGACCACCCAGACGATTGAGACGACGCTCCAGAGGGGTGCCCTCGGAAATGGTGGTACCCAAGGAGGTGGCGATAGCCCCGAGAGCAGTGTTCTGGCCGGTGGCCACCACGATTCCGCGACCTTCCCCACCACTGACCGTGCTGCCCGCGTGGAGCATACAGGTCCTGGCGTCGATGGTGGCATCGCGCTCCACCGCGCCGATTCTCTTGTCCACAGCCACCGACTCTCCGGTGAGCAGGCTTTCGTTCACCATCAAATGGCTGGATTGAAGGAGCACCATATCCGCCGGTATCTGGTCCCCCTCCCCGACTTCTACGATATCGCCGGGGACCAGTTGCTCTTGCTCTAGGTTGATGAGTTTGCCTTGCCGAAGAGCCTTGGCCTTGGTGGTGGTGGAGCGCTGCAGTTCCTCGATAGCGCGCTCGGCGCTGTACTCTTGAAAGAACCCCAGAGCAGCATTAGCGATGACGATGGCCAGAATGACGAAGGCATCCGACGGAAAGCCCTCCCCCCCCTCCACCTTCCAGGCGATCAGGGCCACCACCACGGCAACCATCAGGATGGCCACCATCAAGTCCTGGAACTGACGGAAAAAGATTCTCCAGGGAGAGATGGGACTCTTGACCTCCAGTCGGTTCAAGCCGAACTGCTGCTGTCGCCTCTCGACCTCACCTGGTTCAAGGCCAACCTGAAACTCTACCTCGAGCTTCTGCAACAATTCGGACCCGTCGAAACTGTGAGGGCATTCTGGCAGACTAACCTGGGAAGCGTTTGTTGAACTCAAAAGGTTCTCTTTTCTTAGGGCCGTTTTCCTTATAAGGCTTAGAGGAGAGCATACGGTTTCCTTTAGAGTGTATGAAGCATCCTTACCTCTGTCGATGACCGAATCAGCCTAGACATTCCTGGGCCCGAGGGTGATAATGACTTATGGACACTTCGAAAATGCCCCTCGGTGGAGCTGTTTCCTCATTGCCTGCGCTTCTGGAAGTTGCCAAGCGCCAAACCCCGACAGTTGACCGCTCCAATCTCTTAGTGACTCTGCCACAGCTCAGTCCACAGCAGAAGAGTGAGTTGGCCGAGTATCAGTCAAAAGTGGGCCAAGACATTGCCAAAGTTACCGGTTCCGAGCTTTTTTCCACCCTACCTGCACTTGAAGAGCAGCACAGGAGTGACCCAAAGAAACCGGAAAACCTGGATCGCTTTCGCCTGGAAATCAAGACTCAAGAAGTCAACCAAATCCCAACTCCTCGCCCCCTGACCTCCTGCTTCCTCCAGGAATCTTGAGCGACACCGAGGAGCCTGGAAGAAGCGACGGGCGGGCTCCGGCGCCGGCTCCCCCCTCTCG
>JBJHCR010000293.1:0-8046 GCA_050486105.1 Vulcanimicrobiota bacterium
AGATCCAGGGGCCTGAGTTCGTCCCCTTCAAGGCAAACACTCTGCACCCCAAACTCTTGGGTCTCGCAAGCTGGCTGATTCTGGTCTCCTTCGAACAGGACTTCCCGCTCGACTCGAACGTAATACGTTCGACGATTCTTTCCGCTGCCGGAGGTCCTTTTCTCTTCTCCGAAAACCCAACCAACGACCTTTGCCCGAACTCTCCAGAAGGGAAGCCAGGCCAGGAAAGCTTCGGTGAACTCGCCCTCCTTTTTTAAGTCGGAGGCCTTGTCCCAACCACGCCACCAAGCGGAGACCAGATCCTTTGCCTGATCGGCAGTCAACTCATTGGGAACATAGAAGCGCGGAGTTCCGGCTTGCCCCTGGACCAGCAGACTTTGCCGACAGTTGCCACAGTTCACCAAACGTCTGCCTTCGGTCATCTCCACCGACCCCCCACAGGCGGGGCAACGCAGACCGCGTATAACTCGTTGAGACATAGTCTAGACCTTCCTCGCTATGTGGTAGGCAGCAGCCATCAAAGGCGGAATCGCGATCCCAAAGGCGATACTCTTAGCCAGGAAATCGCTGCCGGTAACAAGTCCGAGGACCAGAAACACAGCACAGCAAAGGATCCCCATCCCCATGAACGGAGTTTCGCTCTTCTTGGGGAAAACAGTGGCAAACACTTTCCCCGAGGAGCCATCTACCAGAGCGGAGTACAGAGCGGATTCATAGACGTAGCTGAATCGGAAGATGGGCACGAAAACTACTGCGGATTCTTGTATGTGCTCTCCTGGAAGGTCTCGGAGCACTTGCTCAAGGTGAATGGTGGGCTCCAGGTAGTCCTCAGCGTTGAAGTCTTGGGCCTCAAGAAAGACCAACCCTCCGGCGGGAACCGAAACCTCGGACAACTCCGAGATGGCCGAAGGATGAGCCAACTGAATCTTGATGGACTCTCCTTTGTCATCCCGAAGCCGAAAATACCAAAAAGGATGATAAACAAATCGACACTCTTGAACCTTGGCTTTGCTGTCGAGGTCTTTGACGGTGTCGTTACCCCCCATCCAACGAAAAAGCGCAGCCTGCGCCGATCCTTGGTCTAGAGTTGGTTTGAGTCGATAGTTGAAGACAACTTTCGAGCGGTCGAGGTACAGGGAGCTATCACAGAAGGGGCAAAAGAGAAAGGTTTCTCCCTGCCGGACTTCGACCTCGGCAGCACATTGACTACAAGTGATCTGCATTGAGCTGTCTTCTCGATATGCAACTCGATTCCTGGATACTTTTGCCTAAAGTGACACCGACAACCCAAGAGACTCGGACTTTAACACTTCATTAACGTCGTTGATGGAAAATCACCTCAGAGGTTTTTCCTATCAAAGCCTCTCCTGCTCCAACCATCATTTCAGCAATAGAGAAGGTCAAAATCGTCATGCTCATTCAAGCCAACGCACCGCAAATCACCACTAGGAACCCCAAGCCAAGCTTGGCTCCGACCAATGAGGAGTCGCTATCAGGCCATGCGTCGGACTCCGTCACTCTGAACTCAGATCAAAAAGAACGATTCAATGCGCGACCCCTGCTCATGCTGGGTGGAGCCGCTCTCGGTACAGCTGCCGTCACCACCCTGCTGGGTCTCTCCCAAGGTGTGGGAGGATTTCCCGGGGCGGTCACTGGTGCGGTGGGTGGAGCTGTAGCAGGCACCATGGGGACCTTTCAGTTCTTCGACAAGGCTTTCAATTATGGCTCAGCCGATGAAGCGCTGGGAGCAGCCTTCGCCGGGGCTCTCGGAGGAGTAGCCGGCCTAATCGGCGGAGCCGTTTTGGGCGGAATGGGCTTTGGCACCAGCGCCACCATGCTTTCCCTTGGAGCCGCCGCTGGAGGCACCGGAGGGTACTATCTCGCTTCAGCGGTCGGTCATCCCAAAACGGGTTGGAAGCACTAGGAGGCTCAAGACAAAAAAAGAGCCGTTGAGTTCTTCTGACTCAACGGCTCTTAAAGGTTCCGGTCGGTTGGCCTTTTAGGCCGGAATCTCTACCGCTTGGCCCTGGTGGTCGAAAACAGAGATGGTCTGGAAATTCTGGAGGTTGATCACCGGGCCACCTTCTCCCACGGAGTGGTACACCTGATCTCCATTCATCAGGGTGTAAGCCCCTTCTCGGTCGGGGCGGAACTCGAAGGAGTTCTCACCGGAGCCTCCGTCGAACTCGATAGGGACTTCGGCGTTGCGGGGAAGACCGTTGAGGACAGCGGTGTCGTTACCATCCTTGAGATTGACTCTGATGGCGTTGTTGTCGGTCTGATTGCGGAGGTTGACGACAACTTTGTCGTTTCCAGATCCGGTGTTGACGATGGTGGTCATGCCCGAAGTATGGCTGTCGAGTTTGACCCGAGCGTCACTGTCACTGGTGTGGTTGTAAACGTTGATGTTGCCCTCTCCCTGCCCAAAGGTGGCCCGATGGCTTCCTCCAGAGTTGTTGACCACGTTGAGATTGTTTCCGCTTCCCCCATCCTGATGACTGCTGGTGTTGCCGCCGGAGACATTCACAACCTGGACGTCGCTGCCGTTGCCACCTCGCTGGCTTACCGAACTGTTGGCTCCAACCTCAGCCCGCTGGTAACTTCCGCCGTCGGCTGCTCGCTGGATGCTGTGAGAGTTCTCACCGGCATTTAGGAGTTGGGTTCGTCCCCCTTCCTGGGCGTTCAGGCTGTTGTCTCCCGCCGAAATTTGTTGCCGTACCGGAGCGGAACCGTTGGCCACCTGGTGATTGAGGGTGCCGTGTCCGGCCTTGAGTCCCTGTCTTCCGGAGGCGTGATAGGCTTCTTGGCGAGTGATCGACTGATCTCCGGTGAGCGCTCTCTGGTCCACAGTCCCGTAGGAAGCGGACTGAGAGTTTAGGCTCTGAAATCCACCTTGCAATTCCTGGTCGGCATGACCCAGGACGTGCCGCTGGACGTTGGTCGAGCGATAGCCCCCGAACATATCCTGTCGTCCATAACCACCGAGAGTGTCTTGACGATGCGCGGAGAAGGAACCTCCGTTGAAATAGCTTTGGGAACCCGAGGGACCGTGCATCTGATAACCCTGGCTGTCCCCGTTGGACCAAAAATGGTCGGGAGACGGGAAGGGCATTTGGCCCTGCTGTCCCACGGGGTCTCCCCCTGCTCTCATCAGCCCCTGCATCATGTTTTGCATCATGTGCATCAGGAACATAATGGGCGAGTTGAATCCTAGACTTTGAGGGCTCATAAACATTTGGTCGGTCCCTTGATGGAGGAACTGCGGGCCTCGGCTGGACATCCGCAGGTCCACCAAGGATTCTTGTCGAGCCTGATTCTGGAGAACCCCAAACTGGTTGGCCTGGGAAGCCATCTGAGTGGCGAACATTTGAGGGGCGAGCATGGGAAGGGTCATCTTTAGTTTTCTCCGCTTCTTTCCTGAATCTTGAGTCTATCGAGGAGGTCTCAAAGGTCATCCTTTGGGGTACTCGTTGGAACTTCTAGACACAGTATGGCAGAGGGCTGTTTATCAGCTGTTATTTCCTTAAGTCCGGATCGCGGTTTCCGCCCCCTCCTAGAGTTTCGCTCCTTCTTGGGCGATCCGTCGAGCTATGATTTGGGCCAACCCGGGCAGGTCGTCCAGAGTGCCGCTCACCTCGAATGGTCCGAGTCGCTGCTCCCCAAGAATAAGCACGAGTTTCAACTCTACTCGATTGTTCTCCACCCGGTATCCGCCTCGGGGTCGGATGGCTCCAGCCATGTCTGCGCTGTCCACATAAGCCACCGCCGGCAAGGATTCTTCCCCGCGAGTCAAGCCTGCGGACAGTTGTCGCATTTCTGCCGCCACCAGGGAACCGAGTTTCAACTGGTCGTCGAGGGTTTCAGGATCTTGGAAAATTGGGCTGAGTACCATCGGAACAGGCGTCGCCAAGCGGATTTTGCCTTGAGTCTCCTCGGACATCAGTCCGATGTCGAAGCTTTCAGCCTGAGCCGGAGTCAAAATCTCAGGATTCTGTGAGCCGCCGATATCCTGGGCGAGCCTGGGGACTTCGTCTCGAGCGTACTGCAGGAGTCGGCTGACGTCCACCAGCCCTCCCTCTCTGAGAGCAGCGCCCTTCATTCCCTTCAAGAGCGAGTAGGTGAGAAGCCCTTGGCGGTATCTGGTAGCTTCATAGCTCACCCGGTCGGCGGCGCTGCCCATGAGCACGTGCAGACCTGTCCTGTCTCGCATGCGATCCAGGGCCAGGAGTTGATCCCCAGACAGGTCGCGCAAGGCGACCAATCTCTCAGAGGCCGAGCCCGCAGCGCAAGTATCGAGGATGAGTATCCGCTTTAGGGCCGGTATGGCCTTGAGGTGCTCGACTAGATCATCGCTGGAAAGGGCAGCCGTTTGGCGGACGGCGGGATCGAGATAGGCCTCAGGGGTGGCCGTGTTCGCCTCTTGAGTAAGAAAGCAATAGAGCCCGTCTCGCCCCCCTAGAGTTAGGCCGTGGCCGGCAAAATAGACCAACAAAACGTCCTCGGCTCGAGCTTGGGTTCGAATATGTTCCAGAGCCTTTTCGATATTGACTCTGGAGGGCTCATCGTAGCTCAAGCCTTTGGGAAGCTCACCACTAGCTCGAACCGAGCTTAAGAGAGTAACATCGACCCGCTCTTCACCGAAGAGCTCACCGCCCCCAAGAAGGAGAGCTGTCGCCATATCCCAAGCGTCCTTCCCCGAGTAGACCAGGTCCAAGGATCTCGCGGTATAAGACGATACTCCGACCACCAGAGCAAAGAGGCGAGGGGACACGGGATTGGGACTTTCCGGAGCCTGAAAAAGGGTCCGGACGGCCCGGCTCCGGAGGAAGCCCTCCTGGTTCCAAGCAATCACCTCGATTTGGTTTTCTTGTCCGGCCTTGAGCGGAACTCCCTGGAGGTCGAGCCGCAGCTTAAGCTCGCGGGCCGTGGGGTCGACATTCCCTCCCCGAGCATCCCCTTCCACTTCGATCCCGTTCACCAAAACCCGCACCGGACCGATCCCGCCTCCCCGGTCGGTCAGGTCGACCTCCAGAACATCTCCCGATTTCGAGGAAATGATTCTGGTTGCAACTCCGGGATAAAGTTGGCTAGCACTCAACGCGGGAGCATCGGGTAAGCTTTCATTCTTGAGAACTTTGATCAAGAGCCCGGGCACCCAGTAGCGATCCTTGAGCTGCTCCAGGTCGAGAGCTTCGAGCGCCAAAGCCAGGTGGAGTTGACGTCGCCCGCTTTCTGAGGCGTCGAAATAACCCTCGGGGGTCACCACCGCCCACCCTCCATCGGAGAAGTTAGCCAATGTGGCCAGCTCTCGGCCTGCCACCGGGTCCCATATCCTTGCTGTTCCATCCTCACCGGCACTGAGCAAAACCTTTCCATCAGGACTCCAAGCCACGAAGAGTACGGAATCCAGATGACCAAGCAAGGTGTGCTCCAAGACCCCCGTCTGAACATTCCAAACCATGACAGCCCTGGAGTTGGTGACTGCCGCGGCTAGGTGGCGACCATCAGGGCTCCAGCTAACCGAGGTGGCAGCCAAGGCACGCTCGGGAAAGGCCCGGATTAACTCTCCGTTGCTCGCGTCCCAAATGGCCACCTGACCGTCATTGCCACCGGTCGCCAGAGACTTGCCATCAGGGCTCCAAGCTAGAGACCAGGGAGACTCAGCGCGCTCGGTCAGAACTCCAAGGGATTCTCCGGTTTGGGGATCCCAAGTTCGAATGCTGCCGTCGCTGCCGGTCGAGGCAAGCCTGCGCCCGTCAGGGCTCCAGACCACTGAACCCACCTCGGCGGTATGTCCGGTCAAAACGTGTTCAAGGCGGCCCGATTCTCCCTCCCAGATACGAACCTCTCCGTCGAAGCTAGAACTGGCCAACCTTAAACCGTCGGGACTCCAGGCTACCGAGCGTACAATTCCGCTGTGCCCAGAGAGGGTTCGCAGGGCTTTGCCACCTGCCGGACTCCAAAGTCGAACGCTCTGGTCTTCGCTTGCCGAGGCCAAAGTTTGACCATCGGGGCTCCAGGCCAGAGCCTCGATCCAGTCCTGGTGGCCGCTAAAAGTGCTCGAAGGGCGTCCTTCAGCCAAGTTCCAAATGTTGATGTCTCCATCGAAGCCTGCAAGCGCCAGGCTCTTCCCATCGGGGCTCCACAGGGCCGCTTTGAGGCCGGAAACCTCCCCCGACAAGGTGTGCAGCAACTCACCGGTCCAAGGATCCCAAATCTTGGCCGTGCCGTCATCGCTTGCGGTGGCCAACGGTCCTCCGCTAGAAGCCCAAGATACCGAACGCACCTGGTCAGTGCTCTCCGAGATCAGCCATAACGGCTTCCCCGTCTGGGCCTCCCAAAAACGAGCGCATCCGCCTCGTCCGAGGGTTGCAATCACTCGAGCATCCGGGCTCCAGGACACCGAAACCAGCCACCCTTGGTGCCCAGGCAAAACGCGCAAGGCCGCCCCGCTTGGGACATCCCACAGAATAGCGGTCTGGTCAAGGCTGCCGGTCACCAACGTCTTGCCGTCTGGGCTCCAAGCCACCGAGCTCACCACCCCATCATGCCCACGCAAGGTGTGCAGTTGTGCCCCCGTGTCCACCGACCACAGTCGCACCGTTTCATCGGTGCTCACACTGGCCAGGATGGTCCCGTCGGGGCTCCAAGCCGTCTTTCCCACCTCGGCCGTATGACCGCTCAACGTCCTCTTGAGCTTTCTATCCTCAGCTTCCCAGAGACGCACAGCCCCATCTAGGCTGGAAGTGGCCACCGACCGACCATCTGGACTCCAGCTGATCGACAGCACCGAGGAGGTGTGGCCCTCGAGGCTATGACTCAAGCCAACACCTGCCGGCTCCCAGATTCGTGCTGTCCGGTCCGCGTTGATCCAGGCCACAAATCGACCGTCGGAGCTCCAGTCCAAACCGTGGATCCGGCCTCCTTCTGAAGGAAAAAGATGCAGGAGCTTTCCGCTTGCAGCCTCCCAAACTCCTACCGTTCCATCATGCTTTGCCGAGGTCAACCTGGTTCCATCAGGGCTCCAGGCAAGTAGCCAGATCTCATCGTCGTCGACCACTATGGTTCGAATCAGCTTTCCGGTCTGTCCTTCCCAGAGACGAACGGTGCCGTCCAAGCTTGCCGTGGCAAGAGTACGCCCATCGGGGCTCCACTTGCAAGTCCGGACTTCTCTGGAGTGACCTTGCTGAAGTCTGAGTTCGGCTTGGGAATTCGTGCTGGGCTCTCCCCCGGCGAAGTCTTCAGCCGCCCCAGAGCCAAAGAGCAAAAAAAACATTAGGCTTAGGACGAAAAGTCCCCTGTGCTTGAAGCCCCAAACCCTGGTCTTCAGGAGAGTTTGTGGGAGCCATGGGTGGACTCTGAGCCCGCGTTTCAACCTTACCATCTTCGGGACTTCGAGAGGGCCGTGCTGCAATCCCTTAGATCTGCTCTAGAGCCAAAGGCTGCTCAGCGATTCGGCGCACAACCTCCAAGGCGATTCGAAAAACCGCCATCTTGGGAGAAAGTGAAGGAGAAAACCTTACTCTCGAACAGAGTACCGAAAGATTCCAAGACGCAAAGACTTCCCTGCTCCGGCAAGGTTAGAGTTCTAGAAGGAGCGCAAAACCATGAGATTCCCCGTAGATTTCGCCCTCTCTAACGCTAAACATATGGCAAAGCAGAGCTTTAAGGGTCGCAAACGTTATCCAACTGTACTGATGTTAGAGCCCCTCTACACCTGCAACCTGGCTTGCCTGGGTTGCTCCACCGAGCGGCACACCGGAAAACTCAAAGACCGGCTTTCGGTGGAGAAGTGCCTGGAAGCGGTCCGAGTCAGTGAAGTCCCCACGGTGGGCCTTTGCGGCGGGGAACCAACCCTTTACCCCGAGCTGCCAGAGTTGGTGGAGCGGTTGATTGAGATGGACAAACACATCATCTTATGCACCAACGCACTTCTTCTGGACAAGAAGCTCTTTCCGGTGATCAAGCCTGACCGCCACCTCTTTATCAACGTTCATCTCGACGGGATGAGGAAGACTCACGACTATGTCTGCGATCGCCCTGGGG
>JBJHCR010000294.1:0-8036 GCA_050486105.1 Vulcanimicrobiota bacterium
GCTCTGGTGGGAGCCCGGTGCGGGAAATCCGCACGCCGGGTTCTGTGGGGGGCCAGGGAGGGCGACCTCCCTGGTCTACCTACCGCCCTTAGGGGCCGACCCAGGCAAAGAAAGGCCCACCAGAACAGCCGGGTGGGACTGTTTTGGTGGGCACTAAGCTAAGCGTGGGTTACCTGGGGGGGGTTCCCGGTTCGCTCTTCGAAAATCTTCGAGCGTTCCGGGAACCCCCCCCCGGCCGAAGGCCGGGCTCTTCACCGGCCCGGTAGAGCCGGACTAGAGCAAGTGCTCTTCCCTCACCGCTGCCATGTTGCATTCATCTACCAAGTTTATCAGCCACAACTTGCAAACTTTGGAGTCTCGACCAATCGCCACTAAAAGCGCATCATCGAAAGCCAGATACTCGGCTGGTGGTTCGTCAGAGAGTTGTATCTCTATCGATTTTACATTCGGGTCAAGCGCAAACTTCGGTTCCGGGAGAACTTCATGCTGCTTCTCGAAGACGAAGCCCGGACAATGACCTTCGCGGGTCTGAGGCAGTTCTATCTCCTGCTGGTGAACGCATTCGACTCCAACAACCTCCAAACTGTATAGGGTTCCATCCTCAGTAACCTTCAAGATAAGGCTTCTGTCTCCAGAGTAGAAAACGTTGACCTTGCTTGCCACGACGTTCGTTTTGAGATACAGCACGTCAGAGTCAGATCGGTTGAAGGCAAAGGCTCGAAAAGGCTGTGTTTCTCCTGTCGGCAGATACTTCATCATTATCTCCTCCGTCCGGTTCCATAGATAGTCACGAAGGCGCCAGGATAGACTGCACCGCTTCGACCTCTCTGTGGTTTAGGGTCGAAGACAAACTCCAATTCTCGGCCACTATTCCCGAATTCATTGATACGCCAGGTTTCGTAGCCGTTGCTCTTGCGAGTTGAGACGTAACGGGCCTGATGCTCCAAAATTATTTCCTGGAATTCATCCTTCGTGAGTTGGACATCTGGCCCCGCCAATCCGCCGTAGAAATGTGGAGCAACCCTTCTCATTTTTTTCCGCCACAAAAGGGTGTCGTCCTCATCTCCATCACCAGGACAAGGTGAGGGACTAGGTCCAGGTGATGCGCTAGGGCTAGGTCTAGGTTGGGGAGAGGAGCCAGGTAACGGGACTGAGGAGCCTAGAATTTTGGCGAATCCTCTTCGAACTCTTCTTTGCCCATCTACGACCAGGCCTGCGCCCACCGCATCTCCAAATGGTAGAGGCGCGTCACTAGCTGCAGCTCCGACGCCGCCAATAATCTGAAGCGTCCCCACGGCGATGTCTTTGACTCCATCCGCGGTCATTGTGGGCATCAACCCAGTATGATCGGTATAGGTCACGGGGTTGTTGGCCGCCATCGAGTAGAGGTTCAGCCCTCCCGCAAACCCAATGGGATCTCGGCTGAGGAACCGTCCTAAAGATGAGTCATAATGACGATGCCCCATCAAGTAGAGCCCGGAGTCTACGGTGTCATCGTTGACTGAGAGCCCTCCAACCCAGGTTTTGTCGCTCTGGAACGAGGTCGAGGCGGTCTTGTTGCCGTTCTCGGTGTAGTCGTACGACTGGAGAACGACCCCGTCAGTGCCCCGGACGATATCTCTCACGGACCCGAGCGCATCCGTCAGAAAGAAGAAAAATTCTTCATTCTTTTCAAAACCTAGGATCTGGGGACCTTGGATGTAGGAGATAGTATCAGCTCCAGCTTTGGCCAAGGCAGTGGATAATCCAGTAGAATACTCGGTGGTCACTTGACCACTCTTGGCCTTCTTCTTGCGTCGAAAGCCGTTGGCGAGATAAGAGTTCTCTTGTTTGACATCGTTGGTCGGACCATTAGAGTCTGCCGACGAGACAGAGACCAGTTTATTGAAACCGTCCCAACTGTAAGAGATCGTGAGACCGGTGTCGTCGTTAAACCGTGACAGCAAGTTCCCATCATCATCAAGCTCAAAGGACTCTGTGGAAAGAAGAGCGTTCGTGGACAAGTTCCTCTTCTCCAAAGTCTCGATGCCGTCGGCATCGTCATAGCTGTAAATTAGCTTGACAAGATCCTGGGGTAGATCCAAGACCGTCCGGTTGTCCGACTCATCGTAGGAATAGATCGAGACATCTTCCAGTAAGCTCTCCGATGGCCCCTTCTCTACCTTGCTCAGGCGGTCGAGATAGTCGTAGCTGTATCTCCAATGAACCGACCCTGCCGAAGAGGTCTCGATTTGTCTAGTCCGGTTGCCCGAGTCGTCATATTCGAACTCGAACTCGCGAAGGGGTAGTCCTCCTTTGAGGTAGCGCAGATGTAACAGTTGTCCGTTCTCATTCCATCCTCGTGCGTTACCCTCGCTCTGAAACTCCGCCACAATGTCGGTGGCTGCCGGATAGGTGATCGAAAGCGGTAACCCTACCTCGTCATAGAGATAGAGCGACTGTCTGACGGCGTTGCCCTCGTTGAGGTCGGCGAGGTTGGCGAGGTTGTCTTGGGTGTCCAAGGCCATCTTGACTAGTCGGGCCCTGCGGGAGCGCTTTAGGCTTGCCAGCCAATCCTGTTCGGAAACCCAAGCCGCTTGTCCACGACGGGCAAACCGCTCGAGTCGGCTTTTGGTATAGGGGTCGGTTCAAGACGGTGGAGGAGGACGATCCAGCGATTAGCCCTTCTCACCGAGAATTTGTAGGCTGCCTTAAACAGTTCCTCAGTGAACAGGCTTAAGATCGACGCCTTTCTCTGAGCTTTACGGGACCGGTCCCTGGGCGAGCAACAAGGCCTCGGTATACCTCTAGACCCCCCCTGGCCTGGGGAGAAAAACTATACCATGGGATGGCTGTCAGAACTCCAGAGTAATCTCCACACGGAGCGCTTCGGGACCTACCATAGGGATACAGAAAACTTCTTGGAGGTAAGAAAATGAGAAAACAACACTCGTTGAGATTATTCGCGGGGATTCTATTGACCGGTCTCTTTCTGCTCACCGGAACAGCCTTTGCTGCTCCCACCGTAGCGGTCGAAGAGATCGTCATCAACAGAACTCTCAACACCGAAAATCTCGACGAAATTAACATAAGGGTCAACACTGTCAACACCAGCACTGTAGCCGTCGAAAGCCCAATCATCCATCTCTGGGTTAGAGAGAATCCTCAGACCGAGTGGAGACTCCTGAGAACCTGGGATGAAGAGCCCGACATCAATGCCGGTGAACGCCTCTCTCGAGATTTCTTTGCCATCGGGACAGGCGATGCCGATCCGGCCCTCTTTGCTCAGACCTTTGAAGTCAGAGCCGAGGTCCGCGCCAATGGCAACGTGATGGCCACCCGTGAAGCTGTTCACATCGAACAGTAAAGAGCTGCCGACCTAGCGTTGGCCAGCTGACCTCCCCAACAAACGGGAGGTCTTTTTCGTTGGGCAGGCCCGTCGGTTTTAACCACTTGATGCAGGGGAGAGTCGACGGATCGTCTTTTCATCACCCAGAGGGTCGAGTCGGTTTAAAGTTCTACTGCCTTGAGGAGTTCTGCCGGATAACGATCGCCTGCCACGTCCTCTGGAGCGAAATCAAGAGTTTTGAGATCCTGGGGAGACAGCTTCAGCTCCACGGCATCTACGTTGGCCTCCAAGTACTTGCTCCTCTTGGTCCCGGGAATCGGAACCACCTCTGGGCCTTGATGCAGAAGCCAAGCGATGGCCACTTGAGCAGGAGTGGCGCCGTGACCTCGCGCCACCTGCTTCACCCGGTCCACCAGCTTCAGGTTCCGAGCCAAATTCTCAGCGGAAAAACGTGGCATAGAGCGCCGACTGTCGCCTTCATCCAAGGTCGAGGTCTCGGTGATCGAACCGGTGAGCAATCCGCGACCCAAGGGACTGAAGGCTACCAAGCCAATTTTGAGTTCCCGGAGCGTCGGCAAAATCTTGCTCTCGATCCCCCGACTGAAAAGAGAGTACTCACTCTGCAAGGCACTCAGAGGAAACTCACCGTGTGCTCGCCTCACAGTGGCCTCAGAGGCTTCCGATAGACCAAGATGGCGCACGTACCCTTTCCTTACCAGTTCCCCCATTGAGCCGATGCTCTCTTCCACAGGAACGTCGGGATCCACGCGATGAAGATAGAACAGATCCAGGACCTCGACTCCGAGGCGTTTGAGGGACTGCTCACAACAGCGGTGGAGGTATTCGGGTCGGCCGTTGACCAAATATCCGTCCGAACGACGTTCCACAATTCCAGCCTTAGTGGCCAAAATTATCCGCTGACGGTAAGTTTTGAGAGGCACGGAAAGGAGTTTTTCGTTGGCCCCATCTCCATAAATGTTTGCCGTGTCCCAGAAAACCACACCCAACTCTAATGCCCGGTGAAGCGTCTTTAAAGCCTGTACTTCATCTGCCTGTCCGTAAGCCCAGGACATGCCCATACAACCCAGTCCGATCCTGGAAACCTGGAGACCTTGTTCACCCAAAGATAGAGTCTGCATGGAGATCTCGTTCAACCTGAGTTCAAGCCCTCCCCCTTAGGTTGTCGCGCTATTCTAACTGCTGAAGAGCCTCGGACAATTCAGGCATTCGCTCGCCTGCCTTCTTGATCATGGCGCGTCTCAAACCGGGAAACACTCTCAGAATCTTTGCCAAGTGCTCACCGGGGAGTACCAGCAACACCCCGTCTGTTTTAGCCTTGACCGAACTCGTTCGTTCGACCCCTAAAAGCAAACCTATCTCCCCAAAGAAGTCGTCTTTGGTCATAGAAACGATCTTTTCTTCGTTGATGTGAGCCTCAAAAGTTCCTTCCCTGATAAAGAAGAGCGCATCACCAGGGGAACCTAAGCTGATGATCCACTCATCGGCTTGGACATCCCTAAGGGAAAAGCAGGCAGTGGCGGCATCGAGAGCTTCGAAACTGCCCCTGCGAAACTCAGGAACTTTACCCAAGACCCTTCTGACTGAGGCGGCGGCAGAGCGGTTTCCCATTAGCCTTCTTTCCCTTCGTGTTTTGGGGGTTCCTGGCAAGCTTCCGGCTGAGATAGGTTGTTGGCATTCCAGACCGTCCTCTGGGGGAACGGGATCTCGATCCCTTCTTTATCGAAGCGGTCCTTAACTCGGCGGTTGAGTTCTCGTTTCACCGACCATTGTGACAAAGGTATGGTTCTGAGTAACAAACGCAGGGTTATGCCATTATCTCCCAGAGTCTCCACCCCAAGAATGGCTGGAGGTTCGGTGATCTGGTCCTCCCATTCTTCGAAGAGTTCGTCGGCAACCTCTTCGAGAACCTCGAGGGCTCGTCCCAGATTCTCCTTGTAGGCGACCTCAACTCGGTAGTCCACGCGACCCCACTGGTTGGAGTGGTTTTGCACCACTTGCAGAGAGGAGTTCGGGATGGTGATCAGTCGACCGTCGATGGTTCGAATCTGAGTGCATCGAAGGTGAAAAGCTTCCACCGTCCCGCTCAGTCCATTCCACTCAATGACATCTCCAATTCCGAAATGGTCTTCCAGCAAGATATGGATCCCGGCCAACACGTTCTTAATGAGATCCTGAGTGGCCAGTCCGACCGTGATCCCGACTAGGCCCGCTCCAGCCAAGGCTGAGCCCAAGTCGATTTCCAGATAGATTAAATAGACGATGACTCCAACCCCGAATGCGAGCACCCTGACGGATACGCAAGCCGCCTGGTCCAAAGTGGCCAACCTCAGACCCAACCTAGAAAGATGCACTCCTTCCTGGTTGGCCTGAAGCGCAAGAAAGTAGCGATGCACCAGGTGCTCCAAGCCTCGACTGGCTAACAGAGTAGTGATGAACAGGGCGATCAGGAGCAAATAGGGGAACAATACCCCTCGATAAACCAGGCCGGCCCAAGTCCTCGAAGGCGGAAAAAGCCTTAGGCTTATGTAGAGGGCCCCGGCCCACAGGAGAAACTTCGCTGACCAAAACGGAGAACCCAGGAACTTTCGACCAATCCAGTTCAAGCCGCGATGCCCCAAAACTGATAAGGCAAACAGTGCGATGACCACCGACCAGGCGAGACGTTGATAGGCTTCAGTTCTCATGGTTGCTGCCAGATCGAGCTCCTTCTGGAGAGCATCCCTCCAGACCCAAGCAACCTCGTTCTCTAGCTGCAGGCGCAGCTGCAACGGTTGCTCTGCAAGTTCATACTCAGGAATATCATCGTCGGTGACGGTAATCAGAACTTGTTCTCCGGCCAGAACCACGGTGGTCCCCATGATCCGCTCTACCCGAACGGGAGGGGGGTCGGCACCGTACTCATCGATCACTTTTTGCACCCTCTGGCTAACGAGAGCGGCGCGGTCTCGAGCCGTCAAAGTCTCCGTGCCCACCACCCGGAAAAGGGGAAAGCTCTCCACCACCAGGTCCTCGGATGCCTGCGTCAATCCGGCCCGGCTTTTCTTGGCCTTAACTGTAGTGGGGACCACAGGTTTTGGTTTGGGGGTGGGAGTCTCAGAGTCTTCGTTGTCGGGATCCAGAGCTTCTGCACTCGGGGAGGGCGACAACGAGGGCGACGGCGATGGCGACGGCTCCTCCTGACTCCAAGCCTGGGAGACCAGCAGAAGAACTGAGAGACAAACGATGAGAGAAGTACGCACGATGCCGACGTTTTCGGCTCTTCCCTCCTCCATCCTACCCGGCGAGCGCGGGAGCCTTGAGGTCTTTAGGATCTGGCCAGGAAGTACTTCCTAGTTTCGAGTGCGGAGGCGCCGGGGCCACCCACGCATGCGCGGGTTCCCGGCGTCCCCCTGGGTGTGGCAAGGCGCTTTTGACGCGGTTTGTTTGACACAAATTAGGAGAAAGCAGCGAAGCCCGCAGGGATGTATCCGTGCTCCAAATCGGGAAGTACTTCCTGGCCAGATCTTTAGGGTTGGCCTTCAATCCTGGCCACCCCTCGCTGGGCCCGGATGGTCGTGGTCTCGTCACTGCGATCTTGGAGCACACGCTCAAACTGGGCCAAACTCTGAGAGAGCTCGCCCTGTTTTTCCAGCAACTCGGCGAACTCCAAACGGGCCTGCCGTTCTAAAGGAGCGACGGCCAATCCCTTTCGGTAGAATTCGGCAGCGGCGTTCAAGTCGCCAGCTTCATTTCGAGCTTTGCCAAGTTGAAAGTAGGATTCTGGAAGGTCGGGAGCCCAACGGTTGAGCTTTTCCCAGACAGCCAAAGCCTCCTCGCCTCGACCCAAACTTTGCAACAGGCGAATCTCGTTGGTCATACCCAAGGTTCTTCCGCTTGCGTCATCCTGGGCTCGTCGGTATTGAATCAAGGCTAGGTCCGGTTGCTCGAGACGCTCGGCGAGTTCCCCTGTCAGGACCCATCCATGACCGTTGTCCGGCTCCAGAGTCCGCAAGCGTTGGAGGTCGTGAGCAGCTAGGGGCAATTCTCCTTCTGCCAGGGCGGCGATGGCACGGTAGTGATAATTTGCGGCCACGTTGGGAGACTCTTGGATCGCGGCATCGAGAACCTCCCGCGCTCGCTGGTAACGCCCTTCTTCAACAAGGACTCGGCCCAAGTTCGATCGAGCAGACGCACGCCAACGCGGAGAAGACAGAGCCTGAGAATAGTTCTGCGCGGCTCTTCCAGGGTCACCGCGATAATAGGCTTGGTTTCCTCGATTGAGATAGTGAGACCCGAGATCGCAGCCTAGGTGCAAGGTTAGGGTCGCACTCAAAAGAACGATCTTGACCATCTTCATCAGGTGCCACCATCCGAATCGTGGGGACGCTTGGTCAAGACAACATCGGCGCTGCCAACCAAGCGTCTCTGAGGTTTTTCCCCTGGGGATCCTGGACCCACGGGTGTGGTCTCAAGCCATGCTTCAATGCGTCCTGGCTTCTTTGCAGCAAAGCCTACATTCATTGTCATTCGATTGAGCAACTCTGGATGCTTGAGAATCCTCGCCAGAAATAGCCGGGTTCTGTGGCCATCGTCTGAACTGAGGGTCAACAGTACCTCCCCAGTGTCCTCCGAGACCACAGTCAGGGTTTCGGACATCGGCTCCTCGGAGTCTCGATGGCTGGCTTCGAGTCGGCTGTCAAGGTAGAGC
>JBJHCR010000295.1:0-8035 GCA_050486105.1 Vulcanimicrobiota bacterium
GGTGGGGGAGGAGCTTGATCAGGATCTCCGACGTCCTGAGTGGCCTCGGCTCCCGAGGCCTCCTTGATGGCCAAAATATCCCAGGCTGTGCGCCCGTTCTGAGAAATCCCGGCCAGGGTGGTGTCGTAATGGAGCTTGGCATTGTCGAGAGTGACCCGACCCCCGATGACCGCCCCATAAAGTTCACTGTTGCCATTGATCTCGACATTGATGCCCTTGCCGGCGACCAACACGTGGGCCTCACTGCCGGTCATTCGAAAGGTTCGGTTCTCCTCCAGCATATAGATCTGCAGCCGGCGGGGGGTCGGATCGTTTCCGTTTGTCTTCCTGGTGTTCAGCCGAACATTCTCCAAGGTGACGTTCCCGGCCACATAAATGACAGCCGGAAATTCATCGTTAGCGTGAACGTCGATCCTGGTGCTACCGGCGTCGGGAAAGGTGTCGAGGTCTGATACAAAATCGAGGTCCCCGCTAACGAAGTACTCCCCGGAAAAAATGTTGGTGGCCCGAGCCCAATCGGGGTTGTTGGTTCGAACCCTGAAGTTGCCATAGGAAGCTTGGCGGGGCAAGTCAGGTACCCCCGGCAAAGCCGGGGGCTTGAAATAGCGTGAACCGCTCAAAGCGGTTGTTTCAATGAGCCACTCTAGCGGCTCTAACTTACGATAGTGGTATTCGGACGACTACGGACCCGGCCAGAGGTTTAGCTGCTCCAACCGCTTGTCCTCACTTTCTTGATTGCGGATGTACTCTCGGATGGTTGCTTCATCGCGGCCAACGGTTGAGACGAAATATCCCCGCGCCCAGAAATGTTGGCCAGTGAAGTTACTCTTTCTACCTGAGAAGTTGCGAGCGATATGGATCGCGCTCTTACCCTTGATGTACCCCACGACCTGAGCTACTGCATACTTGGGCGGAATCGATATCAGCATATGGACGTGATCTACCAGGAGGTGACCCTCCTCTATCCGACATTCTTTCCGCAGAGCTAACTCACGGAAAACACTCCCAAGATGCCTCCGCAACTCCTTGTAGAGCATCTTTCTTCGGTACTTCGGAATAAAAACGACGTGATACTTGCACTCCCATCGGGTTTGGCTTAGACTTTGCTGGTCAGTCAATGACAGCTCCCTTCTGTAACTTTAAGCGGTTCACAGGAGGGAGTCTCTCTTTAGGCTCCAGGATATGTCAAACTTTGGGAGTCTCCCCGGCAGAGCCGGGGGTTTACCAATGATTAATTATCACAAAACGAGCGTCCGCTACGGCCAGTTTCCCCCGGCAATAGGGGCAAAAGAGAGCTTCTTGAGGATCTATCTATGCGATGCACTTCGGGTCACAAGCTCTCCACCATCCGAATGATGGGCAAAAGGGTGGCGATGGCTAGAAAGCCGGCCATCAGGCCGGCAAAGCAAAGCAAAAGCGGTTCGGCGAGTCGGGTAAGATTCTCAAGAGCCATTTGCACCTCTTCCTCAAACGAGGCGCTGGCGCGGGCTAGGACGAGATCAAGTTTGCCACTTTCCATCCCGACTTCGATCATAGACAAGACCATGGGGGGAAATAGGGCCTGCCGCTGCAGAGACTGGGAAAGCTCTAGCCCATCGGAGAAATTCTTCAAGACCTCTTGCAGTTGTCGGCGAACCTCGTCGTTGCCGGCCACGTCTCGAGCCATCGATAGAGCCTGTACGGCCGGGAGCCCAACCTCGAGGGCGTCGGCCAGCACGTACATGATCTTCGCCGACTCAATCTTCATGATTACCGAACCCAGCACCGGAATCCGAAGTAAGACACGATGAACTCTTAACCTCAAATCCTTATCGTGGCGAAGCTTATAGCGAACCCCCAGGATCACACCTGATAGGAGCAAACCTCCTCCCAGTAATAGGAGCGGCTGCCGCGCCAGAGAGGCGATCCCCTGCACGACTCTGGTTGGCCAGGGTAGGGAAGTTCCGAAAGCCGCGAAGAGTCCGCTGTCGCCAGGACCCAAAACTAGCGTAAAAAGGACGGCCAAAGCAACGATAGCCAATAAAAGAACTGCAGGGTATGTTAAGGCCGAAAGCAAGGACCGGGAAAGGCTGAGCTGCCTCTCTTTGAGGTCAGCCAACTTACTGGTCACTCGGCCTAATTGCCCTGTTTGCTCGGCCATGGCAACCATGCCGCAACTCACCGAGTCGAAGAGTCGGCCCAATCTCGGATCGGCCATAGACCCGCTGAGCGAATTTCCCAGCAAAACTTTCTGGGTCAGATAGGAGAACGCCTCAGCCAGGGTGGAATCGGCCTCCGAAGTGGCCATAAAATCGAGGGCATCAGCCAGGGGAACTCCCGATCCTAGCATGGTACTCAGTCGGCGAAAAAAGTTGGCTGAAGCATCCGCCCTGACTCGGAATGGGGGACGCCCGTCCGAGGCCTCTCGAGCGCTGAGGGGTGAGAGTTCCAGAACCGAAGAGAAGCGGCTCATGAGTTCTCTACGAGCGGCACTTTGGTCTCGTGCCGTGTGACGACCGCTCACTCTCTGGCCTTCAGCAGTGATCGCCCGATAAGAAAATTCCATGAACTCACCCCAGACTCTAAAACGACAACTCTAGCGAACCGCTTCTATACTGCGTCGGTCCTTATTGCGGTAACGGCTGGCCCGAGCTTTAGCTTCTCTACACATAAGGGTAAACCCCTGATCTCATAGACAAAATGTGCTACTATCAGAACAGACATGAGAGATCAACGAGGGCTGATCCTAATTACGGTTATGTTTTTCGTCTTGCTGGTTGGCTTGTTTGGGGCCGCCATGCTGACCAACGGCCCGGCCATGGCCAGAATGGCCAATCAAGCCAATGATGAACTGCAGGCTCAGAAGGCCGCCGAGGCCGGTGCAGCCTACGCTCGACTCCAATTGCGGGAGGACTCGGACTGGAGAGGGGACCAAAACACCGCCACCATCAACCTGCCGGACCTCCAGGTGGTCGAAGCCGAGGGCAACGTTGTCGGCTGGATGAAAAATGACAACGGTGAGGTCTCGCTTTTTCGCATCCGTTTCAACTACCAAGATGGGGGAGGAGCCGATGGGGACGGCCTGCCAGACCCTCCGGCGGACCTTCGCATCGACACCGTGTTTTTATCCCTGAATAATGTACGGAACTCTCAAGACAGCATTGTTCCCGCGGTGAATCCGAGTAATTTCCGCGTCGACGACCCGGAATCCGGGGAAATTTCAGCCCCCCGCGGTACCGCCTTCTTGAGGATTGAAGGACTGGCCGGACCAGCCCTCCGTCAAGTGCAAGGCCCCAGAGATCCCATTGGCCAGGGCCAGCTCAGCCGGCGGACCCTGAGAGCCATCTACGCCGCTTCAGCCCATCCTTCTATTCCTGACTCGGCCTTATCAGCTGGTAATGGCATCCTCTTGGAACTGGAAAACGGAGCCGATGTTCTGGCCATCGGTGCGGCTGATGCCAAGCTCCGCTCAAAACGGGGGGTCAGCGTCAAGAGCCCCAGCGACTCACTAAAACCCCTCAATCTCGATGGAGAAGTGGGGCGCGACCCACTATACGGCATCGAAGCTGATATGTCTTCCTCGGTCACCGAATCCAACGAAAGCATTGGAGACGGTCGAGACTTCCACAATTTGAGCTGGGATCAGGTCCCCCAGGCCTCAACGAGTCCCAGCGATGCGATACAGTTGCCTTGCGGCATTTACATCTGTGACATTTCCGGGCAATTCCACTATTACGACATGAGCTTGGACGACTATAAGGCCCTAACTCCCGATCCAGCAAACGGAAATGTTCGCCCTGGGGGCGTGCCGTTGAGTAGCAACTTTTCCGAACTTCGCGGATCTGATTTGGCTCTGGGCGGCCTGGAAGTGACCACTCCGGGGTCCGAATCTTACAAAACCAACCTAACTATCACTCAGGACCTTCGCTTCAATCCGTCTGCTGAAGGACAGCACAATGTGGTTTTTTCCAATTTGTCGGGTCGAGAACTCTACCAGAACGAAGGCGGTGAATACTTGCTGGGTGGAGTCGATCCCATCACCGGACTATTCGCGCCCCCGGCGGGAATGAAGATCACCAACGCGGTGATCAGCGTACCCAGTGATATGGCCATTCTGGTAGACCTGGAGGGAGAGAACGCTTCTTTGACCATAGAGGGGAATGCCGTAGTTGCCGCTCCAAGTATCAAATTGGAAGTCGACCAGGGCCTTTCAGTAGGGAGTATCGATCAGCGCCTAAGTATCTATACAAAGGAAGACCTCCAGGTGTCCACCTACATCGATCTCCCGGAATTCACCATCGATCTGGGAATGTGGGGTGGATACTTTCATTTGCCTGCTTACCAAGGGTACGGAAGTCTCAATCTTCAAGGACTGATCTATGCCTGGGGGGATGCCAACATTTATGCCGGAACACCGGGACAGACCTACTCTGCCGGGCAATTTGGTATGGAAACGAACTACGGAGAGGTAAACATCGAAGGTGCCTTAGTAGCCTACGGAGCCGACCCTGGTGAGTTCGAGGCCCACAACCCGACTACCGGCCCGGGCAGCGACGACCGTGGATTGATTGGTGTGCATGCCATGCGAGCAGAAATCATTTACGACCCCACCAAATTGGTGGCCGACCCCAACAGCCTTCCCGAGGCAGGAATCCCGGCTTTGATTCGAATTTCTTATGGGTTTGAGTCTTAGTCGAGGCGCAGAAGGCGCCTCGACCGAAAAGGCCTACGGCTTCAGCCTGATCGAAGTTGTGATCGGACTAGGAATTCTCGGCTTGGCCTTACTGACATTGCTGACCCTCTGCACCACTGTCCTGCGCTACCAACGCCAATCGACCAATGTCATGAATGCCACTCGAGTGAACGACATGGTGGCCGAACGGGCCGTAGCTACTCTGGCTCAAGATAGCCCGACCGGTAGCCGAGACACATTCTGGGCGAGTTCTTACCCTTATCCCAGTTCCCCCTTTCTCTCTGGCACCGAACAGGTCGGGCGGCAGACTTTCAACTTCGCCGTCCACGCCACAGACATTCCCGGACTTGGCGATGCTGGTGCCGATCCTCCCAACCTCTTACGCCGGGTCGACGTCTATGTTTCGTGGGACGACGGCCAGGGCGCAGAGCGTAAAACTGTCATGTCTACTAGGCTGATCAACAGCGGAGATCAGCCATGAGGCGCGGCCCGGACGGATTCACCATCGCCGAAGTTCTGATCGCCACGGTGGTCGCCAGCTTGCTCTTGACTTTTGGCTACGCCTTACTTCATATGTCCGGCACCGTCTATAAGCAGGTCTCGGGCCACGACGATGGAGCTCTCCAAATGAAAAAAGCCTCCCGACACCTTCACCGAGACTTGGTTTCCAGCCACGCTGGCAGCGTTCGAGTCACTCCAGTAGCTGGCCCCGGCGGCTTGGCCGGGGATGCGGTGAGTGCCTTGACAGCTCACGAAGGTGACGACGGGCGAGGGACTGTGTGCACCACCACTGGAGGGAACCCCTACTGGCAAAGGAACGTGCTTTATTACCTGACACGACCGCAAGGTGACCCTTGCTCAGGGGTTCAGGACGCGGACGGATATGAAGATGCTTGCCCGCATAAGGTTCTGGTTAGGAAGGTGATCGACTTAGCTCCCGCCACCTTCCCCCTACCCACCGGAGATCCGGCCAATGATATGGAAGAACCGCTGGAGAGCGCCGCTCCGTACTTGACTCGCCCAACCCAAAACTTGAGTGTTTCCTCTATGCTTTCCGAGCCAGGGGTGACCGACGTGGAGGTGGTCGCGATCAACCTCTTGACCATGCGAGTCCGCCAAAACCCCGACCCGAACATAAACGGGGAGGTTCAGATCGAGCTGCGAGCTTTCAATGAAGAAGCCTCGCGCCGAACTGTCCAAATCGGTGCGACCACCCTGTCTGACAAAGACAGAATGCTGACCCATATCTTTTCTTGCTTTCCCAGAAACAGCCAGTAGACACGGGACCTTAGGGTCCTTTGGTCGAACCCAAGAGGCTCCAGTGAAATCAGCAAGTTCCTGCTCGGCCCAGAGTAGACACTTCTATCAACCCGAGTTCCAGAGGCCAACTCAATGGACCCTCCGGCCGAGGTGTTGGAGATCAAATGGGCGGTGTACTAGGGTGGGATTGGCTGCTGGCGAAACTTAGTGTGGAGCTATAGCTGTCGACTCGACTTCCATTGAGAATCCGAATACTGTCTTCGGCAAAAATCGCGTGCTCGAAGACCGGCCGAGCCTGAGCCACTAAGGCGATCAGGCCTGAAGACTGATAGGAACCTACCTCGCCCAGATTGCCCCGAGAGCGGACCCAGGCTGCCCCCGGAGGGAGCCAGGTGTTGTTAGGACTGAGAATTGACGAGCCGTCGTCGCTGCCAACATCAGTTAGTACAAAATACGATTTGGGCGAAAGGTATCCCGATTGCTAACCATCCCCCTTGAGCTGCTTGCCACAGCTGTTGCAAAAGCGGGCGTCGGCTACCGCCAACTTGCCGCCACAGTAGGGGCAAAAGAGGACCTGAGGAGATTCTGCCCCAGAAGCCCTTGAGGCCTTCTTGCCTTTGCCGGAGGACCGCAGTTTCTTCGGCACTTTCCTTGGCTCTCCCAAAGGGCACAACAGTTCATCTAGCAGGTCTTGAGCCAATGCAACCGTGGGGGTTGAAAGCAGGACCTCCTGCCCCGGCTGAGCCGGGTCGAGGTACCAAAGGAACTTGCGGCTTCGAAGAAAGCCGACCTGCGAGGCGACCGGGGTCCCTTGGTGGTCGGCTCCTAGGATCTGAAGGCTAGCAACCGACAGGCGATTTTGCCAATCCTTCATCAGGAACTCTCCACTGGGACTCAGGCGATAAACCTTCTGTTCTGAAGACTGCAACAGCTCTGTCTGGCAGAGCTCTTCCAGGGCTTTGGTGGGCTCTTGCAACTGCTCCGGGCTCGGAGTATCAGGCAGCACGGTCAAGAAGAACGGCAAGAGCCAGCGCAGATCGCAGTGCTCGAAGGAGCGGGACACCACCGTGGCCACCTCGGCGGGAAAGAATTCTGGTCCCAGCACGGTGTGCTCGAGCAAGGCCACCAGGTCTTTTCGCTGCTGCAAATCTGCAACCGCCAGCAAGGTGAAAAAAGCTGATCGAGACAAGCTGGCACCCCACTCCATCTCCCAAAGTGGGAAATCTCCAACCAACAGGTTCCAGAGGGTGTCCACCGCCTCATCGCGATGCTCTAGGCGAACGGACAAGAAGTTCTCCTCATCCTCGCGGATCAGATAGGCTGAGGAATCGGGAGCGGTTGAGGTCACCAGAAAGCGCAGCAATACGGTGGCCTCGTCTTCTACCATGCTGAGCGTGGCTAAGAGCGCTGGAGCCGCTACTGCCTCCAGCAGGTGTCGATAAGGAGGGCGCTCTTCTTCACTGATCTTTGACCACCAAGTCTCGGCCTCAACCCCCTGGTCGGGGAGAAGCCAGGCTGAGAAAAGGGTGTTCCTCTCAATCTTCAGTTGATCGAGCAAAGACCCCAGCCGAACCTTAGGGAAACTCAAGCTTTTCGTTTCCCCTATGGCGCTGCTCATGTCCTCTCTCCCATCTTACTCATCGCGCGTTTCGTCATTCGGTCCAGACCTTTCCGTTTTCGATGCGTTGAATTCTTCTCTCCCCGGAGAGAGCCAGGTAGGGACAATCTGAGCAGCCGTTCTTCAAAGAATCACTGGGGTCGTCACCGGAGATCCAGTGCAGCTTTCCTTGCTCTAACCAAGGCTCAAGTTCGAAGTCAAAGTCACACGAATCTTCAATATTGGAGATCCAACCTAGGGAATTGCGGGCAGGGATGAAGGCTCGTTCGGTGCCCCACTCGTTAGGTGGAGGCAGTTCCTCGGGTGCCGAGCGGGTAAAGTAGACCACGGCGAAGGCTCGATGCGGCCCCAGAGGAAGCTCCCGAATGACCGCCTGGACATCAGGGTGCTGCAGGAGCCTAGGCAAAACGTAGGGCAACCCTGGCCCGGGCTTGCACAAGAAGGGAGCACACTCCAAAGGTTCCCCGAGATGGACGGCTCCAGTC
>JBJHCR010000296.1:0-379 GCA_050486105.1 Vulcanimicrobiota bacterium
AGGTCTTCTGGGTGCATTGATGCTCCCGACCCTCCTCGAAGCGTTTCTCCACACCATTCTCGATGACCAACAACGCTGTGCCGACACAGCCCGTTCCCCTTGCTCGAATGTGTGCCTGGAATAGCCGTCGAAGAAGCTCCAAACCGCGACGACCGTGTTCGGCCTCAACCTCGTGCAAAGGGGCGCTCAGGGCAGCGCTGTCGAGAAGCCACTCGACGATCTCGTTGTGCACACGCTTCGCCGCTTCGAGGTCGGCTTCAGCGGCAGGATTCAACAGGTTGGGTGGGGTAGATCTGGATTGCATAACTGCACCTCTCACTCCGGATATAGCTTCCTACGGCCGATATCCGGGATTATTGCGTATTCCAGCCGATTCCGA
>JBJHCR010000296.1:389-7962 GCA_050486105.1 Vulcanimicrobiota bacterium
ATCCGGGATTATAGTGAGAGGCTTTTTCATGAGAGGCCGTCAGAAATCATGCCACCGTGCGGATTTGGCGAAGGATGAATTTTGACCACACCCTAATGAAAATGAGTGGTCGCGATTCTTAGGCGATGTTGCGGGCCCAGAATGATCTCAGCCGAGATTAGCCCACGTGGCAACGGGAGGTGATCGGGGGGGAGGTCTACGAGTTGAGCATTGAACAGGGGAGCACGGCTGAGAAGAGCGTTGCCCCAAAGAGGGTCGGCGGTAGCTCCATAGATATACGGCATGGATAGGCGTCGGGAGAGCCACGTCATCATGTCCAGGGATCCGTAGACCACCCAACCTCTGGAAACCTCTTGGACGGCGACCACGTCGGCCTGTTCAGCCTCGATGGCTCGAGCGATGGCCTCCATGCCGAGATGTCCCCGGGGATCGAATCCATTGTGGAGGTTGTAGGTCATAATGCGAAGTGGTCGGTTTCCCAGGGTTACTGTCGTTGGGGAATGGTTGGCGACTATCTGAAGCAGGGGGAGCAGAATCAGCGTGGTGGCGAAAATACCCATGGACCTCAATGGACCATAGGCTGAAGTTGAGGGAGCTTGATTCGGCGAGCGGAGAGCAAGGCAAGCGGTCAAAGCGATGCAGAATCCCGCCGCTGGAGCCAATAGGCTGTTTGGGATAGGTATGGGCAGTTCGTAACTAGCGTAATACAGGAACACCAGTAGGATAAAAAGCAGCATTCCGCAGCCGAAGGCCGTCAAAGAGTCCGAGTCGCTTTTCAACGGCTTGCTGAGGGTAGGTCTCGGCAGAGATGCTAGAGTCACTAGGGCCAACCCGCAAAGCTGGCCGATGAGAAGGAGAAATGCTGCGGTCCAGCCTGAAGGCCAGGGGGTGAGCACGCTTAAGACCAGGGCGATCCCGCAAACTATCGCGGTGAAAGGAGGTTTCCACCGATCATGGTTAACCAAGGAGACGGAGAGGGCAAATCCCAACAGCATGGCGCTGAGAACCCAGAGATAGGCATAGGATAGGTCCCAATTGGTCAAAGCGGCCAGACGAGCCATGTTGCCGAAGATGAGAAGTTGCAGGAACAGGTAGGGGCCCAAGGTCAGGTAGAACCACGGCCGGTCCATACTGGGATGCTCTGCTTCGAGCCCCCAGGGTTCGGTCGAAGCCTTGAGAGCCCATCCTTGGCCAAGAACTAGGGCTCCAACTACAACGGCGGTTTTGAGGTCGTGATGCCAACTCATATCGTAGGTTCCGTACAGACCGTGAAAAGCTGAATCGAGGACCAGTCCGAGGGGCAGGCCAAGAATTACAAGACGAGACTTAGAGGTCACCCCCGTTGGAAATCCCTCAAGACAGAGGGGGAATGCCCAAAGAAAGAATATTGTGGCAGCACAGACCAAGAACAGATCGATGAGCGGGTCCCCCCACCAGAGTTGCTGCCCCAACCGGGTGACTCCTAAGCCTGAAACGGCCCCTAAGAGGAACTTCCTAGGACCCACTGCCTTCAGCAGCGGTCCTACAAAAAAGCTGCTGGAGAAGAGGACTGCGGCAAACAGTCCCACTTGGATGGCCGTCCATGCGAACCGGTCCTTGAGGACAAAGAGCAGCAATGGTAAGAGCACGCGCACGGTTTGCAGCCCAAAGAGGACAACGAGGGCGGTGAGAGCGACCTGGGTGAGTTCGCTTCTTTGCGTATTATGCTTAAGCTGTTCCAAGGGTGATAAGCACGACTTGGACTCCTTACGACTCCAAGGCTTCCGGATGAAAAACCAATCCCGTCTTCTGGGCTATTTCTCGCTGCCGATCAACCAATCGCCTCAGCCATCCGAGATCTCTTACGTTTTCTTTGGGCAACAATTCAGGTCTCAAGCCCCGGCAAACCTGGGATCGGTGAGGCGAAATTCATCTAAGGAGCGAGCGTGGGCGCAGATCACTTCCACCCCCTGGTCGCCATACCGTTCTTCGAGTTCGGCCACTTTCTGCTCGGCTGCGGTCAGGCGATAATCGCGTTCGAAGAGCCGACTGTCCAAGCTGAGGTGAATTTGGGCTTGGTGATTCTGGTGGTCCCAGGTGGCGACGATGGTGACCATCTCAGGTCTGGCCTTTCTCCTTCAAGCATTCCAAGAACATGATGCGGTCGGCAGCGGTGGACAACTCCTGGGCGGTCTCCGGGCTGACCGGAAACTCTTGCTTGTAGACCGTGTCGTGGGTGGCCAGATCTGCTGCCCTGAGGCTGGTGGTAGAGGTTTGAATCTCGGCCATGCGCCCCCCTATATCGATAATATAGTGGATGGCTCGATAGCCGTTTTCACCTGGCTCGCTGACGTAATCGGATTTAGCTACGATCTTGCCTTCGTAGTGCTCCTCAAGTTTTCTTGCGACTTCGCCCATGTTTTTGAGGTCTGGTGCGTCGATCCTTGCCCCCACGGTATCGGTGAGATGAGCTAGAGTGAAGTCTTCGGAGCGTCCAACCTGCTTTTCTACTTTTTTGGAAAGGCTGCAGGGTGTTTTCGAGCGAGCGCTGATGGCGATTTCCGGAAACTGATCGTGGGGAAACATTTCATCTAGGGCTTCCATCAGATCTCCGGCGGCTTTATTGGCCTCGCTAAAATTGTAGGCGCTGGAGTCCTTGGTGTTGAGCTCCGGATGAGTTTGCTGAAGTTCCTTGGCTTTGGCAGAAATGTTCTCTCGAGCTGACCCGAAGGTGGTGGTGGGCCACGGCGGGGATTCCAGGACCGAGGCCTCGACCTCCTTAGCCTTCGCCGGACAATAGCCGTGGCAGGCGGCTTCGACTTCGAATTTCTTGAGTTTGTCAGTAACCCCGGGGTACCGCTCATCGAGCACTCGAATCTCGTCGAGGTAGGCCGGCTCGAACTCTGAACCCATGAGGAGTGGTCCGTTCTGGAAGCCCTGGGAAGCCTCCGTCGTCCCGTTGAAGCGCACGGCCGGCGTCGTTGAGGGGGTCTCTGTTTCGAGCTTCACCTCTTCGAGCAGAGGAGAGAGAGTGTTCAGGGAGATGGAGTCTTTGGATAACGGGGAAGAGCTTTCAACCAGGTCTTTGCTGTGGTTGGGAGTCTTGCTTGGTACCCCCGTTCCAACTCTGGCGGGGGGACGCAAAAGGCTCGGATTTGGGAACTTTGGAATTTCCACGCCGTAGTATAGCATTTCTTAGGCCTTTGCGGTAGTCTAATATGGTGCACGTTGAGACATCAATTTTCCACATCGGCAATAAAGGGGTGACCCAGACAGCTCTCCGGCCGAAGACAGAAGACTCTGAGGAGCCCCGAGAGTCATTCACTCCTTCGAGTCAGGGAGTGCCGATTCTGCCAGAGAGAGAGAAGTTGTCCATGATCAGCCACGGGTTGCCCGTCGCTCCTCGGCTGACGGGCAGTCAAGAGCTTAAAGAGACCCTGGAGGCCAATGGCTTGTCGGATGCTTGGCCCGCTCTCAAAGATGCCTACTATTTCGCTAAGAAGGCCCATCTTCATCAAAAGAGAGATGACGGAACCTCTTACCATCATCACTGCGCCCGGGTGGCGGAGAACGCTGTCACCACCTTTGGAATGCGCGACCTCGACTCTTTGAGAGCGGCGCTCCTCCACGATGTCTTGGAAGACACTGGAGTCACGGAGGCCGAGTTGACGAAAAAGTTTGGTTCTCGGACAACGTTTCTGGTCAAGGCCTTGACTAAGCCTGACCTCCTACCTGGCGAGACCTATGATGCCAGAAACCGGCGAATGCTCGACAATATTGAAGCGACCGGCTCTCGAGAACTCATCGCCCTCAAGCTGGCTGACCGGCTCGACAACGTAGAAGACACGCATCTGATGCCGGACCGAGAGAAGATCACTCGATATCTTGCCGACAGCAAAGACAACTATGTCCCTCTGGCCCAACGGCACTTTCCCGAGTCTGCTCAAGCTTTTTCGGGGCAGATTCAGAAGATCGAACGCTGGCTGGCTTCCTAAGCATAGACGCCGCCCGTCGACTTCCCTGGAACCACAAAAAAGAGCCCTATCCCACCACCGTCAGTTTCGAGGCGTGGGTGAAGTAGCACCTTACCATATTGGGCCAGAGTGTTCGGGATGCCCGGGTGCTCAACTGAACCCACAGAGGTAAAGCCGAAGCTCTGCCTTTCCGGATCCTTTGTTTGACAAGACTTTGTCGACAAACAACCCCTAGCGAATGGAAAGTCAGTGCAAGATGAATCGAGGGCGGTCAAGAGCTTTCTCAACAAACGAACTCTCACCAACCTTTGACTCTTTAGGAGCCTTTAAGCCGCTTGATGCGTGATTTTTTTAAGATTCACGCTCAATCCATGATTTGACAAGAAAAGAGCCTCTAACTCCGAAGATGTCGAGATCACCTCGCAAGTGAATCTCAGCAAAGGAGGTGAGGCGACTTTGAGCATACGTTCTGGAGGGCGACCCCGCAAGAAATTGGGACGATTTTTTTGCGATTTTGAGGGAAAGAGTCTTTCAGGGTTTGGAGGCCTCACCTCCATCTTTACTTATATGAACAAGGTCGGGTTCGAAGAAGCGTTTTCCACTCTGGACCTGGGCTACAAGCCAAGCGTATATCCTGTCCCCCGCATCCTGTCCTGTCTAACCCTCGGCATGATCGCGGGATATGCGAAGGTGCGCGAGACTGCCCGGCTACGGAAAGACGTGGTGCTACGGAAGATTTTGGGCTGTCACCTCAATAGGCTCTTTCGAACCCGCTTCTACCTGAGCGTCAATGGCATTCTGAACGAGCTCTCGCAAGAAGACGTAAGGCTTGGAAAAAAGGCCGATCACCTCTTCGAAAGTGTAAACCTCAAGAAGGGGCTTCCTGCTTGCCCTATTCTCCTTCGGATTGGTGGTCACAGGGACTCATCCTCATCTTCCAACGAAAGTGTCGCCGCTGCGCTAGGACGAGGGTCTAATGGTCTGCGAGGGACGCCCGAAAAACCATCGCCACGACTCGGTCCTCCGCCATCGTGTTCTGTTCTGATCGGACCCCATGGAGCTTGATTTCTCTCATCAATCAGGCAATCTAGGAGTGGTGGGTTCTCCGGCAGAGCTTCAGCGTGAAAACGCTCTTGTTCGGCTTTATCGGTCCATCCCTGAGCCCGGTAGACCCTTGCCAGAAAGGATCGGGCGATGCGAGTTCCGGCCCCCCTTCGAAGGCCTTCAGTCGCATGCGGCAGAGCTTGGTCCGGGCGACCTCTTTGAAGCGCTAACTCACCCAGTAAGAGATGAGGTCTCAGGAGCCCTGGGTTCATGGACCTTGCTTGATGAGCCCAGTAGCTGGCCGCATTCCTGTCGCCGAGGTGCAGCATGCAGTAGGCGATGTTACTGCTGACGATGGGGTGGGATGAAGACAGCTTGTAGGCCTTCTCCAGGTCATAGATCGCATCCATCCATCGAGCTTGGCGCATTTGCGTGACCGCAAGGTTGTTCCAGACAGCCACACTGAAGCGGTCTTTCCTGCTGGCCTCATCAAACGAGGCCATCGCTCCATCCGGTCGTGAATCCCGAAGCTGTGAAAGGCCGGTTTGGACTAAACCTATGCCCGGAGCGACTTCGATATCTGTGGCGACACTTTCAGGATTGAGGGCAACAGCCAGTTTCTTGACGCCAAGAATCCGATCGAGTGGATCCGTCTCTAGACACTTGAAAATGATGCTCGTTAGGTCTTCAGAAATGCTCAGCGCTTGGAGCCGCTCTAGCATGGTCCTATCAGAAAGGGGTTCGCAGAGACCGCTCCTGCCCTGCGCGGCGCAACAAAGAATGGCCCCGATGGAGTACACGTCACTGAGGGGGCTCCCTTTTGGTTCCTCGGGGGCCAGATACCCGTGGGCACTGTCGTTTGTCGAAACCCAACGCCGAGCATTGGCCGCCTCAGACGAATCTGCTTGCTTGAGAGCGAGCCTTGACGCTGTTAGCCAATCGGTATCTCTAGTGGGCGCCTTTTCTGAGTCTTTGCCAGTTGTGTTTCCAAGGGTCACAGTCGGAACGGACCAGAGGGAGAACGACCCCTCTGAAGAGACGCGAATGTTGAATGTAGACAAAGCCCCGTGCCTAATTCCAAGGCCATCGTGAAGCCTCAGGAGCCCAACACAAAGCCCTTCGCCCAGAGCCCGGAGCCTCTCCTCACTAGGGGAGAAGTCGCTGGAAAGTAGGCGCTCTTGGAGAGTCACTCCAGTCCCGACGGTGAGTGTTTGAACAGAGTTTTTTGAGAGGCGAATTTGGAAAGGGTCGTCAACACCAAGCCCACTGCAAGCTCTGGACCGGCTAAGTTCCGTGCGGAATCGCTCAGCATCTCCAAAATTGTGGCGCCAACTCCTGATCCACACAGGTGTAAGAAATTCAGCTCGGACTTCTCTTTGCACAGCAGTGCGCAACCGTCTCACTCACTTAAGTTTCTCTAAAAAGCTCGCTTTTACTACCGGTTCAATCGACTTTCTCGGTGAGGGGCCGGACGGCCACCCGAAACGTTGAGGATTTTTTCGATGGCGGTTTAACCTTATCTACCCTCCTGAGCATAATGTATCGCCTTGAATCCAACGAACGTCAGGCCAACCCCGGTCCTCAAGCCCGTCGCCGATTTCATTTAGCCACCGGCCCAGGTCACTTTGAGGCCGCGCGATTCCAAGATTTCGCGCACCTTGTCGCGATGATTTCCTTGAACCTCGATGGCATCCCCTTTGACCGTGCCGCCACCCCGCAGGTCCTCTTAATGACAATGAGATGGTAAAGCTGTCCCCTGACGACAGAGTTTAGGGAACTGGTGTCTGGGGTGAGATCTCCCAGAGGATCTCGTAACACTCAGCTTCCGAGGGCCGGAAAGCGAGGCCTTCAAGTGATGAGGGCTGAGGAAGATGAGCCCAAGTTTTCCCGGTTGCCCAGTCACCTTTTCCTATTGCTCTAAGGGTAGGTCAAGCATGCCCTCCTCACTTGAATAACTCAGGATTTCACCGCCGTCATGCAGCGACAGATAGTGCTTTCCAAGAATTGTGCAGTTGTTACCTGAGTAGTAGCGAGGATGGGGGGTGCACCGAATTAGAAAGCCGTCCAGAGAAGCCACCATCTCGTAACTGCCTCCGGTGAGAGGGCAAGTTGGCAACGCTCGAATGTGGTCTGGCAAAAGCGCTGACGTTTGCTCGGCATAGCCCCCGTTCTCATCCTTGAAGGACTCCATCGCAGTCCCAATGTTCTTGAGGTTCGATGCACACACAGCTTTCGGAGACATACATCGATGTCTGACGGTAGGTGCTTCGACTGCCCACAGGAACGAAAGTGCAGCCAGGGCAGTTGCCGTTGAAGCGAACAACGTTCTATCGTGTCTTCGCCAGAAAATTGCCGTCAAGAGTACCAAGCTCCAAGATACGGTACGATGAACCGCTGACCCGCTCAAGAAGCCCCATTCTAAAGCGCTAGTTGGCCTCAGGCCAGGGGTGTCTGCTGAGTGCCCCCCTTGGTGTGGCAAGTTCTCTGGAACAACCCAAGCGTCACCAGGTCCGGGAATCTGACTGAGAATTAGACTGGCGACGAGAATTGCCACCGCCGTCAACACAGCCCACTTT
>JBJHCR010000297.1:0-7877 GCA_050486105.1 Vulcanimicrobiota bacterium
GCTGCCTGGTACTTGGTGGCGGCGAGCTCCGAGCTTGCCGAAGGGGGAGTTCGCCAAGCTCAACTGGGTTCCCAAGAGATCGTTCTCTTCCGCAGCGAAGGACAGGTGCAGGCCTTAGACCCTTACGGTGCCCACATGGGAGCCAAGCTCTGCAACGGTGAGGTGCAAGACGGTTTTCTGGCTTGCCCCCTGCACGGATGGAAATACCGAGGCAATGGTCAGGTGGCCGGAGGAACCGACCGCATCCGAGCCTGGCCGGTAGTAGAGAGGATGGGGGGTATCCTGGTGTTCAACGGTCCCCAGCCTCTTTACCAAGCCCCACCCGAGCAGCCGGAGTTTCACTGGAGGGCCGCCCCAAACACCCTCATCGATTGCCCCTGGTTTGCCCTCACGGCCAACGCCTTCGACACCCACCACTACCAGGCGGTGCACCGGCGACGCCTGGTCGAGCCTCCCAAAGTCTGGCAAACGGACCCCTGGACGTTCTCGTGCTCCTACATCTCCGAGGTGACCGGCGGACAGCTGAGCGATCGACTCATGGATTATCTGTCCCGAGGCCACATCAAGGTGAGCATGACCTGCTACGGTGGCCCAATTTTCACGGTGCGCTCCGAACTCGGCAAGCGACGAGCCTCTTTGCTGGTGGGGATGGAGCCTCGGGGTGACAAGACCCAACTGCGATTGCTGGTGGGAAGCCCAGGCAAGGGATTGCATGCTCTCTTGGCCAGATACCTCTACACCTCGTTTCTGCGCAGCGATCTCAAACCTATGACCGGAGCACGCCTGAACCCTTACACCGGACTCCAGGTAGATGAAATCATGGAAGCCTTTGCTCGATACTTAGAGGCTTTGCCGGTGGCCAGCTCATGACGGAAGCTTCTCTCAAACGGCCCGGGGGCCTCAATCTCACTCTCTTGGCCTTACTAACCCTGATCAACTCTTACCTTTTATGGTACGTCTCCCATCACAGCGGCTGGTCAATCATCCTGGCCATGCTGGCATTTTCCTACAGCAATCATACGGTGTACGCCCTGCTGCACGAAGCCATCCACGGGGCCTTTCATCGCAACAACCGAATCAACGACTGGGCCGGTCGTTGGGCTTCAGGTTTTTTCCCGACCTCCTTTCGGCTGCAGCGCTCCTTTCATCTCACCCATCACCGCAACAATCGCAGTGCCTCGGAACAATGGGATTATTTGCGTCCCGGAGACAACCGCTTTCTTAAACTGGCCCAATGGTACGCTATACTCACCGGCCTTTACTGGATCTTCGTTCCTCTGGCCTCGCTTCTCTATCTCTTCTTTCCCGGCGTGTTGAAACTGGCCGCCCTGAGGGACTCTCCCCTGGCCAGCCAAACCAGTTCGGATGAGTATTTGGGAGCTCTCGATAAGCTCGAGGAAAGGGGGGCTCGCCTGGACGTTCTTTTTTCTCTGGCCTTCCAAGCGGCTCTCTTTCTCCTGCTCGATCTCAACGGGCAAGGCTGGGCCCTGTGTTATGCGGCCTTTGCCTTCAACTGGTCTTCGCTTCAGTACGCCGACCACGCCTTCAGCCCGCTCGATGTTCACGATGGGGCGTGGAACCTTCGCACTCATCCGGTGGTGCGATGGCTGCTGCTCAATTATCCTCTTCATCGAGCCCATCATCAGCACCCCACGGCGTCCTGGAAGGAGCTTCCGGAACTGGTGGACCCGGACGAGGAGCCTCAGCCCAGCTTTTGGGAGAACTGGCTTCGCATGTGGAAAGGGCCCGAGGAACGGCCTTGAGGTCGCCGGCCTTTCGAATCTTGTTGCTGCTATGCTTTACCCTTCATTTTGCCGTGTTCTTCGGCTCGGCCGATCTGCTGATCGGGTGGGTGCCCTATCGACTGGCCATGCCGGCTCCGACCTGGTCATTCCTCCCGGAGCTGGCTCCTCTTTATCTGTCCATGAACCTGCTGTTCGTGGTGGTCTTTCTGAAGGTGAAAGAGGAGCACCTCAGCCCGCTCTTCGGGTCGCTTTGCCTCCAGGTGGTCTTGGCCTGGCCGATCTTTGTGTTGTGTCCTCTCGAAGAGATTCGATTGCCCTTTGAGCCCACCTCGTGGTGGTTTCGAGCCGCCGATTTTTTGAACCTAAACGGAAATTTACTGCCTTCTTTGCACGTGAGCTACGCCCTCACGTGCGCGCTCTTCTATCCTCGCTTACTGGTCCTGGTCTGGAGCCTGGGCATCGCAGCCTCCACTCTTTTCACCTATCAGCACTACCCCATAGACCTCTTGGCCGGAGCTGGGTTGGGTTTGCTCTGCAGCCTTTGGTGCCTCACCCGGGGCAGGATTTTCTGTCTGTGCCTGGGGGAACTGCTTCGCTGCAGTTTTCGCCATCGGCGCTATGCTCTGATCGCCTGTGGGCTCTTGGCTTATCTTCTGACTCATCGCTCGAGGGGTTGGCGAGCCCTGGTGGGATTCTGCTATCTGCAGCGCCTCGACGACCTTTTGGATGGCCATCTGGTCTGCCAAGAAGAGCCGGAGTTGGGTGCTCGCCGGCAAGTGCAAGAATGGAAGAGCCGAACCTTCTCTGACGACACCCTGGGTCGCCTGGCCGGAGAACTGCAGCGCTCCTTAGGACAAGAAGAGCTGGTGATCGCCCTCATCGAGGAGATGATCCAAGACCGGATAAGGGTGAGAGAGCACCTTTTGCTCGAAGCAGGCCCACTTGAAGAGCATCTGCAGAGAACGTTCCAGCTTTCCCTCGACCTCATGCTAGCGGCAAGCGAAGCCGAGTTGACCAGCCTTGATGTGCCCGGCCTGACAAAGCTCTTGGCCTGGTGTTCCCTAGTGCGAGACCTCGAAGAAGACCTGGATTTGGGCCTGGTCAACGTCCCCCGAGAAATCTGGGACTCGGAAAACTTCGAGGAATGGTTTCTCCACATCCACAACCAAGCTCGGACACGCTACCAAGAGATCGAATCGACCTTGGAGGGACTGGAACACCGTTCGGGTCACCGGATCTTAAGACTTTTCCACCGTTCGGTGCAGAAGTACCTCAGCTCTCACGACTCTCAAGAGTTGGCTGGTGTCCTCAAGCGCTACAAACACTCAGACCGGGGATCTCTCTTCGAGCTAGAGCTTCGTCCGGACAGTGGGTAGGAGAGTTCCGTCTAGGCCCTACACTTTCCGCAAATCCGCTCTGCTCTACCCAAGGGCGAAAAGGGATGTCGAGGACTTTCTGCGGATCGTCTCCGCACAGGACATCCGTGTTCAAGAACGCATCTCAGGTGTATGTTCAAACTCAAGAAAATCAGCTCCATCCTCGCACTGTTATGTCTTGTTTCCTTGTCGTTCTCTGGTTGTAGTGGTTCGAAAACCGGGCCCACTCCGGAACAGGTCGAAAACGGGACTGTCGAAGGGAGATCGCCAGCGAGGTCGGAGGGGGAATCCCTAACTCAAGTTTCGCCGGAATTGGTGGAAATTTTTCGGGCCATAGAGGAGGATGACCTAGAGTATTACCCCAGGACATCCGATCGGCTGGTAGAAGTCGCGACGGAGTTTCCAAAGCAGGAGTGGCTTGACCAAGATCGAGATTTTCTTGAAGAGAGGCTTCAGGATACCAATTTTCATGCAGTCTTCTTTGCTCTACACCTGCTCGGAAATCGAGGCGTTTCGGGAGAAGCCATCGAAAAGAAATGCTTGGAAGTACTCGATTCGGAAGATTCTGAGATGGCGTTTACTTCCTGCATACTTCTCTTGAAAAAGCAGCATTCCGTATCGGCCCTTAGCCCTCTTGCTTTAGAGTCCCTGGCCAAGACCTTTAGGGGAATCGTAGATCCGTCCTCAGAGCAGCCGAAGGACCACATTCAGCTCGTCCTTCAATTGTTTAGACAAGCCCACAATGACCACGAGATCACGGTCAAAAGTGTGCTCGACCACTTTGAAGAAATTCTTGAGGTGACAGATTTCGATACCTCGACTGAACCCCATCCTTCGATCCTATCAACTCTCACCGTTCTCGGTCGTGCCAGAGACGGAGATGTCGCGAAGGCCCTCACCTGTATCAAGATCATTGAAGAAAAGGCTCCGGAACAATATCAAGATAAGATCTCCGATGTTCGTACCACCTTAAACCAAGCTCAGTAGAGACTCTCCTGAGCCCGGAGGTCGCTCACGCTCGGATGGGCATCCTAAGGGGCTACATCAGAGCCACGCGCCGACTCTGCTCAAGAAAGGATGAGAATTACGAATAAGGGCACCAGATTAAGAATCAACACTCCGATCTTGTAGATCGATATCCCAAGATAGTGGAGAGCATCAAACGTTTCCACAGAAAGTCTGAACCAGCGGCTATGTATTCGATATATAAAGTCGTGGGCAAAAATGAACAATCCAACCCAGAGTAGGATCACGCCAAAGTTCAAGGCCGTACTCCACATGAGAAGGTCCTTCAGCTCATTCATCGTCATGGTTTCACCTCCAAGGGCACCGAGCGCCAAGGTTACACTGCGCCACCAAATGGGCGCCGGCTTAACCTGGCCTTAGACGCCTTGTCGCGAGGCTCCTTGCCCAAGTCTTCTCCCCCTACTCTGACCCTAGAGGTTTCGTCCTGTCCTCGGCAAAAAGCTCCACCTCCGGCCTGAAGTCTGCCGGGTCCGTCGCCCGGATTGAGCCGGCTGACATGGAGGCGCTTTATGTTCGATACTTTCCAGCTTCTGGACCTCAGTGTTCCGCTCTCCCACCAGCCCGTGCACGAGCCCATTTCGCCCTCGGTCAAATACGTTGATCATCAGGAAGAGGCCGCTATGATGAAGGCCCTGCTGGGAGTCAGTTCTGAAGATCTGGTATACTCTGGTGGACAGGGCTGGGCGGTGGAAGAGATCACTGCGATCACCCACACCGGCACCCACGTCGATGCCCCCTACCACTACCATCCTACCTCTGAAGGGCGCCCTTCTTCCCGAGCAGGCCCAACAAATTGAAGCGCCTTAAGACCTCGTAGCACAACCAGATCACAGAGAGGGTCACACCGCTGAGTCTCAGAACTTCCACTCAGGTAAGTATGAACGAGGTCACCAAAAGAAAGCTCTTCAAAGACTGGTTCGACGAGGATGCCGCAGTATCTTTGGCGGAGCAATTTCAAGAAACGTGGAGTTCTTTTCCCTCAGAGAGGTTCTTAGAGCTGGCAACCCAAAAGCTGTCCCGGCTGGAGTTCCATGCCAGAATTCAACAGTTTGCTCGAGCTCTCGCTCTATGCTTGCCACAAAACCCTCCCGAGGCCCTGGCCTTGGTGACGGCGAGTCTACCTCCGGTGATTGACAGCGAAGAGTCCGTCAATGGCGGCTGGCTCCAGTGGCCTCTTGGCCAATTCATTGCCGATCGAGGACTTCCGCATTTTGAAGAATCCTTCCAAGCTATGACGGAACTCACCAAACGCTTCTCTTCCGAATTCGCCGTTAGGCCTTTTGTGGAGCGCTATCCCCAGCGAAGCTTCGAGCGACTGCTCAGCCTCACCGGTCACCCCAACCCTCATGTGCGCCGTTGGTGCTCGGAGGGTGTTCGCCCTCTCTTGCCGTGGGGCAAGAAGTTGAAAGACTTAGTGGCGAATCCCGCCCCTATCTGGCCCATCCTGGACGCTCTGAAAGACGATCCAGTGCTCTACGTGAGACGCTCCGTAGCCAACAACCTCAATGACATTTCTAAGAACCATCCTGACTTAGTTCTCGCTCGTTGCCAAGAGTGGAGTCAAGACAAACGTCATGACAGGGATCGCCTCATAGGTCACGCTTTACGCACTCTGATAAAAGAGGGCCATCCGGAGGCCTTGAGCCTACTGGGCTTCCAAAAGCCTGAAGCCTTGGAGCTTCAGCTTGTGGTGGAACCCGAATCACTCTCCATTGGAGAATCGGTGGTCATCACCTTATCACTCAATCAAAGCACGGGGAGGACTCAAAATCTGCTTATCGACTACGTGGTCGAGTATGTGCGCCAGAAGGGCAAGGTTTCTTCGAAAGTCTTCAAATGGACGAAGCTACGGCTTGAGCCCCAGGGTCCCCTCACCATTAAGAAGAAGCACCCTGTGCGAGAAACCACCATTCGTGCCCTTTACCCCGGCTTTCACCGCATAGCAGTTCAGATCAACGGAGAGCGCCTGGCGGAAGCGAGTTTCGAGCTTAAGCCCGCTTGATGCGCGCCTAGAGCAAACGGTGAGTTTCGAGGAGAACTGGTCCGTCGAATCTGACATGGCGGGAAGTTGGGAATAGCAAAGCTAGGGAGTGCGTTGGTCGACTATTCTTGTTTCGGTCGAGAGAGCCAGTCCGGCTCTCGAGGGCTCCAGTAGTGTGGCGTCAAGTCGGAACTAGTGCAACGTCTGTGAAGTTCGTCCCTACTGAATGGTGGTCAGGGGCCTCTGTCGCAAGGAGAAGCGAACGCTTAATACCAGGCGTATTTGAGTGAGCTTCGACGCTGCGAGAGAGGATGCATGGCCGCCAGGGCTAGGGACGAATTTTGCAGACGTTGTACTAGGTGCCAAGCCTCTAACCGAGCACTAGATGAGTCTTGACCAAATCGTTCGAGTCCCAGAAGAGTTCAAGGAGCGCTAGACCGCACTCGCTCCGGTACGGAGCAGTGCGGCCAACTCCGTAGGTGCGGGCGGGTCCTCAGCGTCAATGACCAGCGCGTAGGGCTCATCGAGGGGCTGATAGGCTTTCAGTTGGCGGGTCAGGACCTCTTGCCCGGCCTCGGAAGCATTCCCACTCATAACTTGCCGTCGGTCGATGCGGGCTCTCAAGACCGCCTTGGGTGCCCGCAGGTCCAACACTTGGAACGGAGTCCCGAGATCTTCGGCCAACTTTCGGAAAGGCGCAATCTTGGATCTCTGCAAAAAAGTGGCATCGACGATAGCCGAATAGCCGGCCTGCAAACACTCTCGAGCCAACTCCTGCAAGCGGCTGAAGGTCCGGTCGGTGGCCTCGTCGGTGTAGATACCTCCGTCGAGGGGCGATCCGGAACTCTCGTCGGGGCCGAGTCCAAAAAGTCGTTTGCGTTCCACATCCGAGCGCAGGCGAACCCCTCTCAGCGGCCCCAACAGCCCCTGGGCGATGGTAGATTTTCCACTGCCCGACAAACCCCGGGTCAAGACCAAGACCGGTCTAGTCGGGGCGATGGTCGCTTCAGCCTGGTCGAAGTAGTGATCGAGGTCGGCCTCAAGCTCACCCAATTCGCCGGCATCTAAGCCTGGCTGTTTCAGGCGGAACGAATCGACCTTGGCTCGCACCAGGATGCGGTGCAAGCGGTAGTAGCGTAAAAGCTTCAGTCCAGGATAGTCCCCCGACCAGGCCAAATAGCCGTCCAGGGCCCTCCAGGCCAGATCAGGGTGCCCACGATGTTCGAGATCGGTGAACAGGAACGCCATCTCGCTCTGGAGATCGATCCAGCGGAAGTTCTCGTTGAACTCGATGCCGTCGAAGACCACCACTCGACCGTCCACCTCGGTGACATTGCCGAGATGAAGATCCCCGTGACACTCTCGGATGAAACCCTCTTCCTTTCGGGAACCCAAGAATGAGAGCAGCTTCTGATACTCTCCCTCCATCCACTCCTCCAGGGTTCGTAGGCGCCGTAAGCGCCCCGCGTCACGCAGCAGCTCTCCCAACTGTTCGAAGTTCTCCCGGCACGGAGCGTGCACCAAAGCCGGGGTGCCGTGGTCATCGCCGGCGGTGGCCCGCTCGGCGCTCTGATGGAGCTCCCATGCCAACTCCACCAAACGGTCCACCTGAGCCGCCTTCAACTCCCCTCGCTCCAACTGGGCACTCAACAGCTTGACCTGATCGAACTGCTCCATTTTGACCGCGTACTCGAAGGGCACTCCTCGGCCCTCCACCCGAGGCTTGAGGGGATCGCCGGTGATGGGAAC
>JBJHCR010000298.1:0-1423 GCA_050486105.1 Vulcanimicrobiota bacterium
GCCCTGGGGTCTTCGATAAGGCGGTGGAGATGATTAAGGAGAGCAAGGAGCGGGGTTACCTCACCATCACCAACGTCACCATTTACCGAGAAACGGACATGGATGAGATCGAGGAACTGTGTGCCTACCTCACCGAGCTCAACGTGGATGGCATCCTCATCGCTCCCGGCTACGAGTACCGAAACGCCAAAGAAGACATCTTCTTGAAGCGGTCGGAGACCCACGAAAAATTCCTCCGAGTGAAGAGCTTGGCTCGAAGATATAAGCTCACCGCCACTCCCACGTTCCTTGATTTTGCAGCTGGCTTGCTCGAACTCAAGTGCTCTCCTTGGTCTACCGTCAACTACACTCCTAAAGGCTGGAAAGGTCCTTGTTACTTAGTCGGGCAAGCCTTCTTCGAGGACTTCGAGTCTTTCTGGAATGGGGTGGATTGGGAGTATTGGGAGAGTCGTCAAGACGAGCATTGCGCCAACTGCAAGATGCATTCCGGCTTCGAACATAGCGCCGTCAAGGCCGCATCGCGCAGCCTGAAAGGGATGGCCCAGTTGGCTCTTTGGCACGTTTCTCGTTGAGGTTCGACTGCCGACTTTGCTTTTTCAGGCTTGTTCTAAAGCCCGCAACACTTGGGCAAACGGAACTCGGGTGAGGCGTCCAAAAAGCGGGTCCTTGGTCAGGCGGGCCTTCACCAAGTGGGGCGAGGACACTCCGCACAGGAAACGAGCCGCGCTTCGAGGTTCCTGAAGTTCGGCAGGAAGGGGTGGAATGGTCCAAACCTCTGGAGCGGCGGCAATCGCACTTCGAACTTCTCCCAAGCAGGCAGAACAACGGCCACAGGGCTGTACTAGACGTTCGCCAAAGTGGGCCGACAACACGCCCGGCTGGCAGCCTTCGGTGAGGAGCAACTCGATGGCCTGCCCCAATCGTTGCAACTCTCCCCGTTCTCGGTTCTGGGCCCGACGGAAAAGTTCGCTGACCAACTCCACGAGTTCGGTCGGGCCACTTGGGCTGCGCTCAACACAATAGCGATACCGCAGATCCGAGGCGCGCAGCTCCAAAAAGCCATCCTCGGCGCATCGGTCCATGGCCCCGACCACTCGCTCGCGCGGGCAATCCAGTTGACTGGCTGTCTCTTCGAGATCGATGGCAAACCAGATCTTTTTTTTCTGGGAGCGTCGAAACACCTGGGCCAGGAAGCGCTGCTCTTCTCCTTGATAATGGGCCAGAATCTCAGCCGAACTTTTCTGGGGCTTAAAGCGATAGGTGCTGTACACCGGTGTTAGGGCTCGAAGCCAGCCGTCGAGTTCCAAGTACGTCAGCAGAGTCCTCAAAACCAGCGGTCGGATGTCGTGGGTGGTGCTGAGACCGTTGAGATTGATGACCAACTCCGGTGAGGCGGAGAACAATTCTGACAGCAGGCTGTGGA
>JBJHCR010000298.1:1433-7853 GCA_050486105.1 Vulcanimicrobiota bacterium
ACGTAGGACGGGGCGACCCGCGGCCCCCAGTTCCCTGGTCCGTCACCCGGCTGACCCTTGGCGCGGCTTCCCTGCACGTTGCCGTCGACGGCGACCTCGACATCGGTGAGCGTGTCGAACGCCGACCCGTCCCCGTAGACGAAGTTCTCCAAGGGGATGCGGTCGGGGGGGTGATAGAGCACGGTGCACCAGGACTCACCTCCGTCGCGGCCCGCCCGGCCGATCTCCTGGGCATAGTTTTCCAGGCTCTTTGGGGGATCGAAATGGACGATGGCCCGAATATCAGCCTTATCGATCCCCATGCCAAAAGCGATGGTGGCCACCACAATGCCGTCGGCGGTGCTGAGAAACCAGTCCTGGGTTTCGGCCCTAAGCTCGGAATCCAAACCGGCGTGGTAAGGACGGGCTGAATAGCCCAGGCTCTGCAGTCGTCCGGCCACCTGCATGGCAGTCTTCTGCAGGGTGACGTAGACGATGGTCGGTCCTGGTTGTGGGGAGTTCAAACAAGCCGTCAGATGGGTCCATTTTTCTTCGACGCTGGCGACGGTTTTGGACCCCAAGATCAAGTTGGGGCGATGAAAGGGGGTTCGCACGGCTCGGTCGAGTTCGAAGGTCTTGCTGATATCTTCCAGCACCTTCGGAGTTGCGGTGGCGGTCAAGGCCAGGATCCTCTCGGCTCCGCAGTCTTTGGCGTAGTTGGCCAGTTTGAGATAATCAGGACGGAAATTATGGCCCCATTCGGAGACGCAGTGAGCTTCATCCACGGCAAAGAGGCTGATACGCAGTCCCGAAAGAGATCCTCGAAAGCGTTCGTTCTGAAAGCGCTCGGGGGCCACATACAATAGGTCGAGTTCCCCGGCTCGAGCTTGCTTCAGGACCTCGGCATATTGCTCCGTCGACAGACTGGAGTCTAGGCGGGCGGCGGCCACCCCTCGCGCCATCAGCGCATCCACCTGGTCCTTCATCAAGGCCAACAGCGGACTCACCACCAAAGCCACTCCAGGAAGCAGGGTGGCAGGCAACTGATAGCATAACGACTTCCCCGAGCCGGTGGGGAAAACTGCGGCTACGCTCTCTCCGGCCAAGAGGGAGGAGATAACTTCGAACTGTCCATCACGAAAGTGAGAAAAGCCGAAGCGGCTGAAGAGTTCTTGTTCGAGTTTGGCTGAGGTCAAGAAGGTCACCAAGGTCCTGGAGCCACATACCCCTCCCGGCCTCAAGGCTCCTCTTCGGGGTCAAGATCAGCCGAAGTCCGGCTCCTACCGAATTCCCTTCAGACATCAGCTGCAGACCTGCCTCCCCCCGAATTAGACGGAGTACCACCAGGAGACTTAGGAGCGGACAGAGAAATTTGTGGGGTTAGAGATCACTTCTTCCAGAAGCCTTGGCGCAGGCTTCTGAACCAAGGGGGTTCATCATGGACATCAGCCACATTTCCCGCCCCGCCCTTATGGGCCAACTTCACACTCACAAGCAGAAGGTGCCTAGAGTCGAGGAGAAGCAGGTTCAAGACGTCATTGATGTCGTGGAACGCAGTAAAGGGAATAATGTCGGAGAGATCACCGATGACATTGTGGCTACCGCGAACCACGAGATCAAAAAGAACGACGGCAAGTTCTGGTTGACCGCCATGGCGACCGCTTTGGCCCCCGTCGTAGCTATCGCCTCCCCACCCATCGCAGCCGGCGTGCTCCTGTTGGGAGTTGGTAAGGCGGGTTATCATCTCCTCAAATCTTCGGCTATTAAACAGCAAGCAGGCCAAGCGATAGACCAAATCGGAGATCGGGCTAAAGAGTATGCCTCAAACTTGCCTGGGATGAAGGGCGCTCATTTCGGGTCGCAAGCGCTCCTCGCGGAAAGCGCCGCCCCGAGCCAGCTCTTTGAAAGCGCGAACTCATTCATGTCCCAGCCGGTAGTAAACAGCACCAACGGGACTTTAACGCAACTATAGAGGCTTTTTCCTCCTCAGCTTGCCCCACTGCTAACAGCTTTGTAACAAGCGCCTCCGATCTCAACGAGCCGTTCCACCTCCCTCAATGCTCCCTGAGGTACGTTACAGATGGAGGACCACATGCTCATTCATTCAACCAATCAAATAGAACGGTCTCAACCAGGGACCACCGCGAAAGCAACCCCGTCGCAAACCGAAGGACCCCTGGACTCATCCAGCAAAGCCGCCTTCCTGGAGCCCAATAGCCATCGCCCAACCCCCCTCGCCAACGGGTTCAGCGTTAAAGTCCAAAGCACCGAGCACGGGCAAGCTACGGTCACGGTTTTGACCCCTGGCGGAAACCCCGCCTTCTCCTCGACGGCCGAGCCTCACACTGTGAGCGTCGACCCCGAAGGGTCCCTAGTCTTTGCCAACAAGAATCAGATCACCCGGTGGGACCCGGAAACAGGGGAAGCCCGAACCTTTGACTATAAGGTCGATCAATACGGACGAGCGCAACTCAAAGGCCTGGTCGGTCTAGCGGGCGGACGAACTCTGGCCATCGGTGAGACCAGCATGTTCCACTCCCCCCAAATCAGCATCCATCGCGCCGATGGAAGTATCGAGGCCAACCCGTTCCTAGGAGACAGCCAACAAGCCGTCACATTGTCTGCAGCCTTCATCGACCCTGACCGCAAGAATCTTTATCTATCCGGTCATCGCTCCCCCAAAGACGGAACTGGTGAAGGGCACGGAGTCTTTCGGATGAACCTGGATCCAGGCCAGGGGAGCATAGAAACCCTGGTTTTTCGCAAGACCGGTGTGGTCCACGATGGCCGAGCGGTGATCACCGATCGCGGGGAGATCATCACCTCCGAGGGCAACGCCCTGGTCCGTCGCGCACCCAACGGAGCCACTAAGGCCAGCTACAGCAACTTTGGTGCTCTTCGTCGAGACTTGGGCGCCTTCACCCGCAGCATGCCGACCATCCCACTCAGCCCGAACGTTCGCAGCTCTAACGACCTCACCGCCCACTTTAAGGATCTCCAATCGGGCAATTGGGGCAGTCAAGGCGCTCCCATAGCCGACGGCACCTACCGTTATTCGGCACACCGGCTGAGCCTCGATCCCCAGAAACCCTTGTATCAGCAGGCTGGGCTACCCACCGTGCCGTTCAACGCCACCAGAAAGACCTCCCTCAGTGGAGCAGCCGGTCTCTTGGGAGGCGCCGCTCTCGGACTTCTCAGCAGTGGGAATCTTGTCGGCGCCGCCGTGGGAGGAGCCCTGGGGGCCACCGCAGGCGGTCTCGGGGCCTACACCTACGAGAAGATCCAACACGGAGATCTGGCCGCCCAACGGCAGATGGAAGTCCAAGAGATGGTGGAAGCCCGACCTCAAGTCGCGGCTCAGCTGAGGGCCCAACTCGGCCTGGGCCAGGCCGAGGCACAAGAGAACGCCTTGGCCACCGTCTACCAATCCGAAACGGCAGCTCTTCTCGATTTCCCCGAATCTGGGATGTTTGTGGCCTTGGCCGACGACACCATGACAGTTTATGACCCCCGAGGTGAAAAACTCAGCCAGTCCGAACAGGCCGCGGTCGTCTCCCCCGGAAAATTGGTACTCGGGGAAACCGAGTACAACTTGAACAACGGCTCCATCACCTCAGGAGACTGGTTAGAGATCGAAAGAGGGCTGGTCAAAAAAGCCTCCTTGCCGTCAGCCGACAAGTGGCGAGGCCCAGGCGAAAAGAGTCTGGTTAGCTACCAAGGCAACGGACGTTTCACCGCCCCGGAACGCACCTCGAAAGCTATCCCCCTGGAACCGGAGATTCTGGGCTACCCTCTGGCTCTGGCTCCTGTTGCCAACTCCAGTGGGATCGCCGAAGAGAGCACTCGTCTGTTCGAGGCGACGCAAGCATTCGAATACGTCGACCGGGTCGACCGCTACAAATACCAAGAGATCGACCCCTTTCACTGGACCGAAGAGGCCAAGCGAGACCTGGTCGGTAGCGAGGTCTCGGCCAAGCTGAGCGACGGAACGATCATCGAAGGAGATGGCCGAAACCTGTCGATCGGGGGGCGCAAAATCACAGGATCCGTGGAGGCCGACGGAAACGGGCTTCATCTTAGCCGCTCGCTTCGTGGCCAAGTCACCACCTACCAGCAAAAGCATGGAGCCATGTCGGCCCTTTCAGGCGGCAAAATCTTCAGCACTAAGACCGAAACGAAGGTCGATGTGGTCAATCGGTTGGTGGAAACCATCAAGCCCGACGGGGAGATTCAAGTGCAGCGCTGGGCCCTGCCCCAGAATATCGCCTCTCCTTATGCCGATATGGTCCGAGCGGATCGGCACACCATAACCCCCGACGGCAAGCTGATATCAGACAAGGCCTCGGGCACCGCTCTCACCAGTGACGGCCAAATCACCATCGACAGCATCGACCACTTTTCCCAGCGAGTGCAAGTGCCGGACGAGGTCAAGGACATCCAGTTGCTGGTTTCTCCGGAAGCCATAGGACACAGGGTTGAAGAGTGAGGGGTTCCTGAGACCCTAACTCTCGGAAAGCTTGAGGACTACGTGAGGACCTTTCCGGAGCTTGGTGAAACTGATTGCGAGTTGACCCAAGAAGAAACCACCACAAGATCCCGACAGACCCAGAGCGATCAGCTTATCGAAAGTCTGCCGCAACAAATTTGGATCCGAAGCGAGAGTGAAGGCGACGAAAAACCGACAGGCAAAGAGCAGAACGAGCAGGAGTAACGGTCGCCAGGTTCCTGGCATCAATATTAGTTTGTTCTCCTGGTCTACCGAGACACTCACGGTGCTGAGCACGACTGAGCCTACGACCAAGCCAGCCAACACCGAGAATATCCAGGCCACTGCAACGACGGGAGCTGGTGGGAAAGCGACCAAGACGGTGTGAACCGAAAAAACTGGCAGCAAAATCCCCAGTATGAGCAGTTCCCAGAAAGACACGACTCGGTCATTGCTGGCCTTCACCCCATAACCGATGAAGAAGACAAAGGTCACAAGAACCCAGATCGGGGTATGCTCAAGCGTTTGTTGCACGAGCTCCATGCCTGGGCCGTTCGCCTTCGCTCCAACTCATCCTTGAATACGGAAAAACGGCCTACAGCATAGGATCGTTTCCCTCCGATATGGTAACTCCCAAAATGCGCAACCTATTTTGTACTCTATTTGTGATTCTCAGCCTAGCCTTGCCCGGGTACGCCCAACCTCTGACACCAAAACAACTCAAGGATGAGGCTCGCCGGTTGCTTCCTAAGGTCCTGGCCGAGTACCAATGGTTTCACCAGAACCCTGAACTCTCGAACCAGGAAGTGAAGACAGCGGCTCGCCTGTCAGAAGGGGTCAAATCTCTGGGAACCTTTCAGGTGACCGAACAGGTTGGGGGTACCGGGGTGGTGGCAGTGCTGAGCAATGGTGAGGGTCCGGTGATCTTGTACCGGGCTGACATGGACGCCTTGCCGGTGACCGAGAGAACCGGGCTGCCCTACGCCAGCAAGAATCCTGGGGTCATGCACGCCTGCGGCCATGACATTCACATGGCCTCAGCCCTGGGTGTCCTCGAGTTGATGAGCAAGCACCGAGAACTCTGGAACGGAACTTTGGTGTTCCTGGGCCAACCCGCCGAAGAGTTGGGAACCGGGGCCAATGCCATGTTGGCCGATGTGAAGCTTCAGAAGATCGTGGCTGAGGTCGGTCAGCCCGATTTGTCTCTAGCTTTCCACGACCTGGCTGGGCTCCCTACGGGCACCGTGGTTCTCAGAGAGGGCTACATGACCGCCAATGTGGATGAAGTGGACCTCATCATTCACGGGCAAGGAGGCCACGGCGCCGCCCCCCATGAAGCGGTGGACCCTATCATCATTGCTTCAGAGTTGGTGCTGGCCTTGCAGACCATCGTCAGCCGAAAGCTGCCCCCTGGCACCAAAGCGGTGGTCACCGTGGGCTCGCTTCAAGCCGGTAGCAAGCACAACATCATCTCACCTCAAGCCAAGTTGCTGCTGACCGTCCGCTCTTACGAGCCCGAGGTGCGCGACCGCATTCTCCAAGAGATCGAGCGCCTGGCCACGGCCATTGCCTCCGCTCACTCGGCTCCTAGACCCCCGGAAATGAAAGTGCTCGATCCTTATGTGAAGGCTGGGTACAACGCTCCAGAGTTGGTGCAACGGGCCAGGGAAGTGCTCAGCCGGCACTTCGCTGAAGAGAATCTGGTTCAAGGGGACTCCGCGATGATCGGTGAGGACTTCTTCGCCTTCGGCTACCACTTCGATGCTCCCAACCTCATGCTGGGTTTGGGCACCGTCGATCCCGAGGTCTTCGCCTCCACTCCCCTCGAGCAGCTCCCCGGCCTGCATTCAGACCGCTTTGCTCCCGATCCGGAAAGCACCCTGGAAAATGCCATGATCATGCTGACTGCTGTGCTGATGGACGCTTTCACCAGAGAAAATTGAGGTTCTAGGAGG
>JBJHCR010000299.1:0-7812 GCA_050486105.1 Vulcanimicrobiota bacterium
CTAGTACAACGTCCGCAAAGTTCATCCCTAGTCTTGGCGGCCATGCATCCTCTTTCGCGGCGTCGAATCTCACTCAAATACGCCTGGTATTAAGCGTTCACTTCTCCTTGCGAAAGAGACGCCTGACCACAATTGGTAAGGACGAACTTTGCGGACGTTGCACTTGGATGTTTGAAAAGGTGCGTTCGAACGTAACTTAACACCAGGTGAATTGTTTGATGCCATTGTATTTTGGACTGGCCGGTACAACGAACAGAGGCCTAAGCGCGAAGGAGGGGGCGCGACACGATGGTACAAGGATACCGCAGCGGAGGTAGCAAGATGAAGATCTCGAGATGGCTTGTTTGGTTTTTGCTCATTATTCTAAGCGGGTCTGCGATGTCCCAGACATCCTCGACATCGGTAGAGATGTTGAGGGAAATGTTTCGTCGTCCAGTAACGGAATGGCGGGAGCACCTCAAGCAGAACCAGAGCCTGCTCAATGAAGGTTTTTTAGCTGACGTTGAAAGACGTATTCGTTGGGGGATCGAGAACAACCACGTCGACGATGCTTTCCGGTTCGCCATGGTTGGAGATTTCGCCGCTGAGTTGAAAAAACGTCCAGCCAATTTTCGCATCGACCTGGCCGAACTCTTTTTTAAGGCAGAAAATTATGTGATGACAGGACAGGTGGTCGACAACATATTGATCTCCAGTCCCGGAACCCCTCCAGCTTTGCGAGCCCAGTTCCTCCGAGGTCGGTTGCTAGAAATAAAGCGCGATTTATTTGCCGCCCATCAAGTCTATAGAGAGCTGGCAGAAAGCCGCTACGAGCCAGAAACCACCTGGTACAAGGCTGGGCAGATCAGCTTGCTAATTCAAGAAGAGGCCCGAGCCAAGGAGGAGTTCGAAAAAGCGGTAGCAGCCGGTAATCGAGATGCTTCCGAGTATCTGGCCCGCATGAATGCTTTGAATAATCAGGGTTTCAACCCCATTGCTCCCATACCGAACACTCCGGAGTCCGGGGTCCTCGATCCTCAAGAGAAAAGACCTACGGTCCTCGCCACGGCTCGGTTGGCCGCCGCAGATGGTCGACTCGATGAGGCTGTTACACACTATCAGATGGCCCTAGCTGCAGAGTCCGACAAACTTGTGGTATATCGAGAGTACTCTGCGGTTCTGTATCGCAACGGCACCCTTGATGAGGCACTCAAGGTGCTCAATGATGCCTTGGGCAAGAATCCACAGGACGTAGACCTCCTGAGAATTCGCGGAAACACGCAAGAGAGGATGTTCGACCGGCACGGTCGTTCCGACGATCTGAAAAAGGCCATTGAGGATTATCGAAAGGCGATCCAAATGGCACCGGACCACGAGTTCCTAAGCTGGGAGCTACGTCGCGCTCAGGCAAAAAACTGATCCTTTGAGTTTTCCGCCGAGGACCGATGTATGCTATCGAGAGCGCTAACCTTCAGGCTTGTTCGGATTGGGTGGGCGTAGACTCAGAAAAGTCCAGTGGTGTCGCCTCAATTGGGTCAGCGAATAGAAGGAATCCCTCCATCGGATTCCTTTTCGTTTTTCACAGAGAAATGCAGATCGAATGAGAGTTGCTGCCAAAATCACCGAAGCGAAAGGGAACCCGATACCTACCCATGATGGAAGAGCGAACGGTTTGGGCACGGTGAGCCCCCATAAAGCTAGGACCAACCAGGTGCAGAGCAGTCCCAGGACACCGTGGCTCAGCCAGCCCAAGAGCAAGGCCCAAATCGGGGCCAGAACCCCGAGTGCTCCCAGGAACGCCAAGCCCGGGCGGTAATCAGCTCCCGCATACGAATTCTTCTCCAGACCGCGCACCGCTCCAGCGACCCCCTCAAACCAGCGCACTGAAATTTGGTCCCCCGTCAGCAGACAGTTCTGAGTTCCGCCGACCTGCTTGACCCAACGACCAAGTTGAATGTCGTCGATCACTTGCATTCTGAGACACTTGAGATACTCGCTGCGAAGCAGCATCTCGCGGGTCAGAAGGTTGAAGGCGCCCACTCCCACAAAGCGACGAGGATTGCAGTGGACGTCTGCTGGACGAAAGCGCAAGCTGAAAAGTAGAAAGAAGTATCCCACCAGGATAGGTTCCCACAGTCCTCTGGTCTCAATTTTGGGGGCTGCGGCCAGGTGATCGCAACAAAGGATCTGCTGAGCAGAGATCGATTGACTCAGGGCACCCGGAGCGAAGACGACGTCGGCGTCGGTCAGGAGCACGAGGTCTGAGGTGGTGGTCAAGGTCCCGACATGAAGGGCGTGAACTTTCCCGAGCCAGTCTTCCGGCAGATGATCGTTGGGCAGGATGGTCAATCTTTTTCCGTTGGGGTGTTCGGCCTTGACCGCCAAGGCAAGGGCTCTAGTGCTGTCTTGTGACCGATCATCTACCATGACCACTTTAAGGTCGGGGTATTCTTGATCCAATAAGGAGGTTAGAGTTCTAGTTATGGCCCTCTCTTCATTTCGGGCGGCCATAACTACCGCCAATGACGGTAATCTGCAATCCGGCAGCGGGCGAAAGTGCTGGAGTTCGAGGGTTTCGCGCTGCTGTCTGAGTGAAGCCCAGTACACGCTGAAGCTAGAAACTATCAAGGTGACTAGGCTCAGCCTCCGAAGTCTATCCATAGAGTCGGTGTTTGGCGCCTTTGGGAGGTGTCCTCTTAAGGCGTTTGTCTGAAGCTTATGCCCGGACGCCCTTGTTGCGGGAAGGAGAACATTTCTTGACAGGGGGTTTTGGTGCGGACTGCCGAAGTTTGTGACTGGACTAGGTAACGTTTCACTTGCAAACCTTTGATCATAACGAAGCCTCCAATGTAGATTTTAGAACGATCTGGCGGCTTCGTTATTTTTTGAAGAGATCTTGCAGGAAGTCGAACGCAAATTCCCCCGGATAAACATGAGCACCGGATTGGGATCGCGGATGACAAAGGCGGTGCAAGCGTGTTACAATGAGGACGCTTTGATTTGGCTGAGGAGGCTTCGTGGCAGAAGATTATCGAGATAAGATTGAACAAATTCGTGCTCGCCGTAGTCGAGACCCGTTCCGAGGGGGGCGCCCTAACGGCTTCGACCCTCAGCAAGCTCTCGGTGCCCAGAAGCGAAACATCAACAACGTTGGAATCGCTCCAGTCCAAGACACGGCTCGGCCGAATCTGCTTGAGGGCCTCAAGAGCCCGTGGCTCAAGGACCGAGTAACCCTGAGTCTCGAAGGCCAGATCGCCATGTTGGAGCAGCGTAACTCTGGGGGTATCAGAGTCGCCGATCTCGGTTATACAAACCGAATACCGGTGGCCTCCCTCAGGCCCGGTCTCTTTGTCAAAATAGAGCCCCCCGGAACTTATCGCTTGGTTTACCATAACCGTTAAGCCCACCTCATGCGCGGGGGGGCGAAGTCTTGTGTTCTCACGACCCGCTTCGCTGGTACCCCGTCGAGAGCAAGGCCGGGTACCCATCGAAGATGGGTGGCGACCTGAGAGGCCGGATACCCGGCGAAGCTGGGGGATAGTTGGCTCTATTTGAGCACCGCATCCAGAGGGTTAAACGTACTGAGCTCAGGATCCATTTTGCTTGTCAATGAGCCCCTCGTAACCTCGTTCTTATACCTCTGTGCACGGCCTTGTCCGCATTCTGGATGAGGAGCCTCCACTCTGGCCGCCTCGGTCCTCCATGCACCATCAACGAGGACGCGGGTGCCAGGCGCCTCCTCACCCAGGAAAAGACGAGCGCTTTAACTGGGCAAATCAAGGCAAGGAGACAAAGGTTTGGGGAGAGGTCTGATTCGTGTCCATGTCTCATAAAGCTTCCTGGTGGTATGGGACTTCGATCTTCGAACCGAGAAGGCGCTTTGAAGGTCAAGCCAGAAAGAGCCTACGCAAAGATCAAGGGAAAGTAGAGTTACCGTGGCTGCCGAAACCCAAGTCGCCATCGAAGCAGGCGACACTCTTGAAAACCTTGTCAACCAGTTCACCGATCCCTATGCGTGTTTGCGCGAACTGATTCAGAATTCGTTGGATGCAGGCACCACTTCGGTTGATGTTTGGTTCGAGTTCAACCCTTACGAAAAAGGCGACAGGGGGATTATGATCCTCCACGTCGACGATACCGGAGAAGGGATGAATCGACGGATCATCGATACTAAGTTGACCCAGCTCTTCAGTTCAGCAAAGGAAGACGATCTGACCAAGGTGGGAAAATTTGGTATAGGTTTCGTTTCAGTCTTTGCCTTAGAGCCCGACGCCGTTATCGTGGACACCGGACGCGATGGTGAATTCTGGCGGCTGATCTTCAAGAAAGACCGGAGATTCGATCGGATCTTGCTCAACCACCCTGTTGAGGGAACTCAAATCCAGATAGTCAAAGAGGTCACCCCCGAAGCCTTCGAGCGCACCAAGCAACGCTCGCTTGAGACGATTCGCTATTGGTGTAAACATGTGGAGCCGGAGATAACGGTTGATGGAGAGCGCATCAACGAGGAGTTTCGTCTTGGACATCCCCACGAGTATGTCCACAAGGGGACCGAAACTGAAATTGTGGTTGGCCCTAGCGACGAGTCTGAGCCGTTTTTCGGCTTCTACAATCGAGGCCTAACCCTGCGAGAAGGAAAGTCTCTATATCATCCCGGGGTGGCATTCAAGGTGAGCAGTCGCTACTTGGAGCACACCCTAACTCGTGACAATGTCATTATCGACAAGCACTACGACAAGGCCATGGCGCTGTTAGCGGAGATCGTCGATGGGCCCTTTCGAAAGCAACTGTTCCATCGAGCCTCCAAAAGTCTCGACTATCGGCTTTTCGGCTATCTAGCCGATCGCTTTGGGCGGCGTTTGCCGTCGGAGTATGAGAACTTGCCTCTCATTCCCACCGTGGACGGGGAGAGAGTGTCCATAGGAGTCCTTTCTCGCTCGGCTCGACGGCATAAGATGTTTCTATACGCCTCTGAACGCTCCACTCTCACCGACCGGGTTCAGCAAGAACGAGGGATGCCAATCCTGTCTTGGGAAGGGCCCGAGAAGCAAGCGGGCCTAGAGAAGCTCCTTGAGCGAATCGGCGGTGGTCGTCCCGCTTTTCGGGTTCAAGAGGTGTGGGCCGCTCCAGAGGTTCTCAGTCACCCTACGGAGACCCAGAGACGTTTGTTGAGTGAAACCTCGCGTCTTATGAGTCGATTGAAGAGCCCCTATCGAAACTTGGTGGCAGCCGATTTCGGAAGGCACTCTCCAGCCTTGGCGGACAGTCTGTATCTTGAACAAGTGAACGCAGGGGAACTGATCTTTATCTCAGACTATGCCAAACCGAGAAATTGGAAGAACTTCTTGATCGGTTTCGCCAGAGGAAAGGTCCTACTGATCAACGTGACTCACCCCCTGATCTCTCCTCATTTTGATCTTTACGGGCAGAGGCCCATGCTGGCAGCCTACCTCATGACCAAAGCGGTGACCATCGATGACGGCTTGGATCCAGCTACAGAATCACAGCTTCTCGAGGCTGCTCTCGAAATGGACAGTTGAAGAGGCTGTCCGAAAGGGAGGGGACTGCGGCAGTCAGCGTAGAACAGCCTGCCCGGAGGAAAGTTAGTTGGAACCGGTCTTAAAGGGTTTTCTGTATTGCGACTCCATAGTTCCAGCCCCAGACGGGAAACTCAACCTATACGGGATGTTCTCGGACCTGTATGCCCGGAGCTTTCCCATCACTTATCCGAGATTTTCCTTGCTTTCGACATGGAGTGGTGGCTTGGGCTTCCATGTTCAAAGGATAAAGGTTGTGAATCCGGCTAACACCATGGTTTTGCACCAGAGCCCGGAACTCTACTTCACGCTGGAGTCTCAGGAGCAAACGGTGCACGTGCAGACCGATGTCAACCAAATGGTCTTCACTGAGCCTGGTGCTTATAAGTTTCAGATTTTTCTCGGTGGGCGTCAAGTCCAAGAATTGTTTCTCCCAGTGCAAGCGGTCACCTAACACTTTTTCTGCCGAATCGTCTAGGCAACGTTTTGCAACTGATCGCAGATACCGGTGTCCAGTCTCAGCCTGGAGGCAATCTTCTGCTTATAGCAGCGCTCGGCTTGCTCGAACTCCCTTAAGCTTCGATGCAGCAGATACTTATTGCGCTCATCGAGGAACCTTTGCAAGAACTTGAGTGAGCCACGAAGATGCTTCCATTGGCGCTGTTCGAGTTCGAAGTAGTGAGCGAGGTCCCGACGAAAGCCTCGGGCCAGGGAGACACTGATTTGCCTTTCCCGTTTCTCTTGGTATTTCTGGGTTTCTTTGTCGAGAGTTGCTCCCACTCGCCCGAGAAACTCTCGAACGTAGTCAGGCTCAGCTTGTCCTCGTTGAATCTGTGATATGACCACGGGAAGCATCTCGATACGATGATGATTTAGTGAAGTCTTGCTGTTCATAGGTCCATGTTAAGGGCAGGCCGTTCTCGATTCAGTGATGTCCATGTCGATTCTTGTGTGATCATGGTCACCATGAGCTTTTTCAGAGCTTTTTCTGCCTCAGGCCTTAAGCTTCAAGGGTGATCGTGTCAACCCAACCCATATCTGGAGGAACCCTCTCCGGTCGTTTTATTCGACATCAGGTTAAGTCTGAGAATCTAGGCCAAGAACGAGGGGTTACGGTTCGCCTTCCTGACAATTACGACCCAGAGAACAAGACCTATCCGGTTATCTACCTCAAAGACGGCCAGAACATGTTCGATCGCCGCACCGGTTTCATGGGAAAAGAATGGCATGTAGATGAAACGGTCGCCCACCTCACAAAAGAGGGTCGGCTCCCCGAAGCAATCCTAGTTGCCGTCGATAACGGTGGAGGGGAGCGGCTCAACGAGTACAGTGCGGTGCCCGATCCCAGGCATGGGGGTGGCGGAGGTAAGAGCTATGAGAGCTTTTTCGTGGAAGAGTTGCTCCCAAGCGTTGAGCAAACTTACTCTATAAATCCTAAGCAGCGTGTGCTTCTGGGAAGCTCCATGGGTGGCTTGGTTTCCCTCTCCTTAGGCATGAGCCACCCAGCCTTGTTCGCTGCTGTAGGAGCCTTGTCTCCGTCAGTCTGGTGGGCCAACGGTGAGATGGCCGACCGCATCCTCAGCAGCGAAGCCGTCGACGGACCCAAGCCCAAGATCTGGATGGATATGGGCACCGAAGAAGGTGGAACCGACCAGTTTGGACAGCGACAGGTCACCGACGACGGATTCTCTGAACGCCCCAATGGAGGCAACGGAGTCCAGGATGTTCGAGATCGCACTCGAGAAGTGGGCACGGCTCTGCTGCGAAGGGGGTGGACCCTCGATAGAGACCTTCGCTACCACGAACCCTTGGGAGCCCGACACGACGAAGAGTCCTGGAGTAGCCGAATCGGCGAAGTGCTCACCTGGTTGATGCCAAAAGCCGGGTCTTGAGTCCGATTTTGAATTTGTCGTTGCTCACAAAGGCACGGGCCTAAGGGGATTGGTCTCAATGTAAGGTTCCGGCCTCTTAGTCTTCCGGGGAAGTGTTCACCGGGCCGTTCAGAGCGATGCTCCACTCAATACTTCACAGCGATCACAAGACGGGGTTTCTGGTAGATTGCCAGGGAGACCAGTGGCGATAGCCAACAGCGGCGATGGATACACTTGTGCTCCGGAATTTTCTTCTTAGGATCTGGTCCGTAATAACTTTCTGTATTCGGTTGTCGAGGCGCCGGGTACCCGCGTCCCCGTGGGTGTGGCAAGGCGGTTTGAACGACTAGTATCGGGAATACTTGAGTGAAAACCAACGCGGCCAGGGGGGATGCATCGGCGGCCCAAACCGGGAAGTTATTCCG
>JBJHCR010000300.1:0-7808 GCA_050486105.1 Vulcanimicrobiota bacterium
GTTGACATTCAGCGTTTCAAGCTGCGCGAAGCAGATTTTCTCTGGAGGAAGTGTTTTTTTGAGCCTAGTACCCGTGAGTACTTAAGCAAAAAGGCGCTTTCGGAGAGGGGAAATAAGCGAGTGCAGCGCCGTGAAGGTTGAATGTCAACAGGCCCTAATCAGAATGAGTTTTGTACACCCTGCGGGGGTCCTCGAGAGGCGGACTTGGAGCTGATTTCGATCAGGTGCTTCGGGAAGGATCCGGGCTAGGATAAGGGTCTGGCCTTGGTACCTGAAAATTTGGAGCCGGAGGAGATCGTTGTGCCCAAGATTCGGATCATTTTATGTTTGCTGTGGTTGACCGTCGTCTCTCTAGCGGCCTGGGCCCAGGAGAAACCCGATGTGGCTCACGATTTGTCGGGAACTTGGCGTTCCTCCACGGGAGTCTCCATCCACATTCCCCCTTACGAGCAATGGGAGGCTCCGGGGGGGTTTGCTTTCCACGTGACATTTCTCGACGGCCGAAGTAGCCAATATCAGGCCAAGTGGCGAGACGGCTTCCGGCAGGGATTCACTTATTTCACTCCAGGGCAGGAAGAGATCTTTGCGGTGGTGGACCGCGACGGTAAACAGATTAGCCTGGGCAACAAAGACCACACCTGGAAGGCTGTCTGGACGCGGACCCAACCTTAGCCTAGCCGGAAAGGTTGCTTTTGGTCGGTTTCGAAGGCCTCAATTATGCGTACTAGAGGTCTAGCAAAACCAGGTATTTGGAATTTTCTCTTGCCCCTCGTCGGGCTTCTGTTGCTGAGTGTTCCCGTCACTGCCGACCGAGGTGACCCAGAAATTGAGATTCAAGGACGCTCGGTAGATGAACTTGTCGCCGGTTTCATGCGCGAGCACCAGATTGCGGGAATGTCCCTAGCTATCGTGCAGGCTCCCTATATCACCCGGGTGAGCGGATATGGGGTGGGAGATCCTGATACTCGACTCTTGGTGGGCTCAGAAACGATGTTTGGTCTGGGTGAGATGTCTCGGGCCTACACTGCCGTGGCCGTGCTGCAGTTGGTGGAGCAAGGAAAACTGGCTCTCGATGACCCCCTGGAGCGGCATCTTGACATTCTGCCAAGAAGCTGGCGTGGCATCACCGTGCGCCGAGTGCTGCAGGCTCGATCGGGGATTCCTGAGATCACCGATCGAGTTCTTCAAGGGGCCAAGAGTGAAGCCGAATTGCTCTCAGCTCTGGCTCAAGAGAAGCTGCTCTTTCCGCCAGGGACCCAGGTGTCCAAGAGCGCTACCGACCATCTCCTTCTGATGCTGTTGGTGGAGAAGGCCAGTGGTGAGCGCTACGAGGATTTCGTTCGCCAGGGTCAACTGCAGCCTTTGGGCCTCAAGCGTACGATTTTCGCCTCCGAGATCCCATCCCTGCCTCGCGAGGCTTTGGCTCCGGGGGAGAGTCATCGGGCCTTTCTCAATGATCCTGCCTTGATCAACCCGGCAGAGCCCGCCACACCTAACCGGTCTGCGCATCATTCCCAGTTGTTGCCCGACCGCGGTGCCATCTATGCTTCGGCCTACGATGTCAGTGTCTGGGATATTGGCTTGGCTGGAGAAATACTCATCAAGGATCCAGCTCTCAGGGCCATGCTGTATCAGCCGCTTTCTGCAGACCTACCCACCTCGGGGACTTGGGATTTCCCTGGACGACCGGGACTCATGGTGATTCAAGGTCGAAGCGGCGGGTTTTCGGCGTTACTCAGCCGTTTCACTCACTCAGAAGATTTGCTTTGTGTGACTTTGTTGGCCAACAAAGAGGGGCTGGATCTCTCCCAGTTGGCTCGAAGTATAGCTGGAGCCTACGATTCTCGACTAGGACCCCCTGGAAACACTGGAGGAATGCGGGTGCAGCAGAGCCCTTACTCCGTGGACGAAACCACCAAGCGCCTAGAGAACGAACTTCAGGCTCGCGGAGTCCAGGTGATGGCACGTATCGATCACGCCGGAGCAGCTAAAGAGGTGGGATTGGAACTTGCTCCCACCCGAGCCCTGATCTTCGGAAACCCGGCGGTGGGCACTCTCTTGATGCAGGCCAATCGGGCCTCGGCAGTGGATCTGCCTTTGACCGCCGTGGTTTGGGAAGAGCAAGGTGAGGTGTGGATTGCGGCTACTGACCCAGTCGAACTTGCTGAGCGTCACGATCTACCGAGAGAGGTCGCCCACAAGATGAGAGCTGCCGTAGATCAGATCCTAGGGCGGGCCATTTCACCGGTGAGTCGTTGGTAGGTTGGATGCTTCAGGTGTGAATCCACTTCTGTAGGGCCAAGGCTCTCCAGATATCGTCTCGCTCCCCAGGGTAGGTCTACCCTCATATCTTTCCGAACAGCCCTCCATGCGTCTCCTTTTTTTAACCCTTTTCTTCTCTTGCTGCACCACCACGCTTTTCGCCGAAACCCTGGTACCGGTGTTCTTTCCGGACGGCTACGACGGAGACCCCGCTGTGATCCGGCAGGCCGTCGACCGAGCCCAAGGTCGCATCGATCGCTTTGCTGCTGACCACGGTTGGGAAGAGCAATCCCGGCCTCTTCCTTACGACAGTGTGGAGGTCTTTGCCCGCCAGGACCAACTTAAGGCTCGATTGGCGGAGATGTTCGAAGTCTCCCCCGAGGCTTTCCCCGCGGGAGTGGTAACAGTTTGTGAAAAACGCATCCTGATGGCCGTGTCCCCTGAAGAGTACGCTCAAGTCACTCCTCACTTGGCCGGAGAACAGCACGCTTGGGAAAAGCTCCTGGCTCACGAGATCGCCCATCGGCTTCACGTGGCCATCCTCGACGGGGACGAGGAGGCCATGGGGCCCACCTGGTTCTTTGAAGGATTCGCTACTCTTGGAGCGGGCCAATTCGCTCAGGACCCTCTGCCGTCAAACCCATGGACGGCTTTAAGCTCTCAAGATTATCGAGACTTTGTAGGGACCCTGAGATATTTGACCCAGTCAATTTCCCTTCCGGCTTTGGTAAGGCGGGCGGGAGAGCCCGATTTTGAGGACTGGCTGAAGAAGAGGGTCGGAGAGGACTGAAAGAGCCACCTCCAAGATGGAGGTGGCTCTTACCGCCAGTCAACTCTGAACTGTCAACAGATCTAGTACCGATAATACTCTGGCTTGTACGGACCCTCTTTGGGGATCCCCAGATACTCAGCTTGTTTATCGGTCAGGGTGGTTAGCTTGACACCGAGTTTGTCCAGATGTAACCGAGCAACTTCCTCATCGAGATGCTTGGGTAGAACGGTGACTCCGATCTCGTACTGCTCGTGCTTGGTCCAGAGTTCGATCTGGGCTAACACCTGGTTGGTGAACGAGGTGGACATGACGAAGCTCGGGTGACCCGTGGCGCAGCCCAGGTTCATCAAGCGGCCTCGAGCCAGCAGAATGATCTGTTTTCCGTCGGCTTTTTCGAAAATGTCGACCTGAGGCTTGACCGGGGTCTCTTTGGCGTTTTTCTCGAGCCAAGCTACGTCGATCTCGATATCAAAGTGGCCAATGTTGCAAACGATAGCCTTGTCTTTCATGGCCAGCATGTGCTCGGACCGAATGATGTCGGTGCACCCGGTGGCGGTGACAAAGATATCTCCGACCTTTGCCGCCTCCTCCATAGTGGTGACTTCGAAGCCCTCCATGGCCGCCTGCAAGGCGATGATGGGATCGATCTCGGTGATCAGCACCCGGGCTCCATAGGAGCGCAGCGAGTGGGCGCATCCTTTGCCGACGTCGCCGTAACCGGCCACCACAGCGACCTTGCCGGCGATCATGATGTCGGTGGCTCGCTTGAGACCGTCAGCCAGCGACTCTCGACAACCGTAAAGGTTGTCGAACTTCGACTTGGTCACCGAGTCGTTGACATTGATGGCCGGAGCCAGCAGCTTGCCTTCTTTGAGACGCCGATAAAGGTGATGTACCCCGGTGGTGGTTTCTTCGGTGATACCTCGGATCTCTTGGAACATTTCGGGGTATTTGTCGTGAACCAGGTTGGTCAGGTCACCTCCGTCGTCGAGGATCATGTTCGGACCTTTACTTCCAGCGAACTTGAGGCTTTCCTCGATACACCAATCATACTCCTCGTTGGTTTCACCCTTCCAGGCGAAAACGGGAATGCCCGCTGCAGCTATGGCAGCGGCGGCCTCATCCTGGGTGGAGTAAATATTGCAAGAGGACCAACGGACCTCAGCGCCCAGGGCGGTCAGAGTCTCGATGAGGACTGCGGTCTGCACGGTCATATGCAAACATCCAGCGATGCGGGCACCGGTCAGAGGTTTGCTCTTTCCGAAGCGCTCCCTGAGAGCCATAAGGCCGGGCATCTCCGCCTCTGCCAGAGTAATTTCCTTGCGACCCCATTCGGCCAGATCCATGTTGGCGACTTTGTAATCTTTCACAGCTGTAGACACGTTCACTTCCTTTCAGACCTAACATACCCGGACCAGGCTTAGATAATCATCCACTCTCCGAGGGAGATGTTCGTTAGGGGCCTACCTGAATTTAGGTAGGAGTTCCCTTTCCTGAAAGCTTGAAGTATTCGAAGTCGACTCCTCGTTGAGGATTTGAAAGGCACCAGGCTATCACCAGGAACCGCTGCACGACAGGCGTACCTACCCACATGTCCTGGCTCGACTGGTCCGTCCTGGTTGTTTACCTTTGCACTATCGCTGGTTTAGGTGCCTGGATCGGGCGCGGGCAGAAGAGTCGCGAGGACTTTCTGCTGGGGGCGCGCTCCATTCCTTGGTGGGCTGCACTTCTCTCTCTGGTAGCCACCGAGATCAGCGCGGCCACCTTCCTAGGGGCGCCGGAGCAAGGCTACCTTCGCAACCTCACCTATCTGCAGTTCGCCGTGGGTACTATCGCCGCCCGTTTTGTCTTGGCCAACTACTTCATTCGAGCCTATTATAGTGCCGGAGTGACCACGGTCTATGAGTTTCTAGGGCGCCGTTTCGGGCCGCTGACCCACCGAACTACCGCCGGACTTTTCTTATTCGGACGCCTCTTCGCCGATGGCTCTCGTCTCTTTATCGCCGCCATTACCATCGAGGTGATCACCGGCTTCCCTATTGAAGCTTCCATCCTGGTACTAGCTTTGGTCACCATCCTTTACACTACGGCAGGGGGCATCAAGGCGGTGATCTGGACCGACGTACTCCAGGCGGTGGTGCTGGTGGGTGCGGGGCTTGCTCTGTTGTTCAGCCTGTTCGCCGAAACAGGAGTTTCTTTGGTTCAAGCCACCACCGAACTGATGCAGGCCGAAAAATTGGTGTTCTTCGGCACAGGAAGCAATTGGGTCACCGACCCTTATCACGCTTTCACGGCCATGGTGGGAGGGTTCTTCCTGACCATGGCCACCCACGGCACCGACCACGACATGGTGCAACGCTTGCTCACCTGCCGCAACAATGCCGACAGTCGTCGCTCCATGTGGATGAGTGGGTTGGTGGGAGTGGCGGTGACCTGCCTCTTTATGGGTGTGGGTCTGATGCTCTTTCTTTATCTGTCTCATTTGAGTTCTGAGGCAGAGTTGGCTCAGGTGGCTGAGAAACTCAGCCAGGAAGGTAAGAACGGCCACTTTCTGCTCTATTACGCCCTGGCCAAGCTTCCCCCGGGAGTGGTGGGCCTGATGGTGGCAGGAGTTCTGGCTGCAGCCATGTCCAGCCTGTCCTCGGCCTTGAACGCCATGACGGCCTCTTTTGTCAACGATATTTATCAGAGCCCAACCAGGATGATTGAACATGGACAAGGGTTGGCCTTGTCTCGGCGGGTCAGTTTGGTGGTGGGAGTGGCCATTGCCGCGCTGGCCCTTATGGTAGCCAACTTTGCCAGGAACAACCCTCAGATGGATCTGTTGAGCCTGGCTTTAGGGGTGATGACCTTCTTCTACGGAGGCTTGCTGGGAATATTCTTGGTGGCCCTCTTTACTCGCACTAGGGGAAGTGAACAAAGCAATATCTTGGCCGCCTTCTTGAGCACCCTGATGGTGTTCTTGTTGGCCAAATTCAGTTCGTTAGCCTGGCCCTGGTTTGTGGTGGTTGGTACGGGGGTTTCAGCCACGATCTCGGTCCTGGGACGCACTCCGAAGACCACTCAAGCAGGTTCAGAGTGAGCGCAGAGTTGGGTTCCCCAGGTGAATTCCGAGACCCGCCACCTGGCTGTGCGCCGGGAGTTTAAAAACGTGTGTTCAGAAGTTCACAGAATGTTCATATCTCAGAGATGAGAAATTGCGCTGTTTTTTCGCGCCTTCGATAAACTGTGACCAAGAAAAACGTTCTGAAAGGTACCAGATATGTCTCAAGTACAAACTAGTCGAGGAAACACCAACAGCAATCGCACGGTCAATAGACCCAGAGGAGATATGGGTGGGACGACCGGTCCGAGCCGCACCACCGGCAACGGGACGGCCAACGGGCCACGGGGAAACCAAACTCACTCTCCGAGAACCGAGCCCACTCCTAGTCGCAGAAATGTCGACCCAGGAAAGGATGGCTACTCACCTTCTCGCGAAGTTGCTGAAGAGCGTGGTCGGTGCAAGCCCAAGGATGAGGGAGTTAAAGAGACCAAATCTTGCCCCAAACCAGATCAGACACCCGACCCCAAGGGTTGTGAGGAAAAGGATACGGTCAAGCCTGAGGACAAGTCTGAAAAAGGCTGCAAGGATCGAAAGGACCGCAAAGACTGCTGCAAACTCGACGACTTGGTGGATGCCCTTAAAGACCTGTTTGAGGACTGGAAGAAAGATAACAACTGCAAGCCCGAAAAACCTCCCGCTGGAGGAGGTTCGGGTTGCGGTGGCGGCGGCGGTGGAGGTTGCGGCGGCGCCAAGGGAGCCGGTGGTTGCGGCGGAGCTGGATCTTCTCAGGGAGCCGGAGATGGCGACCAAGGTGTGGACCCCATTGAGGAGTTGACTATCGCCCTCCAAGCTGTGGAGAAAGCTCGGTGCCCAAGAGCCAAAGCCGAGGCCGTTGAGGAACTCAAGGAGGTGTACTCCGAGGTTAAGGAGATGGGAGTGGAAATACCCAAGAAGCTTGAGAGACGAGTTCGAGCTGCTCTAGGACAAGGGGGTTGCGGAGCCGGGAATCCGGACCGGCAAGGGGAAGATTCGAGGGCTGATCGTGCTCGGGCCTCAGATCGGGGAGATCGAGGGCCGCGACGAACGGAAGAGCTGCAAAGAGCAGCCTAGTTTCCCCCCGAAAACCCATAAATAGACTTGAGGGTGTGCTTTGCAGCAGACCCTCAAGTCTTGTCTAAAAGCCCCTGCTCGCCGGCCCAGCGCACGGCGGCGGTGCGAGAGTTGACATCGAGCTTGCGGTAGACCGACCTCAGGTGGGTCATGACTGTCTGAGTGCTGATCCCCAACCTGTCAGCGATGTCTTTATTGGATGCGCCGGTGGCTGTCTCTCGGAGGACCTCGAGTTCTCGAGGGGTCAAACCCTCGAGGTTCTTGGCAACTCGGTCTTGCAACTGTTCAAGGAGGTCGTCAAGAGTGATCTCCTCACTGCGCGCTTCGGCCAACTCAGGTCCTAATTTGCGATACAAACTGCGAGAGATCTCGGAATAGTCTTGCTGATCCGAGGACTCGAGTTTCACCCCGATGGAGTCCAGCAGCCTGTCGGCAGAGCCCAAGAATTGGGCCGCCAGCCGGGAACGACTCCGCTGAGCCAGGACTCCAGCCAGACCAATCAGGCAAAGGGCCAAACCGTGGCGGGCTCCAGCCTGACGCCAGAGAGTCAAGGCTTCCAAGAAGCCCGACTGTGCTTCCTCGAGCCTTTGGGAGGCCAATTCCACATAGGCCAGGTTC
>JBJHCR010000301.1:0-7800 GCA_050486105.1 Vulcanimicrobiota bacterium
GATCCGTCGCTGATCGCGTTCTCGGCGTTCTCCCAGGCCGTTCCATAGATCCGCTGCAGTTGCTGCTTGTTCTCATCGCCGCGCCAATAAGCGCCAGCTACCGACAGCAATTTGAACGCCTTGCGATCGACTTGGCCCAGGTGGTCGACATGGGGCCCTTTGCAGAGATCCTCGAAAGTGTCATGCTTATAGGTGGAGATCACGCTGCCGTCAGCCTTTTCGGCCAAGCCTTCGATCAGTTCGACCTTATAGGGCTGATCCTTAAAGAGCTCAAGAGCCTCCTCACGAGTGAGTTCACGATAGAGAAACTGGTGCCTTTTCTTGAGAATGTTCTTCATTCTCTTCTCGATGGCAGAGATATCCTGATCGGTCAGAGGCCGCGGCAGGTCGAAGTCATAATAGAAGCCGTTCTCGATGGGTGGACCGATGGCATACTTGGCCTCGGGGAACATCTCCAGCACGGCCTGAGCCATGACGTGGGCCAGTCCATGGCGGATTCGGTAGAGACGCTCTTCTCGGCTGAGTTTTTCTAAGGTTTGAGTGGCTGACACGTGGTTCTCCTTCTCGGGGCAGCGTTCGAAAAGGGGCACGGATACCCTCCCGTCGACCCATCGAGGGCCGAGAAGCAGGTTTCGAATTGGGCCACCTGGCTCATGATAGAAGCAATAGATAGGTCAAAAGAACCAGAAGGCAATTGCTCACAAGCCACATCTTCATTCGCAGCGGAATAGATCTAAGGAAAATGTAAAGTTCATGGGAAGAATCAATAAGTATCGAAAGAAAAAGAGCGAAAAGGCACCCGTTGGGAACGAGAAGCGGGTGTTTTCCAGAGTTCCGTGCTTGCTAGACCTGCAACTGGCAAAGAGTCGGCAGGACGAAGGCGCGGTGGAGGTGGAGCCAATCGAGGCTATCGATCTCTCCTTGCTAGGTCTGGGTTTTCAGCGCAAAAATGGGCCGGATTATTTGGTCTTGGGAGACGAGGTTGCCGTGAATCTCTATGGACACCACCCGGTGCGTGCAGTGGTCAAGTGGAAGAGCGGAGATCGAATCGGGGTCCAGTTCTGTGGTCGCTTCCAAGACATTTTGGAGTCTTGGGTCGGGGATGTTCTGGCCGCTCAAGGAGTTCGCTTGAAAGACGTCCTGGGAGGGCTCGCTTTTTCCAATTGATCCTGGAATTTGCCGCAGAAACCGTCGAAGTTCTCAAGAGCTGTCCTGCCGATTTCGCGCCACGAGTATTCAAAGCGCGAGTACTCTCGGAGGTGCCGCCAAGCCACAGCTTCCCGCAGCCCGCTCTGGTGGAGCATTCCGAAGAGCTTCGAAAGCGGGTGAGAGACATGCTCAGGCAGGGTGGGTTCAAGCCTACCGGTCGAAGTCGGCCAGCCTCTGAATCTTTGGTCAAAGCTTTGGAACAAGGCCGCTGGCCGGTCATTCATCCCGTTGTCGACTTGGTGAACACCGTTTCCCTGGAGACCGGCCTTCCGCTCTCGGCTGTAGATTTGGAGAAGCTGAGCCCTCCCTGGACATTCCGGCTGGGTGGTCCCTCGGAGAACTACGTTTTTAACCCTTCTGGCCAAGTCTTGGACCTTTCTGGGCTGCTGCTAGCTTGCGACAACGATGGCCCTTTCGGGAGCCCTGTCAAGGACAGTCAGAGAAGCAAGATCTCGGAGGCCACGCGAGAAGTCCTGATCATCATTTGGAGTTCTCTGGCCCTGGCTCCAGAAGCAGAGAAGGCAGAAAATAGACTTTTCCAACTTGCGGCTTCCACAAAAGGAATGATTCCCAGCTGAAGTCCTAGAAGCGCACTAGAGGCATCGTTTGTTGGAGGATGAATATGGGATCGAGCAGGTCTTGGAGTCGAGCTTCGCTGTTTTGGACTCTCGCTTTGTTTTGGACTGTCATTTCGGGAGCACAGGCCGAACCCGGTCTCAATATAGGACTTTCTAGCACTGAGGTGCACCGAATCGACGAGGGCGGACAACTCAATCTTTTTCTGGACGACCCGTTGGCCCAGGTCCATCTGTTGGTCAAGGCGGAAACCCGGATCGTTTTTGCTTTTCCAGCGGAGAACTCGGGAATCGGAATTTGGTTTGACGGTCATCTGCGCTATAAAGAGGGCACTCTCAAGTCTCAGGTTTCCGACCATGGTCAGGCCGTCACCGCGACCTTTGAGGTCCTCCAACCCATTCATCTCGACACTGTCCTGCTCGATAGCTTGAGGGTGCTGCGAGAGAGGCAGCACCAGACCGAGACTCCCGCACTGATCCAGAAACTGAGACAGGAAAAAGCCCAAGCTTTGGGATTGCCGACGGGCTGGAGTTCACCCCAGGTTTCCGTGAGCGAGGTCGAGACCCTCCTCTTTACACGGGAACAGCCAGGGGTTGGCTCGTTTGTTCTGGAGCTGGCTGCAAGTTCCGGACCGATCGACTCAGAACAACTCATCGTCCCGGAGGGCTTGCTCACCCTCGTTGCAACCGTGCCGTTCTCCTCCCAAGAGGCCTATCACGATCGGGCCTTATTTCGGGAATCCTTTCTTCCCAAAACCAAGAGTCGAGAACTCGATCAACGGGCCACCTCGGCTCTCAAAGCTTTACGCTTTCTGGTCCGCGAGGACAAAATGATGGCGGGCTCCTGGCGATTCTTGACCTATTTTGGTCGAGACACCTTGATCTCTTTGAGCATGCTCGAGCCGATCTTGAGCGACCGGGCCCTAGAGAATGGAATCAAGAGTGTGCTCACTCGACTCTCCCCGGAAGGCGCGGTGGCTCACGAGGAAGACGTCGGGCCGTTTGCCGAATGGCATCATCTCAGAGATGAAGGAAAATACTCTCTAGCTCCGGTCTTCGACTATAAAATGATCGATGACGACCTCCTTCTTCCCATCGTCTTGAAACTCTGTTTGGACCAGAACCGTTTAGTAGTCTTGGATGCTCTTTTTGCTGACCCGGAGTCTCGAGAAGCCATCTTGACCAACCTGGACTACGTCTTGGGGAAAATGAGTCCGAAAAAGCCTTTACGTCTCCTACCTGGAGAAATGACCGGGGACTGGAGAGATTCGAATGAAGGTTTAGGGAGAGGCGTTTACCCCAGCAGCGTCAATGCTATGTTGGCTTTACCGGCACTCGATGCCATGGTGGCCTTGGGCCAACGCTACGAAACCGCTCGGGGACGGGGTGAAAAAGCCCAGGAGCTGAGACCGGCATGGGAAACTATCGCCGAAGGCTTTTTGGTGACCTTGAGTCCCGACCACTTGAAAGCCCGAGCTGCGGCTTTCGAAGCCACCCTCTCACCTGCTCAGAAGCAAGGATTTCAGTTACTCAAGAGTCAGAGCCCGGACGCCTGGGAGCAGCCGTTAACTTTCACTGCTCTGGCTCTCGACGACAATCTCGACCCGGTGGAAATACCCAGCAGCGACGTGTGTTTTACTCTCTTCTATGCCAACCCAAGCCAGCAGGAGGTCACGAATATTCTGGACCTCCTGGAACGACCTTGGCCAGCAGGTCTGATGACGGCCGCAGGTCCCCTGGTGGTGAACCCAGCGCTCTCGGCAGACGCCCTTCATTATCGGACTTTGGGCTTTGGGGCCTATCACGGATTGGTGGTCTGGTCTTGGCCCTCGAGTATGTTGCAGCTGGGTCTTTTTCGGCAGGCAGAAAGGCATCCCGAGCTCAAGGACAGACTCATGAGCGTGGCCAAGTCCATCGCTGAAGCCGAAAAACGGGTCGGTGACTTGGCAAACTCTGAGCTTTGGGCTATAGACCTCGGAGTCCAAGGGATCGATTGGAGAGCCTTTGGAGGTGATCTCGATGAGACCGAGTCCAACGCTCTGCAACTTTGGTCCACGGTCTATCCGGTGATCTGGCATCTGACTCCATAGGATTACGGGGGAGTTGGTGAGGGATAGAGCGCAGCAGATCGAGAGTTTCGTTCAAGCCAGGGCGGCTCAGGGGCAACGCCACTCCCAAGGAGTGTTCACTCTGGCACCTGAGGTGGCTCTCAAGCTTCTGGCAGAAGCACAGTTGCCTCGTCCATCTACTTGGGTATTGAAGATCGTTCAGGCGGCGGTGGCAAGTCAGGCCCAAGGGATCGAGATCTGTTTCGGTCGCTCCTCCACAGTGCTGCGTTTTCGGCCCAAGCGCGCCTTTCGTTTCGCTGAAGTTTGGTCCGCTCTAACCGAAAATCTGGGATTCGAACGTACCGGGATCGCTCCCATGGCCATCGGTCTCAGAGCGGTGGGCTTCGGGTGCGACCGGGCCTTCAAGGTGCGTCTCCACGCCGTCGAAGAGGTCGAAGAGATCATCTGGGACGGGCACACCTTGGCCAGGTCTACCTCTGAGCTGAAGCTTGGGCCTCGAGGGACGGTGGAGATCGCGGTCCACCCTCCGGTCTCAGGTGGCAGAGAGAGCAAGAAAGAGCCTTGGAGTCGCACCGGGACCACCGCCGAAGAGTACCTTGAGTTGGTGGAGAATGCTCTTTGTAGTCCCATTCCCGTGCGCTGTGATGGACGGTTTTTGGACACCTTGAGTGTGCGTAGAGAACCTCCAGCCCAGCATCTTGGAGAACTCTGTTTGGGCATTAAGGCTTCTGGTGAAAAGAGCGGGCCCTTCTTAAGGGTCCCAGAGAACCTAGCTCGATTCAAGAAGGGTCGATGGATCCCGTACTCGGTTTCTTCGGTTCTCTTTTATCGGCAATTAGCCTCCGAAATAGAGACCGAACCCACGGGTTTGGCTTTACTGAGGGTCTCATATCACGGCTCCCTAAGGCGTTTGCTTCGTCCCACCGAGGTGAACACAGTGCTGCAGGTGCCCAGCGTTTGCCATTGGGTGCAGAATGGAGTGGTCTGTCAACGGCAAACGCTCGAACTCCCACCTCAAGGGTGCAGCCTGGACTTGTTTGTCAGCGCTGAAGGTTTGAGCAATGATCTCACCACTCTGAGTCTGGTGGAGTCCGAAGAGAAGAGGAGGCGTCTGGAGGTGAGCCTGAGGTTTGCGCGGACCGTCTTCGCCGAACTGAATCGACGAATGCAAGCAGACATCTGCTCGTCCGTGGTCCCTCGGGGAGTCCTAGGGGGGGTCGCTGCCGGAGTTCTTCTTTTGGCGACCCCCTTTGCTAAGCTAGGCATAGCTTTGATGAGTCTCGGATACGGAGCTCTGCTAGTCGACGGCAGTATTGTTCCGGAGCCGAGCCTGCTGCTCTCGGTGAGAGAGGCTGTCCGCAGGATGAATCTCGACTTAGCCCAGCTTGTTCAAGTTCATGATTCGAAGCCAGGCTCCTGATTCTGGGAGGTTCCTCGGGTTAGGTCCCGTAGGGCCTTGGCGTGAGCAGTCCTTCGAGGAAACGCTATTGGAGGGCCACCGTGAGACTCACAGCCTTGTTGCTGGAGGATTGGTCACGAAACCTCGTCCGTGCCAGGAGGCGATCGGGAAGTCCTATTGATGGACACGTGTGTTTGAAGCTCCTTTATTGATGTGTCATAGTGCCACGGCCGCAAAAATCATCCCTAGTCTTGGGCCGGACGGAGCAAGAGTATCATCGACCCCACCGGCGCTGAGACCATTCTTCACCGGGACCTCCACGGTAGGGTTTCCGAACTCGAAGACCCGCTGGGTCGGAGACTTCGGTTCCGATACGACGTACTAGATCGAGTGATCGCCGTAACGAAACCTTCGGGAGAAACTCTCGAGTTCGTCTACAACGAGGTCGGGTCGCTCGTCGCCTTCACCGACGGTCGATCCGAAACAACCACCTTTGTCTACGACGACCTCGAGCGCTTAATCGAGATCGTCTATCCTGATAGCACTAAAGAGGAGTTCCTGTACGACCCTGTTGGAAATTTGGAGTCCTACACCGACCCCTTGGGTCGCACCAGAACCTTCATCTATGATGCTGCGGACCGCCTGGAATCGATCGCCTACCCCCACGATCTCAGCAGCATCGATTTCACCTACGACCCTTCAGACAATCTCTTGACCCTCACCGAGCGGAACGGTGATGTCCTTTCCTATGAGTACGACGACATCGACAGACTCGTTAAGACCACCAGAACCACAGATTCTAGCAACAGTACGCCGGAGTGGGAATACCGATACGATCTCGATGAAAACGGGAATGTTCTCAAATTGACCGACGGTAATGATGAAATCCTCTGGGAGGCGGGTTTAGAGCCCAGTCGCTACGGGACGGCTCGTTACGGAGAGGGCCGCTATGCAGGAGTATACGATCCCATGAACCGTTCCCTAGGCTATCGGGTGGAGGAGGAGCAGTTCATCGAGTTTCGCTACGATGCGGACGGTAGAAGGGTGGGAACCGACTTTCATAATGGGGCGACAACCGAGCTTGAGTGCGACATTGTCGGGCGTCCCCTCCGATACTCTATCCAAAGTGGCGAGAATGAACTCCTTCGACTTGACTACACCTACGACCCAGCCTCGAACCGCACTTCTCAGGTTAGCGGCAACGACACCTTCGACTACCAAATCGACGAGGATGGTCGGCTCATCGGCGAGGCCGTCAATCGCTTCGTCATGAATCGTCTCGAAGAGCTTCGACAGGGCGACTTTGACAGGGTTGGACTTGGGCCGGAAGGAGTAGAACTTCTAGGTGTCGACGACGCCTTTCAGGGTGATGAACTCGACTGCGATCGTTGGAGGGTCGGGTATCGAAGGCATACTTATCCGTCAAGCCCGCCGAAGGACCGAGAGGAACTTCTGGGAACCCAAGTGACTCAAAACGAGGGCCTGTCCATCGTCTTTCCTCGGGGATTTGCCAACCGCCTAGCCACCAGAGACCAAGCCCATCCCCTTAACGACGACTTCGGAGTCATCTACGATCGTCTTCACATCGTGCTGGAACATCGAATTCCCTTAGAGGGAGATTTCGATGTTCAAGTCGACTTTTCGGATTTTCAAGGGTTCGCGTCTTCCGGTCTGGCGTCTATCGGGCTCTATGTGAGCGAAGTCCCTAGAGATTCCGTTGCCACCGGGGCTGTCGCCTTGGTGGAACGGCGGCACGACAACGGTGGCCACCGAGCACTGACAGTATTCAACAACGGATCCTTCACCGCTTCCTCGACCGTTGTCACCGAAGGAGGTTTCAGACTGACTCGCACTGGAGCCTCGGTCACGGGCTACTTCTGGAACGAGAGTACTTCTACCTGGGATACGATCTCAGCTTGGACCAGGGCAAACTTCTCCTCGGCGCCTTTGTACGTCGGACTGGCAACTCAAACGTACTATCAGGGATACATTGCCGGGACGTTCCGAAACTTTAGGTTCAATGAACACACCGCCAACGATTTTACGGAAGCAGGGAGCGTCACTTCTCCGGTTTATGATGCCGGTCGGGCCGTAGCCTGGGACTCCATTCAATGGACCGAGCAAACGCCCGCCGATACGGCCATTGAACTCCAAGCAGCCTTCGCCGACTCCCCCGACGGGCCTTGGAATTATGTCGGTCCCGACGGCTCTCCCTCAACTCGTTTCAGCGATGCCCAAGGCGAGAGCGTTGCGCCTTCAAGCATCGGTCGCTACTGTCGGTACCGTGCCTACCTTATGGGCGACGGCTCCGCCACCCCGACCCTCGAAGCGGTTGAACTGTCCTTTAGCGGAGCCCTCCCCAGCCAGCATCGAAAGTTCATTTTTGATGAGGCCGGAAACATCACCGGCAAAGTACTCCGCACGGCCACCAATTCCACCGAAGAAGTCCGAGTCTATAACAGTCTCAATCAGATCGTCACCAACAGCATCGACGACGGCTCCGGTGAGACGATCTGGACCTACACTCACGACCCCAACGGCAACCTGA
>JBJHCR010000302.1:0-7788 GCA_050486105.1 Vulcanimicrobiota bacterium
CCCACAACCCTGGAATGCGGTCTACCCATTCTGTGGAGGATAGAGCAGCGGCAGTGGGACGTGGGGGCCGGACCCAAAGCCATGGCTCACGCTGCTCGTTGGGCCTTGGGTCTGTTGGCGCGTGGACGCTGGCTCCCGGCGGTGACCCGGCAGAAGAACTGGAAGAACCGCCTGGGCTTATACTACCGTCCGGTCTTTGACGCCCCCGACGATCGCGGGCGGTTGCGGGCCCTCAGCCGAATGTTGCCCGGGGCTGTACGCGCGGCTCATCCGGATTGGTCGGAATCGGACCTGATCGAGAGGTTCGTAAGTGATGTGGTAGATCATCTGTTGCGTACCAGCTTCAAGGAGGAACCGTATAAGCTCCCGGCTAGCCGTATGAAAAAAGTCCCCTACGACCTAGACCTCTGGATCGAGGCGGTGGCTCGAGGTGAGACCGAATTGAAGATGACCGAGGCGCCTGAGTTCCAGGCGCTGCTGGAAACATGGACTCAGGATCTCGACCCCATCGTCTCCCAGGGACGCCTTCTCTTTCGCCTCTGTCTGCCCGAGTCGTCTTCGGGGTGGCAACTGAAGGTGTTTCTCCAGGCCACCGATGATCTGAGCCTTCAGATCCCACTCTCCCAGGCCTGGGAGCAACCGGAGGTCCTACCGGCCGCCTTTCAAGAGGAAGCCTTCTCCGTACAGGAGCGTCTTTTGAGAGATATGGGTCGGGCCACTCGGCGTTGGCCCGTGTGCGGGCGGGCCCTCTCCGGAAGCGTCCCCGCACCCATCAACCTCAGTGAAGAGGAGGTGGAGGCCTTCTTGCAGTCGGCGGCCTGGATGCTGGAAGAGATCGGCATGGCGGTGCAACTTCCCTCGGCCTTGGCCCGGCCTTCCAAGGTAGAGGTCAAGATCGCCGTGCGTTCCAAATCCGATTCCGACTCCTCTTCAGCTTCGGGGCTGTTGAGTGAGTCGAGGCTGGTGGAGTTCGATTGGAATCTGGCCCTGGGAGGTGAGGGTTTGAGCGAGCAAGAACTTCAACAATTAGCCGCTTCCCGCTCTTCGCTGTTAGAGTTTCGAGGGCAGTGGCTCCACCTAGACAAAGAGCATCTGGAAAGGGCGCTCCAAACCTGGAGAGAAGGTCGAAGCGATCAGGGGGACCTCTTGGATGTGCTTCACGGAACCCTGGCCGACGAGTTGGCCGAGATCGAGGCCAAGGTAGAGTTTGGGGGAGAGTTGGCCGCTTTGCAAGACGAGCATTCCCTCACCATTAGGGAGCAGCCCGATACTCTCCAGGCCAAACTCCGGCATTATCAGGAGCGGGGCTACTCCTGGATGACTTTCTTGAGGCAGCGGAGATTGGGAGCTTGTCTTGCCGACGACATGGGTTTGGGCAAGACGATTCAAACCATCGCTTTGTTGCTTCAAGAGCAGAAAGGCGAGGGCAAGGGGACCCACTTGCTCATCTGTCCCACTTCGATTCTGGGCAACTGGGAGCGAGAGATCGCCAAGTTTGGTCCCGCTTTGAAACTGTACATCCACCACGGACCTTCGCGAATTTCCCCGGCAGAGTTCAAGAAGACGATGAGGGAGTATGATCTTGTCTTAACGACCAATGGCATCGTCCAGAGAGAATCGGACGCCTTGAGAAAGATCGCATGGAAGGGCCTCCTGTTGGACGAGGCTCACACCATCAAGAACTCCCAGTCCCGCCAATCCAAGGCCGTAAGGGCTCTGAAAAGTGAATTCCGAATCGCCTTAACGGGAACTCCCATAGAGAATCGACTCACCGAGTTGTGGACACTCATGGACTTTTTGAACCCTGGCCTACTGGGCAAGAGAGCTAGTTTCGTCAAAAGGTTTTCCATCCCCATCGAACGCTATGGCGATGATTCCGCCCGCCGCCAATTGCGCCAGGTTGTGGAACCCTTTATTTTGCGACGACTGAAGTCGGACCCGGAGATCGCTCCGGACCTACCGGACAAGGAAGAGATCAAAGAGTATTGCTCTCTCACCCCCGAGCAAGCTGCCTTGTATCAAGCCCACGTCAACGAGATGCTGGAAGTGATCGAGAACGCTGACGGGATCGGCCGCAAAGGCTTGGTTTTGAAGTCCTTGATGCGATTGAAGCAGGTCTGCAACCATCCCAGCTTGATTCTCGACGACGACAGCCCTCTGGCCCGGCGTTCCGGAAAGTTGACCCGACTCGAAGAAATGCTGGACCAATTGGTCGAAGTGGGAGAGTCAGCTCTGGTGTTCACCCAGTTCGCCAAGTTTGCCCAGCGGTTGGCTCCTTACCTGGAAGAGCGACTTCGGTGCGCTACTCTGTGCCTGCACGGTGGTGTAACCCGTAAGAAAAGAGATGCCATGGTAGAGCAGTTTCAGACCTCTAGCACCCCTCGGATTTTCGTTATCTCCATTAAGGCTGGTGGAGTGGGGTTAAACCTGACTCGAGCTACCCGTGTTTTCCATTTCGACCGCTGGTGGAACCCGGCCGTGGAGAATCAGGCCACCGACCGAGCCTATAGAATCGGCCAGACTCAAAAAGTGCAGGTCTACAAGTTCTTGTGTCCCGGCACCCTGGAAGAGCGGATCGATGAGTTGATAGAGAAGAAGACGGCTCTGAGCGATGGAGTGGTGGGAACCGGTGAGAATTGGCTGACCGAGTTGGACAACCGCCGCCTGCGCGAGATCGTGACTTTGGGAGGCCAAAGATGAGCAGGGAATTCGCCACCACCTGGTGGTCTCAGAAGTGGATCAATTCGCTGGATGCCATGGGCTGGCGCAATAGACTCGAACGTGGACAAAGCTACGCCCGCTCGGGACGGGTCTTGCATATCTCGGTGACGGCCGGAGCGGCGGCTGCCCGAGTACAGGGCCGGCGCCGGCAACCCTACCAGGTTAAGATCAGTCTGAAGGCACTCTCGGACGCCCAGTGGCAAGAGGTGGTGGAACAGATGGCCGGCCGTTTGGAATGGGCTTCCGAGCTACTGGCCGGTCAGATGCCGACGACCATTGAAGAGGCGTTCTCCGCCGCCGGGGCTAGGCTCCTTCCGGCGAGTTCTTCGGAGTTGACTCAGTACTGCTCCTGTCCCGATTGGGCCAACCCTTGCAAGCACGTGGCCGCCCTGCACTACGAGTTGGCCGAGGCCCTCGACGATGATCCGTTCCTAATGTTTTCCCTACGTGGAATGCCGTCGAAAAGACTTTTGGAGCAGTTGCGCGGGCGCTGGCAATCCGACCGGCCGAAAAAGGCTCGAAAGCCCCCCCAGAAACCGCGGCCCACACCTTTGGAGGAGACGGATTTTTGGGGCCGAGATATACCCGAAGAGTTCGACGTGGGCTTGCAAGACCCCGAACCGGGCCAGGGTTTGATGCGTCGCCTGGGTACACCGATTCGGCAAATGGACCAGGAAAACTGGTTCAACCTCACCGACCGGCTGTACGAGTCCGGCCGGAACTTGGCCTTTCAGCTCTCCTCTCAGGATTGGAAGAGTGAGGAGGAATGAGAACCGACGATTACAAGAATTGGAAGGCTCGGGTCCTTGAATTCGAAGACGATCGCGACGGAATTCGTTTTCGGGTGACTATTCGGCGGAGGCCGTCATCAGTCTAAGGCTCCGATTCCAAAGCCTTCCCCGACCTCAGAAAGCCGCTGTGGCCTTGTTGTCGATGGCGGACGAGGCATTGTCGCGACAAGACATGGAGGTGATCCTGGGCGATTCGGGCGTGGGACCGATATCGTTTGAGGGTTTGTCCGGCCTGGTGGATAGTCGGGAGCTAAGGCAAAGCCAGCCCGAATTGCGGCACCTGAGTTGCCTTTGGGCCTTGGAGGAGGGTTTGTTCGCCTCTTTTGCGCGGTCGATTTCAGAGCGTCCCAGCGAGCTGGATTCTTATTCTTACGCTCGGCGTGAACTGACCTTGGCACTCTATTCGGGAGATTTCCACGCGGCCCTTGGCTGGCTGCGGGAGTGCCACGCCTACGCGGACCAAGATCCCCTTTTGGAGCTGTGTGATCCCTTCGACGTGGAATGGATTGCCGGCTTTTCCGTCCCCCTCCGAGAGGCACTCCTCGGTCCGCTTCTGCACGAATCACTCACCGGATTCACCCCGGCCGAGCCTTGCTGGGAACTCTTGTGCCTGCTGAGACAGCGAGGCACCATGTCTGATATCGAAAAGATTTGGGAGAAGGAACAACGCTTGCTTCGGGGGCTTCCGATGTCGGACCAGAAGAATGAAGGCGCTCCCGGCTTTTGGCGAGTGCTCGAAGCGATCGGGCGAGAGCGAAGTGCTCTGCAACTCGGATCCCGAGCGTGGAGCTTGCCGCTTGATTTGCCGGCGGCGATTCAACAAGCATCAGAGGTCGGCCCGAGCCTGCTTTTGGACCGCTTGCAACAGGCCGATCCGAAAAACTGGGGACTGGAGCGCCTTTTCCAGAGCATCGGATACTATTGGCTAGACCTATCTAGGGCTCGGGGTGCCGCCGCTGATCTCCAGATCGTCGGGCAGCGGGCAGAGAGATGTGGCTATGGCCTACTTGCCCGCGAAACTGCGAATCTCCTGGCGCGCTTGGCCGGACAGAGCGTCAGCCCGAGCGAGGTCCTCGACCTGTATCCTCCGGACCAAGCCGGAACGCTTGCCGTGCACGCCCTCGGGACTTTGGTGGAGCAGTCTGCCAGGCAAAGGCGAGAGGTGCCGGAAGGATCTCGTATCGCCTGGTTTCTCGAGGAACTGGCCCCAGGGGCCTTTACTGTGTCGGCCAGGTTGCAGCTCCCGAAAGACGGCGCTTTCTCCATGGGCCGTCCGGTGGCTCTCCCTAAGCTCCGAGAGATGTCTGTTCTCAACCCCCAGGATCGTCGAATTTGCTCCCTGCTGTCCTACTACAAAGAGGGGACAAGTGTCTTACCGGAAGCCTTGCTGGAGTTAGCGGGCCACCCGGCTGTCTTTCTAGAGGGGGAAAGAGTAGAGGTGACCAGGGCACGACCCGGTGTGCGCTTGTCCGAAGGTCATCGCCTTGAGTTGTTTCCTGAGCTACCGACCGAGGGGCGTTCTGCGGTCGAGGGAATGAGGATCGGAGAGAAACGCCTTTGCTTCTACGAGATCACCCCGGAGTATCGAAAGGTGGCCGCCATCCTTGGCGAAGGTGTTCGTTTGCCGCCGGACCAGCTTCGAGGCACCGTGGATCTTCTGGCCAGGTTGCTGCCGGTGCACTCCGAGGTTGAGGTCTCCGAGCCCACCAGGCAGACAGTCGCCGATGCCCGTCCTCGAGTCCGCTTGCGTCCCCTGGGAGAGGGCCTGGAGGTTCACACGGTGGTCCGGCCGCTCGGCTCCGGCGGAGCGGTGTTCGCACCTGGTGCCGGTGAGAAGATCCTGATCGGAGAGGTCGAGGGCGAGTCTTGCCAGACCACGCGAGACTTCGAGGAGGAGCTTCGGCTTGCCGGTCGCCTGCTGGAGCTTTGCCCGTCGCTTCCGACCTTGAACGGCGAACTTCCCGACGTCGAGACCTGCCTGGAACTCCTTGCCCAGCTGCAGGCTCTCGGCGACCAGGTGGTGGTCGAATGGCCGAAAGAGCGGCCCTTCCGGTTGAGGGACTTCGACGGGTGTCGGTTCAAACTCAGGGCCTCGAGGGACAAGGATTGGTTCCACTTCGACGGAGAGCTTGAACTCGACGACTCCAACATTCTTGCCCTGAAAAAGATTCTGGACGGCCTGAGGGGTCGCTTTTACCCTTTGGGCAAGGGGGAGTTCCTGGCCTTGACGTCAGAACTTCAGTCTCGGCTGGAGCGCTTGAAGATGCTCCTACAGCCGCGCGGCCACCGGCTGACTCTCCATCCGAGCTTGCTGCTCGAGGTGGAGAAGCTGATCCGAGGCATCCCGTTCGAATCGGACAAGTCTTGGGTTTCTCAGCGAGAGGAGATAAAGCAGGCTGAGGATCTCGTGGTCGAGCCGTCGGATGCTCTGCAGGCGGAGCTTCGACCCTATCAACTGAAAGGCTTCCGATGGATGACTCGCCTGGCGCGCTTGGGATTCGGTGCCTGCCTGGCCGACGAAATGGGGCTGGGTAAGACGGTACAAGCTCTGGCCTTGATCCTGCATCGGGCCCGTGAGGGGCCCTCTCTGGTGGTCGCCCCCGCCTCGGTTTGCTGGAACTGGAAATCAGAAGTGAGCCGATTCGCCCCGGTTCTGAGAGTGGTTGATGATGCTTGCCGGCCTTACGAGCTGAGCATCATCAACTACGCCACGTTGCGAAAGTCTCGAGCGTTGAAGACCACCCGCTGGACCACCGTCGTGCTGGATGAAGCTCAGACCATCAAAAATCCCGATGCCCGGCAAAGCAAGGCCGCCCGCTCCCTCACGGCGGACTTCAGGCTGGCCCTGTCCGGGACGCCGGTGGAGAATCGAGTGGAAGAGCTTTATGCGCTGTTCGAGTTTTTGAACCCAGGTCTGCTCAAGAAGCCTTCAGGTCGGCTAAAGAGCGAGGACCTTGACCGCTTGCGAGCCAGAATTCAGCCTTTTCTCCTGCGCCGAACCAGAGCAGACGTCCTGACCGAGCTTCCCCCTCGCCTGGACCTGCTGCTCCCAATCGAGCTGAATCCTGCCGAGCAAGCCATGCACGAGCTGGCCCGCCGAGAAGCCTTGAAAGGCGAGCCCGAGGTCTCCAGGCTGCTGGCAGAACTGACTCGAATGCGATTGGCCTGCTGCCACGCGGGATTGCTCGACGACGGTATGAAGTCTGCACCTTCCAGCAAGCTGCTGGCGCTTGGAGAGCTGCTGAGTCAGATCCTTGAAGGAGGCCACCGGGTTCTCATCTTCAGCCAGTTCGTGCGTTTCTTGGAGCTTGCCGCAGTGATGCTCGACCGAGCCGGAGTGGGATACTTTATGCTCACCGGCAAAACGCCGAAGAAGCGTACGGCCGAGCAGATCGAGGCTTTTCAAGCCGGGTGTCCGCGTGAGGGTAGGGCCCAAGTGTTCTTGATAAGCCGCAAGGCCGGTGGGTCCGGATTGAATCTCACCGGGGCCGATTTCGTGATTCACCTGGACCCCTGGTGGAACCCCGCCGTGGAAGAGCAAGCCTCCAGCCGAGCCTATCGAATGGGTCAACAACTCCCCCTGACCGTCTACCGGATGATCGCTCGTCATTCGGTGGAGGAGAGGATCGTGGAATTTCACCAGCACCAAGGGGAGCTGGCCCGGAGACTGCTGGAGGGGGGCGACGTGGCTCAGGGTCTGAGCGTGGAGGAACTTCTGGCCCTGGTCAAGGGAGAGCCTGAAGCATCCGAAGAAGCCGGCCCCTCCTCGGAGCGAGTTGACGAGCTGTTGAGTCGGGGGAACGCCCTGCTACCTGAGGAGACCGAAGAACTCACCGATTTCTACTCCGTCAGGCTGCAGGCCTTGAGTGAGAAGCTTCGCGATAGCGAGGAGGATGAACTGTGGGCGGCTGTCTGGACGGCCGGAAAGTTGGCAAGGGCGGAATTGGTCACCCCCCTGATTCAGGCCCTCTGTCGCACCGAGGAAGAGATCTGCGCCAAGGCGTTGGCCCGAATCGGCGAGCAAGCGATCGCCCCTTTGACAGCACTCGCCTACTCTCCCGAGGACAGTATGACGGCTATCCTGGCAAGTCAGGGCTTGAGTCAAATGGGATTCCTTTTTCCGGGGCTCAGGCCCCGCCTCATCGAAGGGGCGCTGGCCGTCTTTCGAGCTCCGGAATCCTCCCCAGAAGCCCGCGCACAGGCTGTATGTTTGTTGCTCGATTTCCACGATCCGGAGTCGCTTCGCCACCTGGAGTTCGAGTGGGAGGAGCGGGAG
>JBJHCR010000303.1:0-6588 GCA_050486105.1 Vulcanimicrobiota bacterium
GTCCTTGGTCTGATAGGGGCGGGCCAGAGCCGACTGGATGGGCAGCGGTATCGCGGAGTTGATGGCGTAGCTAACCTTGTAAGCATAGTCCAGGTGACAGTCCGGTTTATTGGAAAGATCCTCGTTGAGGCTGCTCGGATTATTGAAGAGCCGTTGGGGAAGACCGTCCGGGTTCAGGGCGGTCACCACATCTCTGAATCCGGGGTTGCTGAATTCTCCTTCGAAGGGGATGGGGGCGGGAGCTTGAGGGGGTACCTTGGGGTCTTGGGCTCCTCCCCCACCCGGGAGGTACCAGAAGTTCGGATAGTATCCGATGTCGTGAGGGTTGACCAGCGAACTCACGGCAAGCCAGGGGCGGCCCGACTCTCCTTGGGCCCGCTCGGAGCCCTTGGCTCTGAGAAAGTCGATGGCCGCATCGGCGAGCTGGGCGTCTCGGTAGAGGCCTCCGGCGGGGCCGGTGACGCCTCCCCCGTGAGTTTCCGGGCAGGACACCTCCCCGCCTTCAAAGCCCCAAGGCTCAAAGTGCGGATTGGCCGGGTCGTCGCAGCCGTTATAGCCGGTCTCGGTGTCCGAGTGGTGCCATTTTCCGAACCAATGAGTGGTGTACCCTCCTGCTCGAAGCCAATCTCCCAAGGTGGGGATGCCGTTAGGATCAAGCCAAGGCACTTCGGTCAGACCTTTGAAGATCCCGTCGGTTTGGCTCACCCCGTGGGCACTGGGGTAGGCGCCGGTGATGAAGCTGGTCCGGCTGGGCACACAAGCTGCCGAAGCGACGTAGTTGGCCCGGCAGACCACCGCGTTCTCCCGCAGCCGGGCGAAGGCTCGGTAGTGCTCCTTGAGCCCGTTGCTGGCGCTGAGTTCAGAGCGGAACCCGAGAAGCTCTTTGAGTTGGGGGATCTCCCCTTCGGTCGGACCGTAGCCTACGGGAGGCAGACGCAGCTCATCGACGATCATCAACAGAAAGTTTGGCTGCCTGGGCTCGGGGGTCGGAGACGGATCCGGGCTCGGTCCAGGGCTAGCCCCCACGGGAACATTGTCTGCAGTCGATCCGCAGCCGGCCGCGAATGAAGCGAGACTGGCGGCCCCCAAAACTTTGGCAGTTGAACTAAGAAAATCTCGTCTTTTCATGAGGATTCCTTCCGATTTAGCTGACCTCCGAAAGGCCCCTGTGACCAGAGGTCCTTGGATGCCGGCTTTCGGTTCCCCTCCCTTTCGATTAGGCTCTCTCTAGACTCCCCCGGTCGGAACTAGAAGCCCGACGGTTTCGGGCCAAGAAGACCCCGACGAAGTCAAGCTAGGAGTTCTCACAGCTCCTGAATCTCGACCTCGCCGGGAGGCCGATTTACTACTCCCGATGTTTTAATCCTCGATTCCCCCCAGGACCGTAGACTTGGCGCGGGAGCAGGTTGATGTTTTGGTATATCTCGGAATCTGAACTCAGTCGATAACTGTCCTCTGAATCTTTGAGATACCTAAAGCCGGGCTTCTTGCCTAGGGCTTCGGGGCGGATCGGGTCTTCAGGGACCTGACCAAGGACCTGCGGGACTAAGTCTTCCAAGGACTCCGGATAGGCACCGTGCTGTCGACGGTATCTCTCGAGAGCCACCAGCATTTCCGCGGCCTGATATCTTGAAAGCATGAGCATAAAATGGGACTGGGCTCGGGCGTGGTTGGGGATGAGGATGGACGAAGCGACATTGAGGGGATTGATCTCTGTTCCAATGCCGGAGTCTGTACGAGTTAGCCTCTCCCACTCATTTAGGTAAGGGAGTTGATGGTTGAAGTAGGCTTTGTGCTCGCTCTTGAGGTATCCGGGAAGCAAGGTGAGATACCGAGCAGGCTGAAGCTCATCGCCTCCATCAAAGAGCCCAGATTTGTCTTGGAATCCTCCTTCGTTCATACGCTTCATTACCGTATCGAACATGAGAAATTCTCCCAGCATTGCGGTCTTGAAGGCTGAGGTTTGAGGCCGATTGGCTTGGAGAGAATGGGCCAGTTGTCTCAGCTCTTCCTCGGAAAACCGGCCGTCAAGGATAGCTCGCTCTAAGGGCTCCAAGATGATTGCGGTCATGGCCACCCGGATCATGAGGCTGATAAGGCTAAGACTCTTCTCCTTATTGCTCCACCGGAGCCCGAGGTCGAGGTAATGCAGACAATCGTCGTTACGGCCCTCTTCCAAGGCTTCTTGGGCCAACAAACTCAGACCCTGAACCACCGAGCGATAAGCAATGAAGTCTGGCACCATCTTTTCAAGCCCGAATCCTTCGGTGACGACCGTTGAAAAGTGAGGCTTGCCGAGAGCCCGTTCAATACTGGGAAGTTCTTCCAGGAAATCTGCTTTAGCGGCCGCCCATTCTTTGCGGTCAAAGTTGCCGGGGGTTCCGTCTTTCTGGAAGCGAGTATCAACGAACGGAGAGAGAGCCTTTAGGGCCTCGTTTCTCTTTTTTCCTTCCCCTTCTAGATTGTAGGGGCGAAGCATGGAGCCTCGCACTTCCAGCCAGCCATTATCTTGAGGTGAAACGGCCAGTTCTTCGCCTAATAGGGCTTCTGCTTCAGATATGGCCTGTAGGTAGGCATTGGGGTCATAGAACTCCCGCGTCAGATGAGCTTGATAAAACACCACCAAAGCACCGCCTATCAGAACTCCTCCGGCCAGGAGACTGGAGGCCGTTCGCTTAACGGCGTAACGACCGTCTGCTCCCCCAGTGGTTCCTGCGCCATGGTTTCCGGAACCCAGTCCCAGCAGAAGACAGAATCCGAACACCGACCAGCCGATCATCGAAAGATCGAGCAGATGACTGGCCCAGAAGCGGGGATCTTTCAAAGCTTCGGAAAATCCCCCCAGCTCCAGAAACAGGGCTCCAGTGCCCACCAACCAGGCTCCATAAACCCCGTGGTGGAACAACCGATATCCTAATTTATTAGTGAAGGTTTCACGGCAATACCTCCAGACTGGGCGAAGCGCCAGCGACAGCATAAGGGCCGTAGCTAGCCCGCCGAAAAGAGCTACCAAAGCTAGCGTCTCTTCCCTTTCACGAAACGAATAGCTGAAATTCCCAAGGCTTCTTAAAACCGCACCCGCCAGGGCACCCGTGCTCAGGATGGCTAGGACCGGCACGGAATAGTAGCAAAAATGCTTCCAGGTCTGGCTCGATGTTCCGAAGGTAGGGAGATACTCTCCCCGCCGAAGGGTCTTGGCCATCCAAATGAGGCCTAACCCCAGAAGGGTCGAGGCATAAATCAAGAGGGCTTTAGGAGAGAGGTAGGCTATGCCCAGTCCCAAGCCAGTTAAGCCACCAAGGACTCCCAGGCTCCGGACGCTGAAAGCAGGCTCCGAGAAGAAGGCCGAAGACCGGCTGTACAGTCTTTCTGTGAGCGGTAAAGACGAGAATCTTTGGCGGACTTGATGGGCCGTGGTGGAAGCGAAGTCGGCGGGAAGCCCGAGGTCTGCTTGATTCTGCAAGGCCTCTCGGAGCTGCAACAGCAACTCCCCCTCGTTTCCGAGTCTGGGATTGGTGGGGTCGGCATCCAAAAGTTCCGAGAATCTTTCGAATTCGAGATCGTGCTGATTTTGGGTCATGAGCTCTTCTCCTCATTATAAGTGGCAATGAATCTTTTGCGGGCCTTGGCGAGTCGTGAGCGCACGGTGCCCAAAGGGATCTTGAGAACCTCGCTCATCTCTTCGTAGCTCAGAGAGCAGATTTCTCTCAGCCCTATCACCGTGCGATCGATCTCCGGCAAGCGTTGGAAAACGGCCCGGAGTTCTTGAAGTCGACTCACTTTGGAAGCGAGATCTTGCTCAGGCTCGGCCCACATCGGCGGTTCAGCTAAGTCTTCTTGGACCTGGGGATCCGTTTCTGTTTCCGAGGCTCGTTTTCTCTGGATGTCATGACAGCAGTTGGTGACGATCCGAAACATCCAGCTTCGGAAAGCTTTGGGTTCTCTAAGGTGTCCAATGCGCTGGAAAACCTGAAGATAGGCCTCTTGAAGGGCGTCTCGGCTGAGGTCCGGGTTGCGCAAGATCGAGTGCGCCAAGGCGTAGCAGGCTTTTTCTGTGCGGGCGATCAGCAGTTCCAAGGCGTCCTCTTGACCGGCTCGAAGGCGGATGACAAGACCTTCGAGTGGCTCCGATGCTCTTTCTGATGGATTGCTGGCTTCTGAGGCGCTCTGCTGGCTGTTTCGGCTCATGATTAGGGTTGAAGTGGCCAAGCTGTCCTCCTTTCTCAAGAGAAGGACGGAGCTGGTCGGGAAAAAGTTCGCACCGAACTCAAGTTTTCTCGGCAAAAAAGGAAAGTTCCTTATCGGGGCGCGATCAACCCGGTCAAGGGCTGGTTTAGGGCCACGGGGTTGAGTTTTAAGCTCTCGAGATCCATGGTGGAGAGCTGTCCCTCTTCATCCACCAGCCAAAGTTTTCCGTAGGCCGAAACCCCAGACTTCACTGGACGAGGCAGTTGGTGGAGGGTCGAAACGGAACCTTTCGCCAAATCGAGCTCTGCTAAGAGCCCGGCCGTGGTCAGCAGGAGACCGCGGCCTTGGGACAAGGGAAATAAGTCTTGGGGTTCGTGGGGAGCGATGCTGAGCACTCCTTTGTTTTCGAGAGTTTCGGGATGCACCAGGACGATCTGCTTGGACGCCGCTTGAAGGACGGCGAGGTCTGAAGAGAGCTTGACCAATCCGCTCACCGCCGGCAAACGAGTCTCGGCCAGGATGCTTCCCTTGTCGAGGTGGTAGCGCCTCAGCATTGTCTCGTCGGCAAGATAAAGATTCTCGCCAGCCGAAACTGCCGCGCGGCAGTTTCGGCTGGCGGGAACGGCCCGGGTCACTCGCAGGACCTCCGCTTCGGAGTCGACAGTGCCCAGGATCGCTCTGCCGGGGGCGATGGCTACAAATCCTTGTTCGGTGGACAGTAGCCGGCTTGGAGAAACCGGAGTAGGCAGCAGCACCCGATTGCGCTCCTTGCCCGTGGCTCCGTCGAGCTCTACCAACTGCGAACTTCCCGGCACCATGGCCACCAAGACCGCCGGAGAGCTGCGGGCGATAGGGTTGTTCAGATGGCGGGCAGGCCAGGAGATCTCGACCTCATAGCGGTCGGCGTCATAGACCAAAATCTTACTCGCCGTCTGCAGATAGAGGGGCTTCGGGGGGACGGTCGGGGGAGGTCGCAAGAGCAGATAGGCCGCTGCAAAGAGCAGGATGCCGACCAGGCAGAATTCGGCAAAAAGGTAGACTGGGCGTTGGCGGAAGAACAGCTCTGAAGCGCTGGGAAGGGGGTCTAGCTCAGGGATCTCAAAGTTTTCGAGGGGAGAGATCTCTGCGGGGTCGTCCTCTTTCCTGTCGATCTCGTCGCGCAGGCTCTGCAGCAGCTCAGAGAAGCTTCCATAGCGTCGCTTCACAGCCCAGGCAAGCGCTGTGGTGGAGCGACTCTGGTCCTCCAGGGCTTGCAGCAAGTCTTCGGTGAGTTTCGAAAACTGGGCTAGGTAGTGACGCTCGGCCTCTCCTTTGGGGTCGCCGTGATGCTCGGGGAGCTGAGACCAACCGCGTTCGGCAAGATAGACCTTCCCGTCCACCAACAAAAGATCCGACAACTCTAGGTCGAGCAACGGGCCTTGGCAATGGTCCTTGAGAAAGGACAACAGGCGGCCCAGTTGCAGACTAGTTTTCAGCCAGGTTTCGGCCGAGACTTGCTCCTTTTGCCAGCGGGCGACGTTTTCCAAATTGGAACCGTCGAGGTCTGGCTGCAAGACCCGAAAACGGCCCTCTTCCCAACAGCATTCGACCACCGGAAGCAGGTTGGGGTGCTCGAGCTTAGCTCGGCTTTCGAACACCTCCCGCAGGCTCTCAAGGGACGGGTCGGGAGCGGGATAATCTCTAAGCACCAGGGGTTGGTCGGCAAGGCGGGCCAGGAGGCACCCCTGGTGGCCTCCCAGCACTTCCTCGACGGTGTAGCGACCGGCGAAGACCGGGTCGCCGGGCTGGAGCAATTTCAGAAGCGCTGCCAACTCAGGATCTCAAGCCCACCGAGTTCTCCTCCCCCATCCCCTGCCCCGAGGGCCTCGTCGTAATGGATTCCCGGTTGCCCATTGCAGTGTATGGTATGGCCCACGATGGCCCCATAAAAGCCTCCCGCCGTACCGTTGAAGGTCACGTCGCAGAGCGGGGCACGGATGGCCGCGGCCACCTGAGGCCCCCCGTTGATGGTGACCTCCCGGGCGTCGACCCCTACGAAGATCAGAACGTTACCCGGGATCATGCTGCTGTTGACCAGGGAGTTCCCGCCCAAGGATAGGTCGGTTTTATTGCCTCCATCCCCTACCACGTAGATCTGCACCACGCCTTCATTGACTCGAATGCTGGCTCCGCCGCTAACGTCCAAGGTTCGAAAAACGTAGGTGCCGGGGCTGAAGGTCACTGCGGCCTGCCCTCTCAAGGACACATCACCATAAGGTCCGGGAGGGAGGGTGGTGTTGGAGTTCAGGTTGCGGTTGTCGTTATTGGGCTCGAAAGGAGGATCCACCAGTTGCAGTTCTCGAGACAGGGGGGCATCTAAGTTTGTGACGATGGATGGGTTCACTCCAGGGGCCACCGCGT
>JBJHCR010000303.1:6598-7690 GCA_050486105.1 Vulcanimicrobiota bacterium
GCGTTCACTTGAGCAACTGGGCCCATAACGATTCCACTTGCCGGGAGGGTCATGTCGGTGGCGTCAGGGGGAATATCCGGGTTGTTGGTACCCACAATGCCACCGTTGGGATTGCGGCTTTCCGCGTAGGGTCCATCGTTGGAGTTGAAGCTGTCCACTCGAGCATTACCTAGATTCACCTGGCTATAGGCAAACAGGGCGTGGCGAAAGATTCCTGTGCCAGGCTCTCCCTGCAGCAGCACCCCAACCTGTCTGCGGGCTTCTCCATTGCGGGCCAATCCGGTGGAGAGCAGATACGTGGTGCCTGCCGGGACCACCGCTCCGTTGGGGGCGGTGATGGGTTCGGTGCCTTGGATGTTGTTGGTCACCTCAACGGTGTAGGTTTCCGGACCGGTGGTCAGTTGCCCGGGAAGTCCGGCCCCATTCCAGGAGCGGTCCGCCTGCAGCCGCCTCATCGATTGAGCGATTCCGGCTTCAGCGGCCATCAAGGCCTTCTTGCTGTACAGATTCGCTTCGGCGTGTTTGAGGTTTTGGACTCCCAGGGACGTCAGAGCATAACCTAAGATGAACAGGACGGCTAGGACCAGCAGGGTGACAACGATGGCAATTCCGTGTTTTTTGTTCATTGCGAGACTCTATTCCGGAGAGGGATTTCTCCTTGGTAGGTGGTTTCAAAGGTGGCGGTGTTTGCTCGTCCCGAGGAGAATCGACTCTCTTGGGCGCGGCTTTGAACGGCCACTCGGAAGAGCTCGGGAGGGCTGTCAGGAAAGGTGAGTTCCGAAACGTTGTGGGCCAGGACCCGCATCTCTAAATTGGTGTTAGCAGCCAGGGCGGAAATTTCCGGCCAAGTGTTGGGTTCGGGCAGCTCTGCCGTGGGGGTGATCGGTTGAGATTTGCTGAGCAGTCGACCGTCGGCGGCCAGGTAAATTCCCACCCATCGCTGCCACTGTAAGCGACCCTCGGGAGTGTGAGTGAAGGTGCTGCCGTCTTCGGGAAGGGCCGAGAGAAAGCGCACTCCTGCGGGATTGTTGGAGGTCAAGATGGTGGTGGGCTCGGCGTGGCTGCTGTTCCCCGACCTCATGGTCGACGTCG
>JBJHCR010000304.1:0-7681 GCA_050486105.1 Vulcanimicrobiota bacterium
GGCTGGAGGAGTCCGAGGTAATCGACCATCTCGTCGAACTGCTGAGGGAGGACCCCTACGGTGTTCGACTTGCCATACCAAAGGAGGCCGGTGAGTTTCTTTCCATGGAGGGCATCAGACGACTTTTGGGTCACCTGAAAAAGCAGCAACTCCGGACCGGTAACCGCCTGACGGCCTATCACTTGGAAGAACTTGCCGGACAGCTTGGCGATACCGCCTTGCTCGAGGAACTTCTGGTGGCTCGTAACAGAACTTTGAAGACGGAGGACTTGGTGGTGCTGGCCAAGGTGCACCTCGCACAAGGGAACTTTCAGCAGGCCCTCAACACACTGGAGCGCGACCCGGAGGAGAAGGCAGCGCGGCACTATGAAGGAGAGCGAATCCTATTGGAGTGCCTGAAGCAGTTGGGACGCTCGGCGGACCTTCAGATCGCCGCTTGGCAAAAATTCTCCGAGTATCCCGATCGGGATCGGTTTGAGGACCTTGTGGAGTTGGTGGGACACGACCGTCGAGCAGAGCTGGAGGAGAAGGCTGTTACATTGATCACAGACTGTCCGGTCTTTCGCGCTCCGAGCGCCCTTCTCTTACTGTCGCTGGACAGAGAGAGCGAAGTCAATGAGTATGTTCTGAGGCGCCACGACCAGATAGGACAGGCCTTTTACACTTATCTCTCGGAGCTGGCTCACGGTCTTCGAGCTGCGAATTGTTATTTAGCGGCCACGCTCTGTTACCGGGCCCTAGTTATCGACATTTTGGACAGTAAGCGGAGTAAGGCTTACCATCATGCGGCCGAGTACTATCAAGCTTTGTGCGCCCTGGAGGGCGACGTTGTCGAGTGGCGGAATTTTCCGCGCCACGCGGAGTTTCTGAGGGATTTGAAGCTACGTCACGGGCGGAAATTGGGGTTCTGGAGTAGGGTGGGGGAGTAACGGAAGCCGGATGGCCCCGCCGAAGGTGGATGATGAACGAGTCTCGCGACGCGGAGATTGATTCAGCAGCCTTCTAGGGTCCAAAATAGTAGAGCGAAAGTGTCGAATAGGATCACGGCAGCACGTCCCATTCGTCCACTGTGGTTAGGTTCTCAGGCTCATGAAATCTCAGAGCGCCTTGGAACGAGTCGAACGGTTTCTTGTACGGTGGTCGAGCGAGATTCCTAATTTGCGCCAGGCACCACTAAGTCGCCCTACGGCAGGAGCTGATCGCTTGCAACTCCAACAAGGCCAAGTATGCCAAGCCAAAAGTTCACCTTCACCAATGCTCAAGGAGAGAAGCTTGATGGGCGCTTAGAATTGCCCGCCGAGCCGACCAAGACCGCAGCTCTTTTTGCCCACTGCTTCACCTGCACCAAGGACATTCTGGCTGCGGCCCGGATCAGTAAGGCTTTGGCCGCTGAGGGCTTGGCGGTGTTGAGGTTCGATTTCACCGGGTTGGGGGGGAGTGAAGGGGACTTTGAGAACACCAACTTCTCCTCCAACGTCGAGGACCTGGTGGCGGCGGCGGAATCTCTTTCCGAGGCCGGCTACCAGGTGCAGCTACTGATCGGCCATAGCCTGGGTGGGGCAGCGGTACTGGCTGCTTGCCATCGGATAACTTCGGCTCGAGGAGTGGTGACTATCGGGGCTCCGAGCGAACCGGTGCACGTGACCCAGCATCTCGGGCAGAACCTCGACGAGATCGAGACCCGAGGCCAGGCTGAAGTGATCTTAGCCGGGCGGCCCTTTAGGGTCCAGAGACAGTTTTTGGAGGATGTCTCCAGTTACAATCTCACTCAGAGAATTCGCCAATTGAAGGCCGCGCTATTAATCTTTCACTCCCCCGAAGACCAGGTGGTTTCAGTGGACCACGCACGCCGGATCTACGAGGCAGCCCATCATCCAAAAAGCTTTATCTCCCTCGACGGTTCCGATCATCTGCTCAGCCGGCGCCAGGATGCGGTTTTCGTGGCCAGAACCATCGCCGCCTGGGTGTCTCGGTATTTGGAATGTACCTCTCAGGAGCGGCCACAGGTCGAATCCGGTGAGGTTCTCGTTCGTTCCATGTCTGGAGAGCGCTATACTCAGGAAGTCTTCACCGCCACCCACCATTTCTTGGCTGATGAGCCGGCCAGCGTTCAAGGGGCGGATCTGGGGCCTTCGCCCTACGACTTACTTCTGGCTGGCTTGGGAGCCTGCACCGCCATGACCCTGAAGATGTACGCTGAACACAAAGGGATCAAACTCGATGGAGTAGCCGTCCGCCTTAAGCATAAACGTCTGCACGCCAAGGACTGCCAAGAGTGCGAAAACAAGGAGGGGCACATCGAGGTGATCGACCGTGACCTGGAGATTTTTGGTGACCTCGACGACTCTCAGCGGCAGCGCATGGCAGAGATTGCCGACCGCTGCCCGGTGCATCGAACTCTCGAAGGGGTCAAAGAGATTCACACCCGGTTGTTGGACAGAACCTAATGGGACGTTCTCGGGGTAAACTGTGGTACCGAAAGGGTTTGCGTTTCGAGTGCACTCAATGCGGGAACTGCTGCACCGGCACGAGCGGTTTAGTGGAGTTTACTGATGACGAAGGCCGAGCTATGGCCCAGCTTTTGGGCCTGGAGTATGAAGCTTTCTTAGGAGATTATGCTCGCCCCTTTGCCGGAGGCTGGGCTTTGCTGGAAAGCCCGTCGACCTTTGAGAACCAGCACGATTGTATTTTCTTAGAGCGGGACTCCCAGAGTGGAAAGGCTGCATGCAGGGTCCACGCAGCGCGCCCTCAGCAATGCCGAACCTGGCCTTTTTGGCCCGACAATTTGAAGAGCCCCAGAACCTGGAAGAAAGCGGCTCGAAATTGTGAGGGGATCGACCGTGGGCCGCTGGTGAAACTCGAGCAGATTCGAGAGGAAAGGCAGGCTACTCCCAGGGCAGGAGCGGTTCGGCGTCCTGAAAGTTCAAAACCCTAGTCTCCTCCGGATGGCCTCGGCCTTTTCCTCAACGGTTGGGAGCAAATGGGTTCCTCGATGGAGACCGTCGTGGATGCCCCCAAACCAGTTTTCTTCGAGTTTGCGACGAACCTCCTTGTAATAAGCTGGTTTGGTGTGCTTGACGCAGATTTCAGCCAAGAGAAAATGCCTCTCCCGTCCGAGATCTCTCCAGATTTCTGCAATCTGCTCCCTAGTCCAAGCTTGCGCTTGCTCCCAAGCCTCGTCTCGGACAAAGCGTTGGCCCCAAAGATCGCTTTTCAATTGAGGCCAGTGCACGATCCCAATAAGGCCCTTGGGAGCCTGGGGGAACTCAACCGTCTCAAGCGAGTGTCCCTCAGTGAAGAAGTCGACACTTGCCACCCGGTCATCTAAAGCAAGGCTAAAGACAGCCTTGGCATGCACCTGGCCTGCTGGTCTGGCTTTCTCTGAAGGAAGCCATCTTCTGGTCATTACTCTCAGGCCCCCTGAGGGCAGAAAGCTTCGAAAGAAACCGGGTCGGCCGTGCCGCTCAAGCAACCCAGGCGGAGAATCCTTATGGAGATCGGATTTAGGGTCCAAGATCACCTTGCAGTTCAATCCTTTTGCTTGGTCTTCTGAGAGAACGAATCGCTCGTACAAGCACAGGTGCTTGCAGCGATAGTCGTACCAGTTACCATCAAGACTGGAGGTGCCGCACTCTGACCACAGGCAATGCGTGGAACCCAGCTGAAGTTCTCGGCCACGCCCAGCCCGCAAGCGATTCTCCAGCCTCTTGATCCTGGCGTAGTTCGGAGGCATCTCAAGGTTAGGAATTAAGAAGTAGAGGTCCGAGCCGAGGCTGGTGAGCGGCGTATCAAGCAAGGACATCGGCCGGCCCTCTATCAGACCTCCTTTCGGGCACAGAGTCACACTCCAGTCTTCTTTCTTGCGGAAGGTTCTCAGCCCGATCTCCAGACTTCTGCCTGCCGAGATAAGGCGCAACCAAGCGCGGTCCCAGGCCAAGTCTAAGGGGTTCTGAGAGGCGAAAGGATGCTGGTACCGTTCCTTAATCCAGTCCTTGCCACGTTCCAGAAAGGCCTTAGGAGCTTTGCTCGTACGACGTATCCACGTCACCTGTGGAACACCATGATGGTCTAGAGCCCTGTCTGGAGGTGCACCAAGCGAAGACATGGCATCGGCCAAGAAGAATAAGGCTTTACAAAGAGTCAGTTCGTCTGGAGGGACTGAGGCGAGGAAGCTCTCTCGGGCCTTCCGGCCAGAGACGGTGAACGCTTGATTCGTCCGAGTGAGATCTCCGGCCTGAGCAGTCCTTTTGAGGAAATCATCCATTATGGGGGGTTCGAACTTTTCGATCAGACCCCTTGAGAGCCTCGACCAGCGTCGGGTACCACAGGTAGGCCCGTAAAGGCCACGCTTGGCCCTTTCTTGACCGCCAACTTCAAGAGCCCCAGAGCCCATTTGATCTTCCAGGGTTGATTCGCTTGAGGCAGAAGAGGGGGACTATGAGGAAACCCCTAGATTGGACCTTTTCCCTTCCTGTCCAGAAACTCAAGGCCGAAGTGCTCGAGCATCGTCAAAAGTGTTTGGAAGCTCAAGCGGTCCACGAGGATGCTGATCGTCGTTTAAATGTGGGCCAGAAAATTATGAGTACGGGGTGTGTCGCCCCGATTTTTCTCGGTTTTTTCTCTCTTGTAGGGTTGGTCCACCCGAACGCTTTCCCCGCCATAGGAACCGTATCAGTGGTTCTCATCGTCCTCGGGTTTGTAGTGGTGTTGCGCGCCTCGAACAAGAAGATGAAGTGCCCTCTGAGGGGTTTTCGGACGGACCTAAGCTATGCTCTTGAAGAGGTGCTGTCGGTCCTTGAGGACCATGTCCCTAAGGACTGCGAGGTTCGATTGTCGGCTTGCTTTTGGGAAGGGTTCTCCGAAGAAGAGTGCCTGCAAAAGGTTCAGACCTACGGGGTGGAGATCTATCAAAAGAGGCTCCTTGAAGGTTGTTTTCCTCTCAAGAACGGGGCTCGCGTCGAGGTGACGGCAGAAAGACAGACTCGAATGACTGTAGAATTCAAGAGCGAGAGACACGTCGATGAGCCGCTCGGGTCTGATGGTCAATTTGGCCACAGAACCGTCCGTAAGCTGATAGCTAAAGAGCACACGGACTACTTCTCTGTTCTCATTCCTGAGCCCACCAATGAGGCTTGGTCACTCTTCCCGAGTTTGAATGCCAACCACGAAAAGCTTGAACCCGAGCCGAACCTGTTAGAAAGAGACGGTGAACATTTCGCGACGCTTGAAGTGGAGGTTGGGGAAGCAGAGTTTTCTGCCGACCCCCTCCTTGCGCTTCTTGATTGGACTTTCGCTCGACTTCCGCAAAAGTGACATCGGGAGTGCTAGCCTTCTACACAGGATTAGAGGTTGATTCGGCGCACAGCCTCCTAGTTCAGAATATAGGCCCCGTTCACATGGGAGGGGGTGAAGAGATGGAGAGAGCCGGCCATCTCCACCGTTTGCTCTAAGGTCATGTTTTCGGTGCGAACTTTGCAACTGTTGGTTCCATCGGGGCTGGTTCGGATCCACTCTGAAGAGATCTCGTTGGCCCCAGTCTTTTGCAGAATCAAACCATTCTCCAGGACTGTCAAAGGGCCGCTGCCGTCGATCAAGGCGTCCCCGATCCCATCATTGGTGCAGGCCACTTCGAAGGCGGCCCCGGTGGCCGAGTCAGAAAACACCGCGGTGAAATCGGAGACGTCGAGATTCTGATCGTAGGTTCCGTCAACGTTAGCCTCACCAAGGTGGCTAGCGATCTTCATCGGCGCTATAGTGTACAGACCTGAAGCGTCGGTCTCTTTCTGGATGGCTTCGATGCCTTTTTCATGGACAGCGTCGTAATGGATGGTTCCCGCGTGTTGCTCGGTGGCGGGAGCGTAGGCGTCCTCGATGACCAGTTCGGCTTGAGGTTGGTTGTTGTCCACCGTAGCCAAGTCCTGGTGATGTCCTCCGACTTGGAGCCCTCCAGCCACAATGGCTGTACTGAGAGCTAAAACGGTGGCGATTTTTCCGAACCTTCCGATATTCATTTGTTGGGGCTCTCCTGTTTGCTGGACTCTAGCTGTATCATATCCTAGAGATTTGAAAATTTTCTGAAAACTTTCTAACAATTTTGCGCTATTTTCGGATAGTGAGGAAGATTGAGGTCTCCACAAAGCCGACCAATTAAGACGACTAGGGATGAAAAGTGAGAGCTGTGGTCACCCAGGATTGGGGCCCATGACCCTAGCTGACCCAGAGTCCTTAGGGTACCCTGAAGATGGAGGTTCTGCTCATGTCACACGACCGAGAATTCGAAGCCTGGATGAACACAATGGAAGCGCTGGGATCGGCTTTGTTTGGCTCCGTAGGTGGAATGCACAACCGCAACAGGGGATACTCCGAGGAGGAAGGACGGCAGCCTCACCAGGATCCCGGCCAAGGTGAATCCAAGTGGGAAGCTCCCCGAACAGATTCCAACCGTAGTCCAAAGGGAATCGAAGAGCCCTTGTTTTCCCTCCGATTCAACTTAGACCTGTTTACGGACCGCCTGGTTCAGAACTCCGAGGCTCGCTGGAAGGACCCCCGGAGGTGAGAGTCTCGTTGAGAACGTTTCGCAGTTTCTGGTGCCCGTAGTCGAGAACCTCACCGACCATTGGCGATTTAGCCCTCGAGAAATCTTGCTCCAGAGGGCTCACATAGGATGAGATCTCCACCGAATTCCTGAGCGGTGCGAGTCAAGGTTTTTAGGTTCAAATGTTGAGCGATATCCCTGCCATTAACGATGACTGTCAGGTCTTCGGTGATGCGAGCCTGGATCTGCTTTGCCGCCCACAGTAAACTGTCCCAGATCAATGGAACGGGATTTCCGAAGACTCCACCCCCGATTAAGGTCAAGACGGCGCGCTTATGTCGGCCCCCAACAGCAGCCAAGAGCGTACCGAGGTAGGCTGCTCGCAAGAGCTGTCGACAAATCTCTTGCCAGGTATGGTCCTCCAATTCGACCTTTCCGTATCCGCCGGCGGCCAGAGTTGAGGTGAAGATCTGAGTAACACTCCGCTGCCCTACTACCGACCCTCTCCAGTTGGCCCCGAGTACCACTTGAGTGTCTTGGTGCACCCCAACCTCAAGTTGAGTGAACTTCTCTTTCAACAGTCTGACAAAAGCTATGGGGTCTTTGATGCAGCGGCCTTGCAAGTATCCGTTCTGCACTTGAGCCACATTGGGGAGGGTCACCTGAGAAAGAAGATTGAGCTGAGGAGAAGGGTCGCACTGCACAAAGTGTTTGCCTTGTGGGGCCGGGGCAGCATAGTGGCGAAGCAGAGTTCCCGGGAAGCAGGAGATGGAAGCTCTGGGCCCTTGGGTTGGGTCCGAGAGGTACTTGGCTACCGGAGTGAGATAGGGGCCTGGAGACTCTAGGCAATTGAACTGCGAAGCCACTTGAAACAGCGATTCCGGTGGGGCGGAGGCCTGAAGCGCCCCGATATCCGTTACTAGGCTGCTTCCGGCTAGGACAAAAAATCTGAGTAGACCTGGCGAAGCTTGTATGGGTGCCAACTCCATCAAGTCGATCAAGGAGCGACAGCGGAATCGACCAGCGTGGTAACTCTTTCCGGAAACGGTGAGGGTCGCTGACCCGTGGTCATCGAAGTGGAAACAGCTTCCAGGGTCTCGGCTCACCAGTGCCTCCGTTCGAGCAACCTCACCGACATCTCCATGC
>JBJHCR010000305.1:0-7675 GCA_050486105.1 Vulcanimicrobiota bacterium
CCCAAGCCCGTAATACCTAGTTGTATTTCGAATGAGGAGCGCTGTGCATGACTGTGAGCAGGGGCGGTTTCAGTTTGAGAGGGTTTCCGGCCAGCCTCCTAGTTGCCTTTGCTGGCGCTGGTAACTCGTGGAAGCCGCTCTTCGAGAAGCAATGCCAATTCCGGGTCTAAGTCCCCAGCTGTCTCCCAAGCCTCCAGAGCCGCTGCCTCCATACCACGCTCAAAGAGCAGGTCTCCAAGGAGAATGTGGGCAGAAGCGTTATCCGGACAGAGTCGAGTGGCCTTTCGGGCATGAACCACCGCCCTTGAGATTTTCTTGAGTTGCACCAAAGTCTCAGCCATCAGATAATGATAATGCCCATTGCTTTTCTGCAACAGCAGCGCCCGGTCCAAAAAGCATCTGGCTTGCTCGAAGTCCTCTCTCAGAAGCCAAATGTGCCCGAGGTTTGCGAAGGCCTCGGCATCCTCGTGGTCCCACTCTACGAGCATCGAAAATCGCTCTTCAGCGTCGTCGAGAAGACCGAGTTTCAGCTCAAGTCCACCCAAGAGCAGCAATCCCTCCAGCATACCCGGTTCAAGTTTTAGGGCGTTCTGGAGAACTCGACGCGCCTCGGTCAACTCACCTCGATGGGCAAGGGCGTGACCTAAGTTGTACAAGATATCTGAACTCGACGGCGACAATCGGTGGGCTCTTCGAAATTCCAGTATGGCCATGTCCAGAAAACCCTGATGCATATAAACCACTCCCAGGTTCATTCTGCTCCTCGGGAAATTGGGGTCGAGCTTGACGCAGGCTTGAAGCTCAGTGCGGGCTTTTATCAGGTCCCCGGAGTGCAGGTAAAGCACTCCCCTCAAGTTTAAAGCATCCAAATGGCCTGGATTTGCCTGGAGAATCTTATCTAGTTGCCTTAGGGCGCGTTTATGATTGCGAAGCTCGATATAAGCTTCGGCCAGAGACAGCCTCAGTTCCCAATCTTCAGGGTCTAATTTCAGCGCCTGTTGCCATACTCTCACAGCATCCTTCATGTTCTCCCGCTGAAAATGGGACAACCCTAGATAGAAGTGAGCTTCAGTATTGTTGGGCTCCAATTCTAGCACCTGCTCGAAGAGAACCCCGGCCTGAGGAAGATGGCCTTGCTCGGCCAGCAGGACTCCTAAATCAAGGCGAACATCGGTGTGGGTCCTGTCTAGTGCTGCCGCTCGCTGAAGCTCTCGAGTGGCCTCTTCGAGCCGACCCTGCTCTCGGTACATCCGACCTAATTCGTAGTGTTGATCAAACGATTGAGCCCGCCTAAACGGGTGAAGCGCTATCACTTTGCCTTGTTGAACCGGAGTATCGATGCTCATGCGGGTCGACCCCTTCGCAACCGACCTTGGCAAACCTTCATGGAAATAGGGTCGATCCGACGGAAAACTTTGGTGGCAAAGGATGCGGTTTGGGGCATGCCGATCTGTTCTGCTGACCGGCCCATCGTCCTCTCCATGCTTAGAGGAAGCGAGAGGTTCCTATGACCGAGAAAACGAAGCCGACAGCCAGGAGAGAACGCTTGACCCAACCTATTTCAACTTCCGACGCCGTGCGTGCCCTGTACGAAACTTTTCCGTATCCGCCTCGACAGCCAGGCGCCGCCGGCGACCCCTATCTGGAGCTTATCGTCAGCTATAGCTCCAAGTCCGACGGGAATGCGAGAGCCTTTCTCGATGCAGGCTGCGGAACGGGAGTGAACGTACTGGGAGGCGCCCTTCTATATCCCCACTTCCAGGTTTTCGGCTGTGATCTCAATCGGCCGGCTTTGGCTGCCATTCGCCGCGATGCGGAACAGTTCAAGCTTAAGAATCTAGAAGTCGTCGAGGCTGATCTGCTCGACCTGCACTCGGATTTCGGCCCCCCGGAGGGCTTCGACGTGATCTTCTGCACCGGGGTGATTCATCACACCCGCCAGCCTCTACAAATACTGCAAGAACTGTCTCGGCGCTTGAAGCCCCAGGGAATACTCCGGCTCTCGGTGTACGGGTCCAACGGTCGAGAAGGCTTGTATCGATTCGTACGCGCCCTACGGAAACTGCAATCCAGTGAAGCCCAAACGTACCATGAGCGTCTAGAAACCGGACAGGCCCTGATGCAAGACCTTCACCAGGAAGGCCTGACTCGTGGTCAAGCAAACCCTGCTCTCAGAGGTCCTTGGGTGGACTCTGAGACTGCGGATCCTGCGGAATTCGCTGATCGATACCTCCACCCTCACGATGTCCCGTACACCATCCCCGAGTTAGCTAAACTGGTGAAGCAAGCCAATCTCAAGCTATTGCGCTGGTTTGAACCTAGGCATTGGGATCTAGGGAGCTTGCTCCCGAGCCTGAAGCAACGCAAGCTGATTCCGGAAGATCCTTGGGAGCAATACCACATCGTTGACGAACTCTTTGACCGTCCGCTCTTCGATCTTTATCTCGTGGGACCGGAGTTCGAGACCAGGGAATATGAACTGGTTGACGCCAACACACCAGTGGCAGTCAATCCGCAAGTGTTCCTCCATCGGATCTCCAACCGAGGGGTGCCCTTGCAAATGAGTGCAGCCGTGCGCCTGGGGCAAACCGAGCTTCTATGTCCTCAAGAAGGGCGACTCTTGGAGACCTTGGGTTTGAGTGCTTTGACAGTGACCGAGATTGGCAGCCGCCTGAGTCACCTGGGAGATGCCACTCCTTTATCTGCCTGGCTTCAAATCGCTAAGAATCTAGTGACGAGAGAGATCCTATTCCTTCCCCATCCCAGCTGAACGGGAATTCTTTGAGAAAATCCAGTTGGCAACAAGTCTGTAAAAGCCTGGGGTTGCCAAGAACCTTAGAACAAGAGATACTGACGGTAACCAAGGAGAACTTTATCATGTTTTTCAATACCTACGCTCCCATGCCAAGCTTCTACACCCCGCCCATGAACTATGGTGGGTACTGCGGTGGAGGATACAGAAGCAGCCTTTTCGGCTGTTCCCGCTCCTACGGCGGAGGTTTTTGTCGCCCCAGATGCCATCGGCCCTACAACCCATATGGTGCCATGGTGGGTGGAGCTCGCGGAAGCTTGATCGGCACCGCTGCCGGGGGTCTGTTGGGCTTCGGGCTCGGAGCCCTGGGTGGACCCTTCACCGCTCTGTTTGGAAGCGCTATCGGAGCTTCTATCGGAAGTTCTGTCGGATATGCTGCAGGTTCGGCCGCTGGCGGGTACTCCTCCTATTATCCGAGCTACTTCGACTACGGCTACGGGTACTACTAAGGTTTGCACCCCTTTCCTCTCCTCGAGGCCTTTTGGGCCTCTCTGGACCCTGATAGCCCTTCCGGTGACGACCCTAAGTTGCTGGTTTCGGCCTTGCTGCAATTTTATCGAGACACCTCAAAGCAGCTTACCTTAGCGGCTCAATCCCGCTGGCAAACGGAGCTTTTCCAACGGCAAAAGAGACCCCTTCAAGACAACTTGCGGACGGCGATTGAAGTGTGCCGGAGTCTCAGCGAGACGCTCAAAGAGGGTGGTTCGCCATCCCCTGAAATGACCGCGAAACTCAAGACCGTAGACTCAGAATTTCGCAAAGTCATTTTCGACCTAGAAGCTGAGGAAAAGGAATTCCAACTTCCGAGTTCCCCCTCACCCGTGTTACGCCAATTGAATTACTTCTTTGAGGGTTGGCGAAGAGGGCTCTTGAGTAGCAGTCCTCTGAGGGGCTTTTTGGAAGAGTTTCACGGCAGAACCAGCCAAACTCTCAGGGACATCATTGAGAATCTTGAAGTCGAACCCAAAGACGAGTCCCCCAGAGAAACTGAACTTCTGGGGGAAATTTCTGAGCTAACCGGCCAACTCGAGCGTCAGATCGGGCAGTTGCGAGACAGTCTCACGGGGGGTCCCAGCGCCTGCGTACCTTTGGTGGGGAGCATTCTCAAAAATGGAGAGGCCTTGGCCCGAGCCTACTCCGAACTGGAACAATGTCGACCAGCAAGCCAAGACTGCCCCTTTTGTGGGGGAGTCCTAGCCCTGACCGGCAAATGCCAGGATTGCGGTCGCCTACTCCCCCACCTAGACGAAAAACTGGCCGACACTCCGGAGGGGGACTCGGCGTTTCGTGCCCTCCACCTCCGAGCTTTAGACGAAGCTCTTCTTGCCTGGGAAAAAGCTCCGGAACGAGAGCAACTGTGGCGGGACCTGCAGCAAGCTGTTAAGGTCTTCGATCGGCAAATCGAACAAGCAAAGAGGGAGTTCGAGCACCTTTCTGGACACAGCGAACGGCCCATCGCGTCGGACCACCCCGACCGGGTCCACGAAGAAACCTTGAGAACGGTAGGAGAACTTTTCGTCAAAGGGCGGGGCATACTATCCCGCTTTGCCTTCCAACCCTTCCCTCCCCACGAGACTCTACCGACCGATTGGCGAGACCCTCTCTTGGAGGCTGAAGACTATCTTTGGGAACTAGAAGAAGCTGCGGGGCACGAAGGAGGAGCAGAGTGAAAGAGACACGCCCTAGTTCACTCCTCTCGGAACTTTTTCTGTAGGAAGCGCCGATCGTCCCACCAGTCAAGCCACGGATCGAGAGAGTCGTCATCGGTCTCCGGTCTCAACTTTTTCTTGAGCCATGCAAGATCATCTTCGATCATGTAGGTATCGTTCTGGGCGAAGATGGCCGGGTCCTTAATGAAAGCATCCTCTCCGCGCACGGAAACCGTCACCAAGAGTCCTTCCGTGGGTTCGACCTCGACGATGACTTCGAGGTCTCCGGGCTGAAGAGGTTCTTGCAGCGGCTCATTGATCGGCTGCTGATCGTTTTCTGGCGGTCCAGTGGTCAAACCATCCCCAATCTGGTTGAAGACAGAGATGGGCCCGGAGACTGTAGCTGCCGGGTCCGTGGTTCCAAGATTCAAGGCTGTTCCCGCGCCATTCTGCAACCGGATCCGGCCGTCGGGAAGCTGCACCAGGCGACTCGCCCGGTTCTCCTGAGTGATACCGAGTGCCTGACTCAAGGCATCGCTCATCATACCAGGGGCAAGGATGACCGGTCCATCTCCGAGGTCACCGGAAACCTGAAAGTGGACCAAGTCTCGACCGTCGAAGTCGAGAGTTGCACTATCCCCTGCTTGCAATCGTACATGACCGGCCTTGGCCACGATCATGCCTTCATTGGCCACCATGGGACCGGTTAGAATCGCAAATCCCCCGTCGTTGATAGTGATCTGTCCCTGATTGACCACGGACGCATATTCCGAGTCTGCCCTCTGTTGAAAACGATACTGCCCAGCAAGAAAGTCCTCGTTGGTCATATCTAGCGTGGTGGCCACCAGACTCCCCACGTTGACGGTGGAGTTAGGGCCAAAAAGAATCCCGTTAGGATTGATGAGAAACACCGTCCCATTAGCTTGAAGCTGACCCATGATTGAAGAGGGATCTTGACCGACCACTCGGTTCAGTATCACCGCCAGATCACTGGGTTGCAGGAAACGTACGCTCTCGCCGACACCGACAGAAAAGCTCTGCCAATCGATGATCGCTCGGTCGGTGTACTGATTGATCTGCATGTGCTGGCCGGGCAAGATTTGCACCTGTCCATGCTGCACTTGTGGACCACTGGGATTGGCCGAAGCTGGTCCGGCTCCCACAAGAAGTACCCCGCCTAGAGCCACGCAGCCAAGATGGCGAAAGATATGCTTCTGCCACCTTTTCATTTTTCTCACCCAACTCATCATAAGACCTCTTCCCTCCCAACAGTCGTTGGCTTCAAACGGCGAAAGTGGGGAGTTTGCCATTTGACGCATTGTTCCCTCTCATCCCGTGCTGAATCAGGTACGAATCACTTCGATCGGCACCCTGGGGCTGAGATCGTAAAGATCTGGGCGACGATCGAACAACGGTCGGACCGCGCCCATCTCACGCTGCAAAGCCAGAGTGGTGAGTTCTAAGTCGGTGACTACTACGGTCTCAGTGTTGGGATCAGCAATAGCAGCCACAGCCAGCGGCGGAAAGGAGAAGTCCGAGGGAGTAAAGATGGCTGAACGACCATAGTTGAGCAGGTAGTTGGTGTCAGGCAGGTTGCCCACGTTGCCGGCGGTCACCACATAGATGTAGTTCTCCACAGCTCGCGCTTGAGAAGTATATCGAACCCGGTAGTACCCTCGCTGCTCGTCGGTGGAATAGGGCACAAAGATGATCTCCACCCCCGCCATGGTCAAGAGCCGGGCCAGTTCCGGAAACTCGATGTCGTAACAGATCAGAATGGCAACCCGACCGAAAGGAGTTTCAAAAATCTTGATACCTTCACCGGGCTCGATTCCCCAATCCTCCCGTTCGGCAGGAGTGATGTGCATCTTGTCCTGGGTGTAGACCTCCCCAGAAGGAGTGCAAAAAAACGACACATTGTAGAGTTTACCGTTTCTCCGGACCGGAGTTGACCCGCCGACGAGGTAAATCTTGTACTCTTCTGCTTTTCGGCGCAGAAGCTCTACAATACGATCGCTCATACTGGCCAATTCTTCCACCGTTCTTCGCTCATCCCAATCGGGAGGCATGAGACTAAAGAGCTGGGCCGTGAAGTATTCCGGAAGCAATAAAAAGTGGGAATGATAGTTCTCCGCGGTATCCACAAAGAAACTGACCGTGGACTCGAACTCTTCGAAGCGTCGAATAGGTCGAAAGTAATACTGCGCAGCGCAAACTCGAACGGTGCGAGAAGAACGATTCAAGGGAGAGGCAGCGATAGCTCTTCGAGCCGGATCGAAGTCGGGGTTTTCCATCTCTAGGAGAGTGGCATAATTCAAGCTTGCTTCATCACTCATGAAGTCTAGCAGAACACGCCGCACAGTGTAGCCATTCTTCAGGTGAGCATTGAGAGCCGGATCTCCAAGAGCCCCGTCGATAACTCGCTTAACGTATTGTTTGGCGTCCATCTTGCCGGCATACTTGCGATATCCCGTCAGCCGTCCGTAAGCCAACATCCGCTTGAGATTGAAAGTAGCTAGAATCTTCTTCCTTTGCTCGTAGAGGTAAGTTGCGATGCCTTGCCCACGAAACTCGGGATGCACCGCGATGTCCGCCCCATAAAGGGTGTCCCCACCATAGTCGTGAGTGGAAAAGGTGGAGCTCCCGGTGATCTCGCCAAATTTATAAACGTGATGAGTCTCTTCCAAGCAAACAATGAGGCAGGTTGCGTAAGCGATGAGTCGACCCTGGTACTCAACTAGGTATTGACCCTCGGGAAAAGCAGCGAGTTGCATCTCGTAGAGCCTCTCGTCGTCAAGCTTTGACAGCGAAGTGTCGGCATAGCAGGCCTGGTGAAGTTCGACTAAGGCGGGGACATTCTCGGAGGTCCAACGGCGCACGCGAATCTGAGAGTGATCCACGGTGTCTTCCGAGGGAGCATCGCTCTCGTTGGTTTTGGGCTTAGGAGCCACGGTCGTCGAGGCCTTCTTCTTCGTGGTCATGATATAGTTGGCACTTTCTCCATCGTAATTTTGTGATGTCATCATAGGCATCTTAAGGCCTGAGGACAAGTGAAGGACTCAAATCCCAAAGCTGAGAACCTTAAAATCGTGTCCTACCCTAAAAATAATATCTATCTCGTTGGTTTCATGGGAACCGGAAAAACCACCATCGGCAGAGAGCTCGCCAAGGTTATGGGTCGAAAATTTGTGGACACCGATCACCTGCTGGAGAG
>JBJHCR010000306.1:0-2990 GCA_050486105.1 Vulcanimicrobiota bacterium
GGAGAAGTGTTTCCTATGACTGGGACGGTCACGGGGCCGACGGACCGCTCACCGGTGAGGTTGAGTACCGAGTGAAGGCCTCGGCCTGCGATGGCGGAGTACAGCCCCAGTCGGTGAATCCCATAAGCCACCGGGCCCTGTTTCAGTCTGATGGTGGGGTGTGTGTGGAGACCGAAGAGGTTGCAAAGGGGAATATGGGTGCAGCTCCCCTGCTGGAAATCTACCAGTCGGGTACCACTAATCTCATTGGCAGTTCGCGATTTAAGAGTTCGAATCCCAGCCTGATTGCTCGTACGACACTTGGCCGAATTCATAAACCCGGAGTGTGGTTCATTGTGGCTCGAGATCTTGAATTCTCCGAGGGTGAGGAGGTCAAGCAGGTAACGGTAGATTTGCGGGGGTTGGCTAGTCAAGTTCCAGAAGTCGCCTATCTATCTGAGGCAAAAGATGAAGAGGGAAAGACGTTTTTTCAAGGTCACTTTTTCCCCCCGCCAGGCTTCATTCTTCCATCCGAGCAGTTGCCGATCAAGCCTAGCCTATCAATAGCCGCCGTTTTGGAGACGGGCGCTCATAAGATTTTCACCGACGCGGTTCAAAAGGCATTCATGAACTGGCGATCGTTAGACTGGCGAATCAAGGAAGATAGAGATAAATTCCAGCGAGCGAACTTGGGCCGCTTCACCTACTTTAACCTTGCGGAGGTTGGGGAGGATGAAGCCTTAGGAGATCTTAAGAATCTGAAAACCTCTCTTGGTTTTGAAGGCGTTGAGGTGACGCTTTCAAGCCAGAATAAGGACAATTCTCGGCTCATCTCCGAAGATCAAAGAGCGATCATAAAAGTTGCCAACCCCGCAACGTATTTCGTGTACTCAGGGCACGGTGGGCGTGATGGACAAATCGGCACTGTTGTAAGGGGCGATAATATTGGACCCAAGAGCCTGGACACCAGCAATCTCGAGGTTTTGGTTTTGCCCTCTTGTCACGTCCTCGATTTCAACAACTATAATAATTATGTTCCAAGGCCTGGTGCTCCTCAAGGGACAGCACCAGGCAAAGACTGGTGGGAGGCTAACGTCCAGGGAACGGACAGGATCTTGCTCGGCTATAACGCTCCACCCGACACTGTGACCACGATTCCGAGTTTTGAGAAGTATACAAATCATCTCAAGAACGGCGATGATCACATCAGGGCTTGGCTCAAAGCTAATATGGAGCAGGGTGGGCTTGGTATGAGGGCTTGTGCCTGGGATAAGGACAACTATTACTATATCTGGCATGAAGAAACTTATGACCCGGAAACCGAACGATACTATCTGGAGTCTAAGGGAGCTTACCGTGTTCCAGTAACAGAAGATCCCCCGGCTAACCCAGACGGGTCACCACCGAATAAGAACTATAGATTTAAGCTGTGAGAAGGGATCATCATGAAAAGACACATTAGGACCTTATTTGTAACCTTGATTCTAGTCCTGTGTTCCACTGCGCTGGCAGTCGCATTGTCGGACGAAGAGGCCAGGGGTCTGCTGAGAGAAGCTCATGATTTCATTCTGTATAGCGGTGATGTTGATAGCGCAACCAAGGTCTATGACCAAATTGTAGCGGAGTACGCAGGCAGCAAGTGGGCGGCCATTGCCCTCCTTAAGAAGGCCGATCTGGCAGGAACTTGGCCGGAACGGATTTCCCTGTATGAACAGGTGGTTGCCGAGTATCCCAATACCGCCTCTGATATCAATGCCCGCTTGCACCTGATAGGGATTGAAAATAGAGATGATCTCAATGCTGAAATTGAAGCGACCAGTTTGCTGGCCGTATCCTTAGGCGGGCCTTCCTTGAACGAGGTTCTATCATCCAACAATCATCAGGCAAGCGAGAAGGTTTTTGCTTTGCCTGTCGAAACTCGGAAGCTCCTCGGGCCGATCTACTGGACCCTTTGGTGCATGATGTGCAACCCGTATAGTGGGCTCGATAGGCCGGGTGACGCGATGGAGTTGGCAAGACTGTTGCGCGAGGTCTTTGAACCTCTAGATGTCAGTGTCGGGAACAGTGCCAGTACCTGCCTTCGCGCTCTGTCTGGGGGCGAGATTCTCTTTGGGGGAAAGAAAATTCAGGCTCCCCAAGTGCAGATCTTGGAGCCTTCAGAGGGTGGGGTGGTGAGTTCTCGGCCGACCTTCAAGGTCGAGATCTCCGCCGGAGATCTCGAACATAGGCAAGTGGATCTCGCCAAGACCGAGTTTCTTCTGGACGGCATGGATTTGATGCCTTTAACTGCGGTGCGAGCCGAATTCAGTTTGCAGCCAGGAGAGCCGTTCGAGAGACTTTCCCTGGTCACGGAACTATCCGAACCTTTGGCACCAGGGCCCCACACCTTATCGTTGGTGGTTCCTCTAAGCTTTGATGATTCGGGAGCCGGGACCACAACGGCACTACGAACCTTTCAGGTCGAAGGACCAAGCAAGCCCATCTCCCTCAACCTCACCTTGCACTCCAAGCATGTGATGCCCCATCGCAACCAACGGGTGGAACTCGAGGTCACCCCATCGGGTCCGGCCAATCTGGTGTTCACCCTCTATCGGGTGGCCAACCGGAACCTGCCCAACGATCTGGGTGAGCCGGTTTACAGCCAAACGGCCACCGGTGTGAGTTCGAGTTTCACGTTCACCTGGGAGGGCCAAACCACCACCGGAGAGCCGGCCCACAACGGCAATTACGAATTGGTGGTGGCCGCCGGGGGTGTCAGCCAGAGCGTGTCGGTGCAAGTCAACCGGCAGCAGGGCAAGCAGTCGTGGCTTAAGCTCGGCACCCAAACCCTGGCCTACCTAGGCCGCCCCACACTGATGGGCTCGCTGGGCTACGCCTTCCTGCCAGGGGTGACCTGGCTGGCAAGCCTGGGTGAGCCCGCAGCAGGGGAGAAGGTGGCTTTGGGGGGGTAGGGGGTCGTGAGAACACCTTGAAGCCTCAGGCGTTTCCCCTGGACTCCTTCGGCCCTCCTA
>JBJHCR010000306.1:3000-7611 GCA_050486105.1 Vulcanimicrobiota bacterium
GGAGAAGGTGGCTTTGGGGGGGTAGGTTGCACGCTGTCCGCCTCAAGAATTCTGTGCCTATCCCCCTTGATTTTCTCCTTCCTCGGAAGCAAAATGGAGGAAAAGAGGAGGAGTGATGGCGACTCTCAACATTAAAGACCTACCTGAGGATTTGTATCAGAAGTTGCGCGAAAGGGCCCGGAGACAAAGACGATCACTGTCACAAGAGGTCATCACCATCCTGTACGCGCAGCTTGAGGAGGATGAACCACTTCGTTTGTTGGACCTAAAGGGCTTAGGCAAAGAGAATTGGGCGTCAGTTGAGGCTACGGAACATGTGGCCTTGGAACGAGACTCGTGGGGCTAGAAGACATCCTGGAGTGCCGACTTCTGGGATTGGATACGGCACCTTTTGTTTACTACATCGAAGAAAGGCAACCGTACCTGGCGATCCTCGAGAAGATCTTTGAGCACATAGATCGAGGAGGCCTTATGGCCGTGACCTCGGCATTGACTCTGCTGGAGGTGACCGTTGTCCCTTTCCGCTTAAACAATTTCGCCCTGGCAAATCAATATGAAGCACTGCTCACTAGGAGCCGCGGGCTAATTTGCCGAGAATTGGATAGGCCTTTGATGCTGGCAGCGGCCAGATTGAGAGCGGTGACTCAAATGAAGACTCCAGACGCCATTCAGGTCGCTGCTGCTTTGGCCTCTGAGGCCTCCATATTCTTGACTAACGACAGGAGATTGCCAACAGTCCCCGGATTGAAGGTCGTCCAACTGACTGACCTTTGTCACCCCATCCGGGAGTGACATACATCGCGGTCCCCTATGGGTGTAAGACACATTTGAGCGAGGTACGACAACCAGGACCTCCCTAATTGAACCTGCTCGAAGACTCGAAGACCTCACTCAGATGAATTGAGGGTCGTAAGTCGTCATTTATCCCGAGTAATTCGATCACGAATTAGAGTGACTCCCCTCTATCGGCCCGGTAATACTCTGTGGCAGTCTAGAGGGACTGGCAGGAACGGACTCATGATTTTGCCAGAGCAAAGCTCGGGGAGGGGCCTATGATCGCACGACGAACCTCGTTTTTCTCATTCTTCTTAGTACCCTTCTGATCTTCGGTTGTGGTGAAGTGGGGGCTCCTGGAAGCGGTGGCTCGGGGCCGGGGGCGGCTCTCTCGGATGAGACCACCATCATCCAAACTCGGATGGTGGACGGCACCTTGTATGCTTACGCAGGCTCGATTCCCAAGCTGGAGGGCTCCAAAGGTGAGCCGATTCCTTTTTCTCAAGCCGAGGTGGAGTACGATTATCTGTCGGAGCGCATCGAAGCTTACACCTCCGATGGTATCGAAGGTTCAGAAATATCGGCTCGAAACATCAACGGAACACTTTGGCGACGCCCAATCACTTGGAATCTCACTACCGGGTCCGGCTCCGTGGGGAACCGGACCCAGCTCGACGGGGGCGTGGGGGTGTATATCACCGATTTTGCCCTGGAGTACGACCGTTTCGTGACTTTGCCCTCGGTGGATGGGACCTACATCTATGAATACAACCAGGTGAACGAGCAAGAGGAGACTTTTGGATCCACTTACACTTACACCAGAGAGGGAGAGCACGCCACTCTCACTTGGAAGAGCCACCAGTCTCCCACGGTGCATCTGATGTACGAAGGTGCGCCCCTGACCTCAGCCAATCTTGGTGTTTCATTCAACCTGAATAATCCCTTTGGCTTTCTGACGGAGTCATTACAAGACCGCTACCTCAGCACCTGGACCATCCACGAAAACCTCAATGGAGTCACCGGAGAAACCGGGCAATTCGATATGAGGCGTTTGTCGGTGAGGAACCTCGAGGTGGAGCCGGAGAACTTCAACCCCGCCGATCCTACCGAAGGCGAGGCCACCATCTCCTTCGATTTGGTCACCTATCCCTTGACCAGCGAACTGACCCCCTCGGGCTGGACCCCGGCCAATGGCAGCAACTGGATGGTGGAGATCGCCGGTCCGAGTTCTTCGGCGGTGGTTCGAACCCTAAGTGGCACTACCCCCACCGCGAATCCCGACAGCTCAGGAGTGGTGGCGAACATCTCTGCAACCTGGAACGGCACCGAAGACAGTGGGGAACCGGTGCTCAACGGAAGCTATCAGATTGCAAGCCAGGGGCTCGGGTTACTTGGGGTGGCCAACACTTACACTCAATTTTCCCCTGCCGCTACCATCCAGGTGGGAACCCGCAAGGTGACCATCGAGAACTTCACCGCCGACCCCGAAAACTTCGAGCCCGAAGAGGGCGAAAGCACCACCTTAACTTTTGAGATTTTGGTTGAAGGCTATGAGAACCCTAGCCTGAGTTGGGAGGTGGAGGTCTATCAGGACGAAGAGGTGGTCCACACCTTCCCACCTGGTGAGGGACCAGGGAGCCAAGAGGCGGAGGGACTCCATAAAAGAAGTGTTTCCTATGACTGGGACGGCATCGGTTCGGATGGTCCGGTCACAGGGGAAGTAGAGTATCGCGTTAGGGCCTCGGCCTGCGACGGCGGAGTACAACCCCAGTCGGTGAATCCGATAAGTCATAGGGCTCTGTTTCAGTCTGATGGTGGGGTGTGTAACTTAGCAGAAGAAAATTATGTGGCTTTCGTCGGGCGGGGCATCAAGATCGTTTTTAAGCAGGATGGTGTGCTTGTCGATCGGGTGCGCCCTTCATACTTGTTCGAAGGGTATGGAGAACAACTTGACCCTGCTCCTCAACCGGGTGATGGGCCTACCGATGGTCCCCACGCCTTTGGCGAAGCCTCGATCGTGACAGTTGAAGTGGAGGTGCTCGATAGTTTTGACAAGGACGAAATTGAATTAATCCTATATGTCACGGGTGATGCTTCCGAGTCAGGCCACGTTCATGGGGATCCCCCAGCAGGGTCGTTCAATCAAGAGGCACAAATATATCCTCAAAGTCTGAGATTATTTTTAGAAACGAATCCCAATTCTTCTGTCTATTTGGGTCTTCTCCAAAAGGGAGATAGCATTCAAAAGGAGTGGGTTGCGCCTTTTGCCTCTGCTGAGTACACCTTTGAGGCTAGAGAGTGGACTACCGGCGAATCTCTAGCAAAAGGATCCTTAAATGTAGAGATCGAGAACCTAAGGCCTCTTCAGTCTTTGTTCTCAGAGACCGAAATGGGAGCTGACGGTATCGTTGCTTTCATCGGACAAACGGACCCGCACCCTCAGAACCACTACGGTACTGTAGGGCTCAACAATCGCTTGGCTGCCGTCGTTCGCACCTACAGACAAAAAATGGATATTTTAGACCGGAACGATATGCTGCCGAGCGTACCGTTCTCGCCTAGTAAACCTTCCACCTACGAGAAGAAGGTTTTCATTAATGACATGAGTCTTCCAAAGGGGGGGTTGTTCGTCGTGGGCCACAACGTAGGCCCTTTCTTGCCGGTGACGGGCGCGGAGGACGGACACTGGGAGCATAGGACGGGGAAAAACGCCGATCTCATTACTGAGCCCATTGATCGTGGAGTCGATGTGCTCACGAAGACACCTATGCGAGATAAGCCTCTAGAGAATTCTTTGCATAAGTATGGTTTCGATATCTACAACGAAATAGAGAGGTTCCCTGACGGACCTCACTATCACATTCGACTCAGGGAAGGAAACTAACATGAAACGCTGGATGAAGTTGTGTCCTATTCTCTTGATCCTCACAGGCCTTATTTGGGTCGGAGCAGAGGGAGTTTTCTCTCCCTATGAAATGGTCGAGTATGTACCGAGTACAGGAGTCGAAGTCACTGTTTCGTCGAAGGTCGAATACGAATCAAGCACAGGCGATTTTATCTACTTTTATGATTTTGCGAGTGGACCCGGCAGTTCGCAAAAGACCGCCTCATTTGAGGTCGCAACACAGGCCGACGTTCAGGACATAACTCCTATAGAGACCGAATGGTTTGGGATGCAAGATACTCCGTTCGGCAGCGCAATTACTACTGTAACGTGGGAGTCATTCACGGAAAGAGGCCTGCTTCCGCCAGGCGCCACCAAGCTAATGTCCTTCCGTTCGGGAGGCGTTCCCGGTATCGCGTTGACCTATACGCGAGGAGACGTGCCCCCGCCGAACGGTAGGCAATTCTTCGATCCCAGCGTTGAACGTCCCAGTTGGCCCAATGATAGTGTGAAGGTGCCATCCCTCGGCCCGCAGCCCCGCCCACCTCTTCCCCTCGATGGCGTCGCTTTTGCCGAACGCCTGCTTGGCTTGGCCGACGAGGCTCAAGAGTTGGAATGGATTACTAAGGCCAATAGTCAGGCCTTGCTCCAGACAGAATTGGAGCAGATCCGACAACAACTCGACGAAGACCAAACGAACCAAGCTCGAGAGACCATCGAAGCTCTGTTGCTCAGCTTGGACGAGCATCGAGGCCAAGGTCTCAATGACAGCGCTTACTATTTATTCAAAGCCAATTTGGAGTTTTTCCTCCACCACCTGGAGACCGAGCCTGGACCACCCATCACCCTCAACCTCACCCTGCACTCCAAGCACGTTATGCCCCACCGCAACCAACGGGTGGAACTCGAGGTCACCCCTTCGAGTCCGGCCAATCTGGTGTTCACCCTTTATC
>JBJHCR010000307.1:0-7508 GCA_050486105.1 Vulcanimicrobiota bacterium
GCACAGTCTGTAGACTACGGTGTGCTGGAGTTCTCCAGAACTGCTTTCCGGGGGAAGAGCCTCTAGGGGCCGGATAGAGCAGACCGAGACCACGAGACAAAGCAGGAGGCAGGCCGTCTTATGTCTGAGACCGAGCATTGGGGGCTTTTTGGTTTTCTCTGCCCTTCTTCCTCCAACGAACACTTATCCAAAAGGGTTTAGCCCGTCCTTGGTCATAACCCTAGGTGTGCACCAGAGCCTTCACCGTGAAACCTTAAATGTCCGAGCTCCTCGAAGAGGGCTATACGAGCTCACCGGCCTTATTGCAGGGGTACTCAAACCCCATGCCCACGCTCAGTTTGTCCACCTTTTTCTCCAGCACACCTCCGCCAGTCTCATCATTCAAGAAAATGCCGATCCCTCTGCCCGTCATGATCTCGAACTCTTTTTCGAAAGGCTGGTCCCCTTTCATCAGGAAGGTTTCCTCCATACCCACGAAGGCGCCGATGATATGCCGAGCCACATCAAGACCGCATTGACACAAACAGCGCTCTTGATACCAGCAGTCAGCGGAGCGCTGGCTCTGGGTCGATGGCAAGGGGTCTACCTTTGGGAGCATCGGGAAAGTTGCCCAACCCGTCGCCTATTGGTCACGGTTTGTTGAACAGTCCGCTTCAGACTGGCTCTTTATTTCGGACCTTCCCTTACCTCAGAATTGAAAGTGAGTCTCAAAACTAATGGCTGACAAAGGTGGCAAAGACCGAGCAGGTGAGGATATCGGTGAAGTCGTTGACGTAGAACTTCATTCGGTGACCAGAAATCGCTTTCTCAATTATGCCGTATCAGTGATCACCTCCAGAGCCTTGCCTGATGTCCGTGATGGCCTCAAGCCGGTTCAACGACGCATTTTATATGCCATGTACCGGGATCTGAAGTTGACCCCGGAAAAGAAAACCCTCAAATGCGCCAAGATCGTCGGTCAGGTTCTGGGGAACTACCATCCCCACGGAGACAGCGCAGTCTACGAGGCTCTGGTGCGCATGGCCCAGCCCTGGTCCTTGCGCTACCCCTTGATTGAAGGGCAGGGAAACTTTGGCTCCATTGACGGTGATAGCGCCGCCGCCTATCGCTACACTGAGGCCAGACTCAAGCCGGTGGCGGTTCCCTTCTTGGAGGAGATCGGCAAAGAAACCGTCGATTTTCGACCCAATTTTGATGACTCCGGCTCCGAACCCACGGTGCTACCGGCTCGGATCCCCCAACTCTTGGTCAACGGCTGCACCGGAATCGCCGTGGGAGTCGCTACCAATATCCCTCCACACAACCTCGGCGAAGTGGTGGAAGCTGCCATCCACCTCATCGAGCATCCGGGTTCCACCGTCGCTGAATTGATGACCAAGATCAAAGGCCCTGATTTTCCAACCGGGGGACAACTGCTCGAAGACCGGGAAACCTTGACTGAAATTTACCAGAACGGCCAAGGGCGAATCAGAGTTCGGGGAGAGTACAAACTCGAAGAAGGTAGGCGTTCCGAACAACTTCTGGTGATCACCTCAATCCCCTATATGGTCAATAAAAGCAGCCTGGTTGAGAGCATCGGTCAGATCATCATGGACAAAAAAGTGCCGTTTTTGCTGGATGTGCGGGACGAGTCCACCGAAGAGATCCGCGTTGTAGTGGTCATGCGCAGGGACGCGGATCCGGAAACGGTGGCAGCCTATCTTTACAAACACACTGCTCTTCGCTCGAGCTTTCACGTGAACATGACCTGTTTGGTCCCCGATGCTAGTCCAGTGGGGGTCCGGCCGGATCGCTTGAGTCTCATAGAGGCGCTTCACCACTTCAATGAGTTTCGCTTTGAAGTCACCGTTCGAAGACTGCACTACGACCTCAGACTCTTGCAGGAACGCCTCCACATTCTTAGCGGCTTTCGAATCCTTTTTCGAGATTTGGATCGGGCTCTGGAGATCATCAGAAACTCCGACGGCCGAGCCGACGCCGGCAGGAAACTGATGGCCGAGTTCCCTTTGGATGAACGCCAGACCGAGGCCATCTTGGATATGCGTCTCTACCGGCTGGGCCGCCCGGACATAAAGTCGGTCCTCGACGAATACCAGGAGAAGACCCAAAAGAAGGAAGAGATCGAGATGTTGCTAGACTCTCCGAAAAGACTCTGGGGAGTGGTCAAAGATGAACTCAAAGAGATAGCTAAGGTCCATGGAGACAGGCGTCGCACCAAAATCCTGGTGCGGGGTGCAGAAGAATTCTCTTACGACGAGCAAAACTTGATCGTCGACGAGGACGCCACTGTCCTCTTGTCCAGAGATGGCTGGGTGCGTCGAGTGCAAAAGGTGGCCGATCTGAGCAAAGTCCGGCTACGACAAGGCGATGAGTTGCAGTTCGCGGTTCGTGGTTCAACCCTGTCTCCGATCATTTTTTTCACCAACTACGGGACGGCCCACACCTTTCGGATCAACGACTTACCAGCGTCCTCTCGAGGCTTTGGCGACCCGATTCAGGCTCATTGTACTTTTAGTGACGGGGAAAAGATCGTGTCCTGTTTAGTCCTCGACCCTCGGAGCCTACCGGCCTCCATAACCACTCCCACGGGAGAAGGGGCGGAGCCGGAACTGCAGGGGGTGGGAGTGGCTTCCGATGGAAAAGGGTTTCGATTCTCTCTGGAGGCCTTCATGGAACCCTCGACTCGGAGTGGCCGCCGCTATGCCAAGCCAAACCGAGGTGAACAGGTCGTCGATGTCCGATGGGGCTGTCCCAAAACCGACCTTTTGGCCAGCGCCACTCGATTTGGCCGTGGTGCTATTTGCCCCCTGAAAGAAGTCAACTTTCTTTCCGGTGCGGGCAAGGGCGTTACCGTATTGAAACTGGCTCAGGATGACCGTTTCCTTGGGTTCCGAATACTGGCGGAGACCGACTCCAAAGAGCGGGGTCTGTCGTTGATTCGCGACGAAGGGGGGCGAGAGATCTTGGTTCATCCCAGCATCGTCAAGATTTCGAGCCGAGGTGGGGTAGGCACCAAGCTCCTTAAGCGCGGTCTCTTGAGGATCGTGCCTCCGCCATTAGAAACCTTTGAACCTGAATCCCTCGAGGCGCAAACCCAAGAGGAGATCTCACAGTGAGCAATCCAAGCTTGTATGGAGCGTCCCAAATCACAGTCCTGACCGGGCTCGATCCGGTCAGGAAGCGTCCCCATATGTACGTCGGGTCCACCGACGAACAAGGTCTTCACCACCTGGCTTGGGAGATCGTCGACAATTCCATTGATGAGGTCATGAACGGCCATGCCACCTTTGTCGAGGTTGAGCTCGAAGCAGACGGCCGAACTCTCAAAGTCAGCGACAACGGTCGAGGCATTCCAGTGGATATTCACCCTGACTCGGGACTTCCGGCCCTGGAGCTGATCATGACCACCCTGCATGCGGGGGGAAAGTTCGAAGGGGAAAACTACACTTTCAGCGGAGGTCTCCACGGGGTTGGGGCAAGCGTAGTCAATGCCTTATCATTGCGTCTCATCGCCCAAGTGAAACGGGACGGACGGCTCTATCAGCAATGCTTTACTCGGGGGATCCCAGAAGGACCCTTGGCCGACATGGGGGAGGCCCGGGGAACCGGGACTATCATTTGCTTCGAGCCCGATGCGGAGATTTTTGGGGAACAAGCGTTTGATTCCAGGACCCTCCTGGACGTCCTTGAGGCCAAGAGTTATCTGCACCACTGCAAGGTCGTGTTCAAAGACAGGGTGCAGCAACAGATTCATAGACTCGATCCTGAGGACGGAATCGAGGGCTATCTAAAGAAGCTCTTGGCCGAAGTCCCCAAGGATCCCATCACCGACCAAATTTTCTGTTTCAATCGAGACGAAGAGCCCAAGATGGAACTTGCCCTCCAATGGGTGGAACGCTCCGGTGAAGACATTCGAAGTTACGTCAACGGAATTCGCACTGAGCAAGGAGGCACCCACGAGCAAGGACTCAAGACGGCTGTTGTGCGAGCCGTGCGGACCAGCATGGAAGTGCACGGCACCTCCACGAAAGGGGTCAAGATCACCGCCGAGGACATCCGCGACGGAGTGCGCGCTGTGCTTTCGGTCTATGTTCGGGATCCCCAGTTCAAGGGCCAAACCAAGGATCGGCTAAACAACCCTGAACTGACCAGTGCGGTGACGAGTGCTGTAGCGCCAGCTTTGGAACAGTTCTTTCTCAATAATCCCAGCCTGACCGAAGGCATCATTGCCCGCATTATCGCCGGGGCGAAATCTCGGGCAGCAGCCGAGGCTGCCACCGCCCTTGTCACCAGAAAATCCGTCTCCAAGCGGCTGAACCTTCCAGGAAAGCTCGCTGACTGCTCCAGTCACCGGGCTGAATTCAGCGAAATCTTCATTGTTGAGGGCGACTCAGCCGGCGGTTCGGCGAAACAGGCCAGAGACCGCACCTTCCAGGCGATACTTCCTTTGCGAGGAAAAGTTTTGAATACCGAGCAGGCCAGCCTCAAGAAGATTGGAGCCAACCGTGAGATTGCTGACCTGATATCGGCTCTGGGGTGCGGAATAGGCAAGAACTTTGACCTTTCCAAGCTTCGTTATGGTCGAGTGGTCATCCTGACCGATGCCGATTCCGACGGTCATCATATCGCAGGCCTGTTGCTCACCTTCTTCTACCGCTTCATGACGGACCTCCTCCGTTTTGGACACGTTTATCTCGGACGACCGCCTCTATACCGTATTCGTCACGGCAACAAGACCGAGTGGGCCTGGGATGAAGAGCAAAGAGATGCCGTGCTGTCCAAGGTCAAGGCTAGCAACAAAGCCGAAGTCACCCGTTTCAAAGGCTTGGGGGAGATGACCCCGGCACAACTCAAAGAGACCACGCTTGACCCGTCGAGTCGGATCCTCTTTCGAGTGAGGCTCAGCGACCCCGAGCAGGCTGACCGGGCCGTGCGCGATTGCTTTGGAAAGGACTCGAGCCCGCGTTATCAGTTCGTCATGGAACGCTCAGGGGAGGCCGATGAGGTCGACAATTGATGTACAGCAATAGTTGGGATGGCCGGGTAAAGCAGCTCAATTCGGCTCCATCCGACCCCGCAGGCCGCTATGTCCTGTATTGGATGCAGGCAGCCCTGAGAACTCAGACCAACCCAGCCCTCGACTTGTCGGTACACAAAGCCAACGAGGCCGGCTTGCCTCTGGTGGTGCTCTTTAATCTGATGCCCGATTATCCCGAAGCCCAACTGCGTCACTTTGCTTTTCTCGTGGAAGGAGTGGAAGAGGTTTGGGAGAGTCTCCGAGAGCTTGGCGCTCACCCTGTGCTGAGAATCGGAGATCCCATGACTGCCGTGAACCAACTTTCGGGGGACGCTCGAGAAGTGGTCCTAGATCGAGGATACTTGAAGCAGCAGAGGCACTGGTATCGAAGCCTAGCAAAAAGTTTAAGCAAATCCTTGTGCCAGGTTGAAGGAGAAGTGGTCGTTCCCCTGGAGACCGCTTCCACTAAGGCTGAGTATGCTGCTCGGACCATTCGCCCAAGAATCCATCGTCATCTGGATGATTTTCTGGTCCCCACTCAAGCTTGCCAAAATTTGTCCGTGCGAGCCGCCGAGGGAAGTGGTCCTGCGGAAGGCCCCTCGCCGACCCAAGTGCGGGAAAATCTCGCCGACTACGTCGGCACCCAGGGCGTAGGACCAGTGTCCCACCTTTTCCAAGGAGGCCCCAAAGCGGCCCAAGAACGGCTGCACCGATTCCTCTCCGACCATCTCGGAGACTACGATGACAAGCGCAACCATCCTCACCTTGACCAAACCTCCACCCTGAGTCCCTACCTTCACTTTGGGATGATTTCTCCGCTTCAAATCTCATGGACTGTGATGAATGCTCTACCCAGAGACAACCCTAGTCGCCAGTCCTTCCTGGAGGAGTTGATCGTGCGCCGCTCCTTGGCCCAAAACACGTGTCTTTACGATGATCTCTACGATAGCTACGAAGGGCTTCCAGAGTGGGCTCGAAAGACTCTCCACCTACACCGAGAAGACGCACGCCCTCACCTCACCACTCCGGAACAGTTGGAGCAGGCCCAGACCCACGATCCTTACTGGAATGCCGCCCAGATCGAAATGGTGGAGACGGGCTTCATGCACAATTATATGCGCATGTATTGGGGCAAAAAGATTTTGGAGTGGAGTGAAAGTCCGGAGCTTGCCTACCAGACAACCTTAAGGCTCAACAACAAATACTTCCTGGACGGGCGGGACCCCGCTTCCTTTACCAACGTTGGCTGGATCTTCGGCTTGCATGACCGCCCCTGGCAAGAAAGAGCCATCTACGGGAAAGTGCGATGCATGATGGCATCCGGCTTGGAGCGAAAAACTAAGCCGTGCGAGTACGTGAGAAAGGTTTCCAAGAGAACGGGAAGAGGGGTTCCCGAAAGCCAACTCACATTGTGAAGGAGCGACACTCCGTTCCGAAAAGCAACTTCCAATTCTTGGCGTACCGGCGTTCGGCTCTAGGCATCTTCTTGAGTAAATTCTGGCGATACCCGCGACCGCATCGCTCTTGGATGAAATGCTCATGGTCTTGGAGAAGATCTTGAACCGCCTCGAAGCCTTCTTCCAAGCCCACTCTTTGCTCCCCCATCTCCGGAACCTGAAGTGGGTCACGATCTTTGTTCAGTCGGAAAAAGCAGCGGGTAGAATTGCGGTACACTAGGCGGCCATCGGGTTGTTCGACCCAAAATCCGTGCTGATAGAGGAAGAACTTATCCCGCCGAAAGACGGCCTGTCCAGTGCCTGGACGAAAGTCCCTGGAAAAACCGTTCTCCTCTAGGAGTCCATCTCTAGCATCTTGATGCAGGAACCACAAAGCGGCAGGTAGTGGGTTTCTCACGGCAGCCTCCAGCGTTTATCTTATGGCAACTTTTCGTCCAAGTGCTAATCTCCTCCAACCAGTGCGCAGGAAGATCTTTCAAATATGACAATCCCTCTTTCCTTGAATCTGATGAAAAGTAGCTGAGTGGTGAGGTATGACTGATAGTTCTCGATGGCTCCTTTTGGTGGAGGATGATCCTCTTTTTTCACGGATCTTTTGCAGATTTTGGACTTCTACCTACCCAGAGATTCCCTGTCGCGTGGTGACTTCGCTCGAGTCTATGCGAGAGGTGCTCGAAAACTCGGATCTGAGGCCTGGGCTAATCGTATGCGACCGGCGACTGCCGGACGGGTTCGCTCAGCCGGCAGACTTCAGTCCGGGAACGCCATTCGTTATTTGGAGCGCCGACTTGGGTCCATCTTACCGGACAAAACCTGTGGGCCGGCAAGAACTCGAGCAAGCGATTCAAGAATTTCGGAGTCAGTTTGACAGAAATGAGTAACTAGGGGGGCATTCCTCCATTTAAGAGGTAGCTCTCTGATACTCAAGGAATAGGGCGCAAAGCGTTATGAGCGGTCGTAAGATTACTGGGCTACCGATGCCGGATACCCCTAAAGAGGCTCCGAACGACTTTCATCTTTTGGTGGGGTCCATC
>JBJHCR010000308.1:0-701 GCA_050486105.1 Vulcanimicrobiota bacterium
CTCATGGGCTTGCTCACTAGCCTCAGCCTTGGACTGTTCTGATTCTGCAGAAGGTTCTTCAAAGCACCAATGATGCCATATCACCTTTTCTTCCACCGGCGCCTCAGTTCCGTCGAGATTGGTCCGCTCCAGAAAATAGATGACCTTAAATTCAACGATCTCGGGAATTCCACGGCCGCTCTGATTCCAAAGTCGGCAGAGATACTGTCCGAAAGGGAGTCGATAACGCTGATTTTCCTGCAACCAAATATTGGTCATGTACTTTCGCCATCGCTCATTAGGGAAGGTCCTCGACACCAGCGAAGGCTTGGATTTGTCTATCAGCTCTCCACCTCTAAACAGATCGACCGTCAATCCGTCCCGACGGTGAGCCTCAATGACGTACCATCCATCATCGGTGAAGGGGCCTGGACTGAACATGTTCCAACGCTGATCTAATCGAAGAGCATGCCCCAACCAGGTTGCCTTTTGGGGTATACGCAACTGAGTCGGCCGAGTACCCTCGTTGCTACAATTCCAGAGAAAAGCATAGGCGATCAAAAAGAGCGCGACGCAATCTCGAAGGGACCAAGTCAACCCCTTCACCGCAGTTTCCTTCGCCGAATCAGGCCGGGGTCGACCCCAGCGAGCATCCAGGACGCGGGAAATCCTAACGGCCGGACCGTCCCAAAACCAGCTGGGCAACAGGGCTAACACCAGGG
>JBJHCR010000308.1:711-7476 GCA_050486105.1 Vulcanimicrobiota bacterium
CACCAGGGTGGCTCCGATCCATCCGAAAAAGCCTAGCTGCAGACAACTGAGAAATCCCAGGTGCATCAATGAGAAGCCAAAGACTCCTAGGGTTCTCAGTTGCCCTCTATCGAACGGAAAAAAGAGAAGAAACGGGCCCCAAAACTCCCACATGATGACTAGGAAGGTCAAGACACCGAGATACGGGCCAAAGCTGTCCCGAAAAAATATTCCGAACGGAGTGAGAAAGAGGTCGAGTTGCAGCACCAACTGGGTGGCACTGTAATCCACCGTCCAACTGGGATGGTGCTTTGGCAAGGCCGCAAACCAATAGACGAAGCAAACTTGGAGCAAGAGAGCCAAGGGGGCCGCCCCGAAAACAGTCTTTCCATCTTGAGAAATCGGACCGAGCCAATAGGACTCGGGGGCTTCGGAAGTATTCTGACGACGTCTGGCGTCCCACGACCAAGCCCAACCCCAGGGCAAAAAAAGCATCCAGAAGAGGAACACCCGTAGATAAATATCCCCGCCGTTGAGAACCAAAGGATTGCGGGCATGAATGGAGATCAGCAGCAGCCAACTGCCGAGAGTGACCCATTGAGTCCTCCAGCCAACGATCAGGGCTATAGCCAAGACGGCCTGAAGAGAGAACAATAAAGTCAGCCAGACAGGGCTGTTCGTAGCCATATGAAGCGAGAACCAATTCTGATTCCAGCCCAACTCGAGCAAACTTCCCCTGGGCAAGAGACCGAAGTCCGAATAGTGGGCTCTGCGATCCCCCCAGCGTACCCAGGTGTCAAGAAAAAGAATCACCCCCGTGGTGACTCGTACCAAGGCGAGCGACCGAACATCAGCCCTGAGGACGTGCGACCCAGGCCAAGTGCGCCCTGCCGACGCTTCTCTTTGACCTTCCTCCATCAAATTTCGCTCAACTCTTCCTCATGTCCACACCCATCTCGAAGGCCAACCGGAGAATCTTTTCTGAGCAGGGGGCCGCTCACCTCTGTAAAACTCTCCTTGATCAAGAACGCACTGCGGAATGACATAGGACCGGCCAGTCTATGGAATCCAAATTGAGGGGGAGCCCAATTGCTAGACAACGAGCTTGTCGAATGCCCAGAACTTGCCGAGTCCGGTGAAGGAAGATTCTGGAATAAGGATATCGCCCCTACAGCCATAGCCGCTCGCACTTGGGACAAGTGGCATATCGCGGCTCTCTGGGTGGGGATGAGTGTCTGCGTCCCCACCTACATGCTGGCCTCTTCCCAGGTTCAAAGGGGAATGAGTTGGTGGCAAGCTATTGGAACGGTATTTCTGGCCAACGTCCTGGTCTTGATTCCTATGGTTCTCAACGCCCATGCCGGAACCAAATATGGCATCCCTTTTCCCGTCTATTGCCGAGTCGCCTTTGGTCTGGTGGGGGCCAACGTTCCCGCTCTGATGCGGGGATTTGTCGCTTGCGGTTGGTTTGGAATACAGACCTGGATAGGCGGCTCTGCTATTTTTATCATGCTGGCTGCGGTCTGGCCGGAAGCGCTCAAGGCCGAGCACCTTCCCATCGTGGGAGCGAACCCCTGGGAATTCGCTTGCTTTCTCGTCTTTTGGGCGATCAACATGGCGATCGTTTGGCGGGGGATCGACTCCATCAAAACCTTGGAGAAATGGGGTGCCCCCTTCCTGCTCTTCATCGGATTTGCCCTACTCGCCTGGGCCGGAGTGAAGGCCCAAGGGTTTGGTCCAATCCTTGGTCAACCTTCGGAATTGAAGACCTGGAGTGAATTTCTGGCGGTCTTCGCTCCCGGCTTGACGGCCAATGTCGCATTCTGGGCGACTTTGTCTCTCAACATTCCAGACTTCACGAGATTTGCCAAATCTCAAAAAGACCAGATGCTGGGACAAGCCATTGGCCTGCCCCCTACCATGACCGCTTTCGCCTTCATCGGAGTGGCCGTCACTTCGGCCACCTTCGTCATCTTCGGAGAGTTCATTTGGGACCCGATTCAACTGCTCGGTCGAATCGGAGAAGGCAATCTTCCGTTGGTGATCGTGGCTATGTCGGCCTTCGCCGTGGCCACCCTCACCACCAATCTGGCCGCCAACGTGGTTTCTCCGGCCAATGATTTCAGTCATTTGGCGCCTCGCTTCATATCATTTCGCACCGGGGGTGTGATCACCGGCATTTTCGGTATCCTGATGATGCCTTGGAAGCTGTTGGCCAGCCCGGACACCTACATCTTCACCTGGCTGGGCGGATACGGATCGCTGCTTGGCTCCATCGGAGGAGTCTTGATCGTCGAATACTGGCTGATCGCCCGCCGCAGACTCCATCTTCAAGAACTCTATAGCGAAGGAGGGCGATATCCAACCTGGAGATGGACTGCACTTCTGGCCTTTGCCCTCGGCGCTGCACCCTGCGTCCCCGGTTTTCTTCACGCCGTGGACTTGGTGGTGGTCCCGGAGTTCTTTGTGCAACTTTACCACTACAGCGTCTTCGTGTCGTTTGGCTTGGCTGCGGTGATCTATCTGACCCTGTCCTGGGGGCGGAGAGAAGAGTCCTTTTCCCAGTAGCAGGTCTCGACGATTCGAAGGCTCCCCTTGGACTTGCGTCGAAGCTTTCTCGAGTGAACTACTTTGGTCCGCACAATTCCCAACCAGGGGGAGAACCGCTCTTTCACCTGCTGGTGCCTCACGGCTCTCACCTTCCGATGACCCGAAGTTGTCCCTGTTGCGGACTGACCTTGTCGGCCCTGAGAAGCGGTTCCACGGTGGGCTGCAGAGTTTGCTATGAGACCTTCCACGATGTTCTCACCCCTTTGCTTCAACAACTCCATGGAAGCAGTCATCACGCCGGCAAAGTCCCTCAACGCACCGAGCAAAAGCTTCGTCAGCAGTTGGACCTCTTCAAAGAGCAACTCAAGGAGGCCATACAGGAGGAACGCTTTGAAGAAGCCGCTGTCCTTCGCGATCGCATTTCTCACTTGAGACAGGAGCTCAACGATCCTCAAGCTTGATCAGATAGAATGGCTCTCCGGAGAAGGACGTAGCCACGACGTGGCCTTATCTAGCCGTATCAGGCTAGCCAGAAATCTGGCCCCCTATGCCTTTCCTCCGGTCTGCACCTCAGACGTCGCCGAGAGGGTTTGTGACGAACTGAACAGCGTCTTAAGCCAAGAGTTCCCTGAATGGTCGGTGTTTGAGGTTTCTAGCCTTCCCCTCTCAAAACGTGCCCTCTTGTTCGAGCAACATCTGATCTCACCCATGTTGGCTCAGAAGAACACTCGGACTCTGGTCGCTTTTCCTCCGGGGGGACGGTTCAGCCTGATGGTCAACGAAGAGGACCATCTGCGCCTCCAAGTGCTGCTCCCCGGGCTTTGCCTCACTGAAGCCTGGCCGATCATAGAGCAAGTTGAAAAACGCCTGGAGCAAAACCTCGAGTTTGCCTACCACCGAAGGTTTGGGTATTTGACTTCTTGTCTGACCAACCTGGGCACCGGATTGAGGGCTTCGGCCATGTTGCACCTTCCCGCTCTGGCTTGGTTCAATGCTCTGCCGAACCTGATGCAACAGATAAGCGGCGTAGGCCTGACCATTCGAGGCCTATACGGAGAAGGCAGCCACCCTGAAGGCCACTTCCTGCAGATCTCCAATCAGATCACCTTGGGTCCCCCGGAGACCGATATCGCCACCAAGGTTCAATCCGTAGCCCAACATCTGGTCTATTCCGAACGGCAGGCCAGAGGCAGCCTCATGAGCACCTACCGTCAGCAAATAGAGGATGCTGTGTGGCGAGCCTGGGGGATCCTTAGCAACGCTCGCCTGCTCGGTTCCAAAGAGGCCACCGAGCAACTCAGCCTTGTCAGATTGGGAGTTCTGCTTGATCTCATCCCCCACCTGGATAACGGCAAACTCCTCCGACTCTTGGTCGGCATGCGCCCCGGAAATCTTCAAGAGAACACCGGACGTGAACTGACCCCCGCTGAGCGCGACTGGGCACGAGCCCAGCACATTCGCTCCGTTCTTGCCCAGGGCACCGAGGGCTCCGAAGGGTCCGAGGCCGATACGTCATGAATCAAGAAGACCCGCTTCTAGAGAAAATCAGTCGGCTCTTCCAGCAACAAGATTTTCACCAAGCGTCTGGCTTGCTAGCCCAACGAGCGTCGAATAAAGACCCCTTTCAAGAGAGCGAAATCCGAAGAATTGAAGGTTGGGTTGAACTCGCTCGAGGAGAAACCGAAAGAGCCTATCAACTGTTCTGGAGTTGTTCAGGGCGAGATGGAGCCCGGGCCGGCATCATGCTTTTGACCATCTTGGCTGGACAAATTAAGACAGCCATCGACCATTGGTGTCGCTATCTTTCTGGCTTGACCACCCCGCCAATCCGCCTTCCGGACTCGTTCTGGCACGCCAACCCGGCAACGAAGGCGGCTCTCAATTTGCTTTCCAACTATTCTTTTCCCGAGCGCAGCCCTCTGCTCGGAGCTTCCCTCTTCTACCAGGCTCTGCTTCATCGAACTCTAGACGAAAACTCTAAAGCCTTTCTCGCCTTGGCTAAAGCTGTGGATTTTTTCCCCATGGCGTCTTTGCTTAGAGACACCTGGCTCGAAGAATTCGCTTGCCTTCCCGCTCCCCCCGAGAGCAGAGCGGATAGCCACGAACTCGCTACAGAGGCGAGCGAAGGCCATCGAGCAGAAGACCTTCTCGAGCCCAATGAGCCTCGTTCCCACCATCCCGGACGCGTGGAAACCCTGATCAACCGAGAGCAAGTCCTCAGTCGGGCCCAAGAGATCCTCTTCTATCCCAGCCCCAGAACCTTGGAGAACTGGGTCGATCAAGCCTTGGAAGAGCAGCGCTGGTGGGACGCCCTGGAATATCTTCGGCGACTCCTGTTCCTAGAACCCGAGAGCACATCGGGATTGGAGCGACGCTGGAGACTTCTCTGGAAACTTGAGCGGGTGGAGGAGGCCAGGGCCGACCTCTACCACCTGATCGACCTCTATCAGAATCAAGGCCAATCGACCGACAGTCTAGCAGCAGCGAAAGTGGCGGTGGAAATGTTCCCAAGACAAGAGCAAGCCTTGCTGAAGCTCTGCTTCTTGCTCGCTCGACTCGAAGATTCCCTCACCCTAGCAGAGTACGGAGTACGCCTCCTGGACCTCTGCCAAAGCGAAGGCCAGCTTGACCGCAGAGAGTCTTATCAAAGATGGCTGCTCCGGCAGAACCTCTCCTTGGACGACCGCTATCGCATTCAGAATATGTGAGTCTCGTCGAACGCCGCCCTCCTAGGTCAATTGTGAGCCAGTTCACAGAACAACCTGGGGATATCCCTCTATGATGAGTAAGGAATCCGGGGTTTCGAAAGCGAGCAATGAAAATGAATTCTTACAAGCATCTCACCAAATTGTCGTACAGCGAGCTCAATGAGCTCCTCGACCGAAGTTCCATTCTGGAAGGATTTCAGGCAGAAGCCTTCTCTCAAGCCCTGCGAGAAGTCGCCCTGTACAGCTCTGAACCCAGGCTTCAGGTTACTCACTCCCAGGCCATTCTCAGACGGATGGAATGCTGCAGAGACTTCCAAGAAGCACTCCTGCTCTCTCACCTTCAAGAGTCCATGCCTTCATTTTATCTATCCCTGACTTTGCGGCACATTTTTGCTCGAGGTCTGGTGCTGGCGGCGAAAAAGAATCCCAATCCTAGAGTTAACCGAAGGGCCATCAACCGCTTGCTTGAACTTCCGGGATTCAGCAGTTGCCCGGTTCTCCAGGGGTGTGCAGGCGAGCTCTTCCTGGAACTGATCGCCGAATGCGACAACCAAAAGGAGGCTAAAGCCGTCCTCAATGAGATGAAGCGGCTCCCTGGCTTGTCTTTTTCAGAGGAACTCAAAGCCCAGTTTAGTCGGGCCGAAACCCTGGCCCGGCGAGCCGGACGGGATCCCATCGTGAAGATCGACCTAAGACAACGCATGGCGACTCCGGTCTTGGCTTTCAAGAAGCTCCTTGGAGTGGGTGAGTTTCGTCTCAAGGTCGAACTTCGGGGACTGGAGGCGTACGAGGAAGCCGTGGTAAAAGTGCCCGCCTTCACCGAAAATGAAGCTCGACGGGTGGCCAATCGATTCATCGCTGACTTTCTCAAAGAGCAGGCTGGAGAGCCCGACCGCAGCGCTAAGATCACCGATGTCTTTCCTCCGGGCTCAGCTTGGGAGTCTGGGGCCCACCCGGTCTTGAATCTCAAATAGAACGCAAACGCTCACAGGGCAAGTAAAGAGAGGCTGAAGCCTCTCTTTCCTTTTCTCGTCTTCTCCTCACTTAAGAGGCTGTGCGCCAAATCAACCCCCATCGCCAAACTCGCCCTTTTTCCGCCATGGGAACCGCAAATTCTTGCAAATAGGTCCACTATGAGCTTCGAATCTGCAATTCCCCTGGCGAAAAAATTGTTTCGTTTGGACTCGAGGCGATTCGGCGCACAGCCTCTTAAGGGAAAAATCCTAGGAGAACCTAAAGTCTGTAACAGAGTTACCTATTCTATAAGGGGGAAACGCGAAAGAATAACGAAAGGGCTCGCGAGAGAGGGACGAACGAACGTCCCTCGTAAGGCTGAGATCGACAGAGTCAGGTGAAGAATACTCCTCGCCAATGACCAGGAAAGGACAGACAGACAGCCCATGTGGGAACCATTTACCGAGCGAGCGCGCCGGTCTATCGTGCTGGCCCAAGAAGAGGCACAGCGCCTTGGAAACAACTATATCGGCACGGAGCATCTGCTGCTGGGAATCATCTCAGAAGGTGAGAG
>JBJHCR010000309.1:0-7462 GCA_050486105.1 Vulcanimicrobiota bacterium
TACTTGCAGTAAGGTGCAGTGCTCCGAAGCCCGTAATACCTAGTTGTATTTCGAATGAGGAGCGCTGTGCATGACTGTGAGTAGGGGCGATTTCAGTTTGAGAGGGTTTCCGGCCAGCCTCCTAGTGGACCTGTGGGCATTCACTCGAGATCTCAAGAAAGGTGTGATTCTCGAGTAAAGCTGTCCCGATCGACACGGGCTCCAAAGGTGTCTTGAAGCGCCATAACCAAAGCCGGAACCATGCTGTTCGAGCTGGACAAAGGTCCGGTTTCGTAAGCCTCACTCGAAAGTTCGACCCTATCGGTACGAGGAGTCCGAGCGACCCCGGAGCGTTGGCATTGAGACCCTCTCTGCGAAGACTGCGCTTGAAGTTGAGCGGAAAGGAGTGGATGCACGGCCTCAGAGACTCTCGACTGAAGCCCAACGTGTCGATCGAATCTTTCGGGCTGCTCGTAGCCACCGAAACGGTTGAAACGGTCCGACTCTATTGCCCCTAACATCACGCCCATAACTTTTCTCCTCCGTGGCCAGATCTTCTAGAGTTGTCTGGCGGTCGAGGTCGCCCTGAGTGGCTACTCGACTACACTCTTACCTTATCGCGCCAGACAGGGATAAGAATTGGTCCTGCCCGGAAAAAGTTACAAAAACATGAACACTTTGAAAATCTCTTCTTCACCAAGTCGTGCTTTTGAAGTGATCACCGAGACAGGATCGTGATCTGGAGACAGCGGAAGCTGCCGGAAAAAATTCCAATATGCTCATATTAGGAACGGGGCCCGTCCCCGTGAACCCGAGTACCCGAGCGCCCGCCTTTGAGTGAAAGGTGTGGGACGTTGTCAAGTCTACGGCTTGACCTCGATCCACCGTATAAAACTCGTTTCGGGCGCAGATCCATCCACAGAGCCTGCGTCGTTTTCACCGATTTGACACCCCCCCTTCGGGGGGTACCCGAACGTAGCGCTGCTACGCCTCCCGGGTACCCGCGTGCGGGTGAACCAGCTCAACTCCTGGGCTCTGCGGCGCCTGTCACCCAACTTCGTTGGGTACCCGACCCTGCGGGCGGGTACCCGCCTCGGACTTCGCTTTAGACGGTGGATCGAGGTTGAGCAGGACCGAGCTCACGAGCACCCTCTGGGCGTTCGACAATCGTAAGCGAGGCACGATATCCCCAGAAGGATGGACCTGTGCTCAGTGGGGTGCAGAACCTTCGGACGAGCCTCCTAGCTCATGTTGCCCATGGGAGAGTTGATCATCGGTGGGCCAAGGCTCAGGGGCCCAGGACTGAAGCGAACAGCTCTTGAGATATCATGAGCTTTTTCCAACCATGGCTTGAGGTCCTCAGAGCAGGCTGGTTCCTCAAGCCTAGCCCCCAGTGCTTCGATCAGCTGCTCCTGTTCCGACTCCTGGAGAACTCGACGCTCTCCCCCGGAAACCAAAGGGTGGGACCCTAAGCTGCTCAAGACGAGACCGTCCTTGCTCAGCGGAGAGACTCCGGGGACCAGCGGCTCGAGTCCAAAACTGTCATTGTTGAAGTCAAGCTCAAAATGGCCTTCGGGACTTAGAAATCTGAGGCCGTGGGACCCAGAGAGGTCTCGGGCTCTCCAGCTGACCTCAACCGGAACTTGAGTATCAGCCACAGCCTTCCATAAGGGAGCAAGCCCCGCAGCACCAGAGATCTCATCGGTTTCAAGGGTGCCGACCTTGAGCTCTTCCAAGAAGAGCGGAGCATTTGGGGGAAAAGCGATAGCCTGCTGGCCTTCCAGGCAACGCTGGTTTGCCTTACCACTCTTGGCCGAGGTCGCTGCCTTATCGAGGCGCCTCTCAGTTTCGGGCTCCTTCCCGTTGGAGACGGAGACGGCAGATCCCCCTTCTAAATGAACCCCAGGAGAGAAAACATCAATCACGTAGCTTGGACAGGACCCCTGGTCCGGAGAAGAACGAATTGGGTGAGTCGCAGTCTGGGGATAGGCAGCTATGGCTGAAATGATCATCTCGGCTCCAAATAATCTGATGGGGTCCATAGTAGAGGGACTCGAAGGAACTTGACTGGTAGCCGAATCGAACTCATTGCAATTCTATGAACCCACTGTAAAGGCTTGCAGGTCGCCTTGAAGAGTCCGAGCTTCGACGCCCGCACATTCCCTATCAGGTCCGTGAAGTCCAAGTTCGAAAAGAGACAAGGATGGTCACTTCAAGATTCAGGCGGACTACGGTATGTACTGGATCTGCTACCTCGAAGGCCAAGGAATGGTCCCCTGAGACCTACCATGGACAAGGCAAACACAAAAGGGTGAAAGTTCGATTGCAGTTGGGTGACGGGTGCGTGATGAACGAGTCTCTCAATGAGGAGATTGATTCAGCAGCTTCCTAGGGCTCCGTCAGCCAATGAGTGGCCTGGACCTCGTTCCAAGTCAAGTGCCCATGAAGGTTGTGGAGCATGGGCTCAAGGCTATACTTCACAAACCCGGTGAGCCGTTCTAGGGATTCTTGAATCACAAATTGGTTGCCCCCATCGAGGTCGACGTAGATGAAACCGCGCATCCTTCCCAATTCGTTCACAAGCGGGACAAACATGATCGAACCCAACCCTGTCAAAAGCACGCTCACCCGCTCGCCATATTCTGGATCGTTGCGAGGATCGTGCACCACTTGAGGAGATTTGCTGGCCAGGAAATTCTTCAACATCTCAAAGCTTATCTCTCCCGTGGTCCAAAGCTTCTCACTATTTTCAAGACCGAGGGTGCGACCATAGCCATCATAGAGAACCAAGGCTCGTTTTGCCTGGAGTTCATCGCTCACAAAACTGAGGGCCCGCTCGAGCAAAAGGGACATTATTCGCCGATCCATAGGGTGCTCGGTTCGAGTTTGCCCAATGTACGACCTGTCAAGGCCAAGAGTTTTGTCCGAAACTGTTTGGCGAAGACTCTGAGATGATTGCCCCTGCCTAATCGAAGGACATTGTGTGGATAGTCCAAGTCGAGGAACTCCTGGGTCAAGCGTCCGCTGGGTTGCCGTTACCTCTGGAACAGAGACTGAGCAAAGCCTCTCGTCCATGCGGACAAGAGGCTTTGACAAGGGAGCAGAACGCGAGCTAAGCTGAGGTTATTCAAGGCCTACAATTGGAGTGATGTGATTTCTGATCGGGGAGACCGTAACCACACTCCCGGGTACCAGAACTGTCCCGGCTTCAATACCGAAGCGCTCTACGTACTCGGCCAACACAGCTTCCATATCTCCGAACCGTGAAGTGCTATCTTGGTTCCTACTAATGAAGTCCTCGAGAGTAATCGGCTCTTCTATGAGACGATGGTTTGCCGATGGAAGACGCTGCTCTTCGGCTCCGAATTGCCGATAGTGCTCAAACCCGGAAGAAATGTGTCCGGCTTCCACCGCTGCGGCAACGTCGGGGTTGCGGGCCAAGTAGAAGGCTTCGTCGAAATCTGCGTTAGGATTTCTCCCCTCGGCCTCCCCGTACATCTCGAAATGGTCGCGACCTGAAGCTATCGCCCCACTCGCCACAGCCGCTGCCACATCGGGATTGCTCTGTAGATAGAAATCTTCGTCGAAATCCAGGGGATCGGGCACCAGCGATGTCGGGGGTGAAGCCACTTCCAGCCCGCTCTCGGCTGCATCCCGCTCGATCAGTTGGTTATTGATTTCAACCTGCTGCCGAATGCTGTCTCGATCAGCGGACAGATCGAGGGGGGAGATATCAGAGTCGCCGGTCTCAGGACCCCCTTCGACGCCACCAAGGCGCTGGAGCAGGGCCGCTTCCGCTTGTTCTACGGTCAGACCACTATCGAGGCTATCCACCACAAACTCGAGATCTTCAAGCGAGAAGACGCTTTCGTCTCTATTCGTTCCGGTGAACTGATCTCCCACCTTGGCCAACAGATTCTTGGCCCTGTCGGCCTCAACATTGCTCTGGTCGAATCTGGTAATATCGTTCACACTGAGCCGACCGTCTCCACTGCTATCTAGGGCGGCAAAGGTCTCGGGGTCGGTGAAGATGGACACGCTGTCAGCGAAGGCATCCGCTCTCTGGCGATTCTCCGCGTTCTGATTTAGTCGGTCGAGCAACTCCGCCTCAGCATCTTCCACTGTTCGACCTGACTCGAGCTCTCGGTTGACGAACTCGAGATCCTCAAGGGAAAAAATTCCTGCGTTCCGGTCAGTGCCGGAGAACTCATCACCTACTCGAGCAAGTAGGTTCTTGGCTCTATCAGCTCCCGCATCAGACTGGTCATAACCTGTAATATCGTTTACGCTCAGCCGGCCATCACCGCCAGAGTCCAGACTCTCGAAGGTCTCAGGGTCGGCAAAGATCGAGACGCTCTCAGCGGTCGCTGCCGATTCCTGACGCTTTGCTGCGATTTCTTGTAGTCGCTCGGCCAACTCTTGTCCGGAGAGACTGCCTGGAAGCCGATTGCTGGCCGGTCCGTCCAAGTCGTACGAGAACTGAAAAGTGGCCTCTTCAGAAACCAGCTCGGCACTGCGGTCCTGGCGAACCGCCGGCTCCGGTGCCGAAGTCGATTCAGTTGCTTTGAGACGGACCGCCGGGGTGATCGCGGCAAAGGTAGTACTGGGGGTTGCTGTGGTTTCCATATTTTCTCCTACATCAAGCGAGTTTCTATATCTTGTTTACAGGTCCAAGCATATCCGGGATGTAGGCCTCTCAGGTGGAATCCTAATTTTTGTTATTAAGAAAGTGTTACATCACGGTAAATCCCAAATTTTAAATCTCGAGGGCCCGGCTGCTCCCGAGGCCTTGGATATCCCTAACGAAGGCACGACAACCCCAGCCGGGATGGAGCCTTGCTTGACTGCAGAACGTTCGGGCGAACGCCTTGGCTTTGGCCTGGCACCCTAAAGGATACCGTGAGGGGCCCAAACAGCCAGAATGCCCCTTGAGCATTGCACCTGCCTTGGAAACAAGAAAAACCGGGCGGCTCATGGTGCTGCCCGGCTTTGGTATTGTTTGAGCCTAGGCGTGGTGCTAAGAGAAGAGGCGATAGGCCGAGTTCGGGGGTGGGAATATGGCGCGGAGGGATGTGGGACCGGGAGTCCACTGGGTCGATGGCACAGGTTGGCGCGCTCTTTGCCGCTGTTTCTCGACGTAGTCACGGAAAGTCTCGGCCTCGGAAGAAGTGTATGGATTGTGTGGGATTCTGCGGTCTTTGATCACCTTGGTTCTGGTCTGAGCCTGAATCTGCTCCAAAGATTCTCCTTTGTCCAGTCGATCAACAAGCGTCATTAGATCTTTTTCGCTCACTCCGTGCCAGGCGGCGTTACCGGCGTCGATGGACATGAACATCAACTCCGGGATGGCTGCAGCGATGCGACTGAGCGAATCTCGAACTTCTGGGGAAGGATGCGTCTGGGCGAGGAGGTTGAGCTCGTTCTCGCTGACGACCCCATCTCCATTCCGATCCCGAGTCCCAAAGGCACCCAGAACCTCTTTGGCAGCAGAGGCGTCGTTTCGACGCTGAGTTTGCTGAGCGACAATCTCAAGAAAAGGACTTGGAGGTCTGTAGCCCACCGGTCTAGGGTTTGTCGGCCAATTCGTCACGGTTTCGGGGAGCCTGGATGGCCTCCCAAGCCCACCATAGCCCCCTCCTGATGGAGATCCCCCAATCTGGGAACCACCACCAGAGGGATAGCCACCGCCTGAGGAGCCGCCTCCGACAGGAAAGCCGCTTGACCCTCCGCCACCGATTGGAAAGGGGCTGGGAAAACCGCCCCCACTCGGAAAGCCACCACCGATGGGGAACGTGCCGGGAAAGGGGCTGGGAAAACCGTCCCCACTCGGAAAGCCACCACCGATGGGGAACGTGCCGGGAATTGAAGGTGCGCCGAAAGTCTCACCACCTATAAAGCTACCAAACCCACCGAAAATTGCACCCAAGGCGCTCATCAGCTGTCCCAACTGCTTGAGCGTTTGCGCACGCTGAATCTGTTCCTGACCGGTTGTTGTGAGGAGACCTGAGGGCCTGGGTATAATCCCAAAACTCAACTGACCCTGATTGCCATAAGTTGGTGCCGTCATATAGGAATTGGATCCACTAGAAATCATTGCTCATCCTCCACATTCGATGCCCCAACGGTATTCGGAGAAACTGTGGGCCGTGTGTGAAGTCTTTATCGCATTGTTAACATTCCAAGAACTCAGGAAGAACATATTATTTCGTATTACAGATCAGTTGTCCGAGGGTCTCCGCTAGCGGTCTCCCTCTGGCACCTTGACTTTGCCTGCGAGCGTACCCCGGTGTGCCTTGGGTTCAAGCTCCGAACCCTTATAGAAATATAGGGAAGATCTGAGAGACGAGTCTTCCGGGCGCTGCACCAGGTTGGGCTCCCAATTCCCAGCCTGCCACCAAGAAAATTACCGTTTTGTAACATGTCTTCAATATCTGATCATTCAGATACACTCCCTTCCGCAGACCGACGGCTAACCTTCAAAGTGAAACGAGGTCGTTAAAAATGAATTGTGAAACTTTAACACTTGAAGATGTCTGCATCACCAATGGGCTCGATCGGCTCATTGAGCACCTAGCCCGAACGACCCAGGCCACTCCAGTGTTCCACGGTTGGGAAAAGTGGATTGCACCAGCCCTCAGGCAGCTCGAACTCGACGACTCCTTCGATGCCGCTACCACAGACGGCATGGTCGATGCCCTCTTGGAAGCCGAGGAGGCTTTCGAAGAGGGACTTTGTGTAGAGACTCCCCTTCGTTCACTGGTCAGTCTTTATCTTGACGATCGAAAAGAGGAGACTCTCGAGTCTCGCTGGCGTGCCATTGCCGCTAACCTAACACGCGACGAGCTGGCCTCGGATCTTTGGGAAGGGCTGCAAGGTGCGTTGAAATCGTACACTTTGGGTCACAATACCAAGGTCCTAGGCTGGCTCGAGAGTACTGAGAACAGCTTTCTCCAAGTTTGGAGCGAATACGAAAGCCTCGAAATCATCGATGAAGAGATCACGGCCGAGTCGATCTTGTTCCACCACTTCCTGAAGGAAGGGATCGAATCTTGGCTCGAAGCGCTTGTCGCATTTCGCGAGTTTCTAACGGGACAGGCCTCCGTTCATAAAATCCTAACGAATGCTGAGCAGGGACAGAGAATGTTGATGGCAGTCACCATCATCGAAAAGAGTATCGCTACGGCTGAAAGCCGGCAACTGCTTCACTTCAACTAGAGTTTCGAGACCGAAGGAGTACAAGAATATGGCGATCATTGAAGGGGACGGACCTGCGCGTCCCCGTCCGGCAGCTGCGAAAAAGACTTTAGAGAGCCGCACCACTGCCGCTGCGAACAAAACCAAAGCGAAAGCAAAGGTGAAGGCCAAACTCCGGTCCCCAGCTAGCACCGAAGAGGCTCGGCCGGTTCGACCTGTCCAGAGCTTGAACCGCTCCTCCGACTCCGTTCCATCGAATCCGAGTGCATCTAGGGAGCTCACCAGACAC
>JBJHCR010000310.1:0-1671 GCA_050486105.1 Vulcanimicrobiota bacterium
CGACTGAACCGAGATCTTCTCGGCCCGTCGAGCAAAAACGAATAAGGAGAAGACCCGGATGAGATTTAGGTCAGTACTTTCTCTAGCGGCTGCCGCGCTCGTCAACGGTCTGTGGGGTTCTAAACCCGCGGCGGCCGAAGCAGATCGTGGAACCGTATCCACCGTCAGTGGAGAGGGCACCTATAAGTATCGACAGTTTCAGTACCCCTCCCGCACGGCTGGATTTTTCCTTTACCCCCACAGTTACGTCACTTTTGACGCCAGCAACGGTAAGTTCTTCGAAATCGAGTCGACCCGCGTTGAGTATTGGAATCATCACCCCCGGACCGGAGTGTCCGACGTGTTCCCGCATATCATGGACAATCGAAAAGCTCTGCGCCCAGAGCAGCTCACTGTGTCGTTCTATACTCCTGACATGAGGCTCCTAGGTCATGTCAAGAATGCTAAGATGAACCGCCGTTACAGCATTCCCAGAGATGGGAACGACTACGAGAGAATAGTCGTTAAGTTGACTTGTGAAGCTCGGGAAAATGTAGATGTCAAAATGAAAATTTGGGATCCCATTGATGCCGTGATCGCCGAACCTTTTCCCCATCGCGTTTATCATCGATAAGGGTTTAGGGTTATGAGGAAAAGCGGGCCGCTGAAGCGACCCGCTTTTTTTGTGTGCCCTGATGCGGATAACTTGAAGAATTCGGGCAAGTCCCCAGGTGAGCAATGCTCAGGAGTGAAAAGTGGTGAGTTTCCGGCCTAGGCAGAATACGGAGTTAGGACTGTTGAATGTCTGGTGTCCCGGACCATCCCATTAATCTACCCAGCGCGCTCCTTTTACGCTGCTCGAGGTCACCGGATTGCCGTCTTGATCCACTACAAGGCCGGGCCTCGCAGCAAACGGAGTGCCTGGGGCAAAGCTGTCCGACCCGAGAGGTCTTCGAGCATCTCTGAGCTTTGCTTGAAACAGTTCGAGGCTTGAGGTGATCACCACGAAGGCCGAAATCAAGAGCAATAGGAACATCCCATTCCAAACAGCGTAGATGGCCATCGCCAAAGCCAGCCATCGAGCGACCTTGGCCGCGATCTGAGTCGCACGCAGAGGCCCAAATCTCGGAGTGAGTGCGGCCCTTAGAACTCTTCCTCCGTCCATGGGCAGGGCCGGGACAAGATTGAAGGCCAGCAAAACCAGGTTGAGAGTCACGAACCACTGAGTTAGGGCTGAAAGGAGCGAAAGTCCCGCTGAATCTTGAGCGGCGGGCAGAACCAAAAGAATTCCGTACCCCAGAGCAGCCAAGACCAAGTTGACGGCAGGCCCGGCTAGAGCGATCGCGATCTCCTGAGAGGGCTTCTCGGGCATTCCCTTCAGCCGAGCCAGGCCACCAATGGGAGAAAGTATGATGTCTCTGGTGCCAATACCAAAAAATCGGGCTGCCACGATATGTCCAAGCTCGTGCAACACCACGATGGAGAAAACGATGACCGCCAGTCCCACTCCTACCGCGCTTTCAAGTGCGCCCCCACGCACCAGCCCAGACAGCGCGATAAAGGCTAATAGGAGAAGAAAAGTGCCGTGTAGGCGGACTTCTACTCCGAGAATTTTTCCAAGGGAACGCGTTTTGAACATTATTGACTCATTCCGTAGAACAGCGTCTTGGAAACCTGGTTGCGCTCTAGGAG
>JBJHCR010000310.1:1681-2425 GCA_050486105.1 Vulcanimicrobiota bacterium
CTAGGAGGCTGGCCGGGGAGAAGTTTTCCGGTCGGACGCCTAAGACCCATAAGCAGTCAGAGCGGATTGGGAAAGTAGCCTGAGCATAGCGTTCCAGCATTCCCGTCGGGCCTGGCCTTGGCGACTGATTTTTCCTCCAAGGTGCAGTCGAACTTGCGTCTCTGGGTGGCGCACCGTTCGTTCGGAGGTTGGCAGAGTAGGAATACCAAACTCCGGCCCAAGGTCGTGACCCACATTTACGTATGTGTGGTGCTCGGTTTGCAGTTGGGGAAAGGCCTTTCTTCTCTGGTAGATCAACTCGGAAAAAGCCGAACTCGGCCAAATCTGATCGTCGAGTCCACTGAACAAAGTGACTGGACAGTGAATCTTCTCTACTTCAATCCGCCCTAGATCTCGGAGTTTTCTGTCCGCTACCGCCTCGGCATATACCGATCTGGTGACGAGGATTTCCCCATCTTGGGGTGCGAGACTGGCGTGATCGCAAGGGATGTAGGTCAACTCTTCGGACCCGAAACGCCAGGGATTGAACCTCAGCCCGCTGCCGGAAAACAGGACTATCTGTCTCGGTTGAGACGACCGAATAGCCACCTCTAAAGCAGCTTCCGAAGCCCGGCGTGAGGCCATCCGGGAGGCTGTGTTGCAGTGGCTGGCCACCTATCACAAGCTGCCGGTCGATGACTTGCGTGCCTGTGTCTATGTTTACTGGGATGATGCGGCAGTTGAGCATGTGATGAAGGTAGCCAG
>JBJHCR010000310.1:2435-7439 GCA_050486105.1 Vulcanimicrobiota bacterium
CCTTAAGTTGGGTTTCAAAGGTCTGCAAGACTGAAGCGAGATCGAGGCATTCCGCACCAATATGATACTCCTTGGTGAAAAAGCCTAGAGAATTCAGGAGATTTGAGCCGTGCTGGGCAGCAGGAGAACCGTTGTGAAAAAAGGCGACACTCATGCCCTCTTCCAGGGTCTCGGAGTACGCCTGTGCCGAAGTTTCACTTTTTCTGAGAAAAGTGCCCTGCCAACGGGGACAATCTCCGTCGTCGACACTGAGTTCATAGGTCAGGATTCCACTGTCTGGCAGCACAAAATCGTGGCCCGGTCCCGCTTCACGAGTCAGACTAAAGAGGGGGCCTTCCGGACAGATACCGAAATAAGAGTCGCCCATGGCAGGCTGCTTGCTGGTATCGAAATCTCCTCGGGCATCTACCAGAAATCGATTCAAGCTGCTCCAAGTCGCCCCTGCCCCATCAACACAAGAGACTCTGAGGACAACCTCTCGAAGCGGCAAAAATCCGGTCCCAACCACCGAGGGGACCACTCCACTCCAAAGCTCCCCTTGGCGATCCCGAAAATTGAGATGAACCGAACCGAGCATTAGGCTCGCCCCGCCATCCAGGTGGCTTCTTTGAACCAGCCATACTCCTGCTCAAGCTGCTCCGCCGTTGCTCTCCACTGCCAGTTGTTCTCTCCGCTAGAAGGCGTATTCATTCGGGCCGAAGAGTCCAGCGAATACACATCCTGCAAGGCGATCACCGCCAAATTTGCCACCGATCGCATGGCTAGACGGACCATCTGCTGAACCGCCCGATCGACTGGAGTATCTTCTGGAAGTCCCAAATAATGTCGAAAAAATTTCTGGTCGGCTCGACGTTCGGAATCCAAATACCAACCCTTTACAGTATCATTGTCATGAGTTCCAGGGTAGACGATGAAGTTCCGGTCATGATTGTGAGGCAGAAAGGCGTTTCCGGGGTCAGAGAATGCAAACTGCAAAACCTTCATCCCTGGGAGTTCGAATCTATCCCTGAGTGCGTTGACATCCGGAGTGATATCTCCGAGATCTTCAGCCACAATAGGAAGGTTTGGGAACTCTTGCTGCAAGGACTTCAGGAGCTTTTCTCCTGGTGCCGTCACCCACTCTCCATTCCGAGCAGTCTTTTCGGCGGCTGGAATACGCCAGTAGGCGGCAAAGCCTCTGAAGTGGTCGATCCGAACCGAATCGAACAACCTCAAAGCCGAACGAACTCGCTCCTTCCACCAGGCAAATCGGCTGCTCTGGTGCTTTTCCCAACGATATAGGGGATTGCCCCAGAGTTGTCCGTCAGCGGAGAAATAATCCGGAGGGACCCCCGCTACGGCCTCTGGCCGCCGCTGAGCATCGAACTGGAAGAGTTGGGGATGGGCCCAGGAGTCAGCCGAATCGAGAGCCACAAAAATCGGCAGGTCGCCGAGAATCTCGACCCCCGCCTTCCGAGCTTTCGTTCGAACCGCTTCCCACTGCTTGGCGAAGAACCACTGGACCACTTTTTGGACTTCGATCTCCGCCTGATGCTCAGAGCAAAAGGCTTGCATGGCCTTTTTTTGCCTCAGACGCAGAGGCTTGGGCCAGTCCATCCAGGATTTTCCTTGGATCTCCTTGATGGTCATGTATTGGGCGTAGTCTTCTAGCCAATGGTTCTGGTCCCGGCAAAATTCCCCATATCGTTCGCGCTCGTCTTGGCCGGCCCGGTTGGGAAATTCTCTGGCGATTCGGTAGAGTAGCGGCCTGCGGTCCTCGTACAAGGAACAATAGTCCACCCGACAAGGAGAAGCGGAAGTACGTGCCTGAGCCTCTTCTTCGGGGGTAGCGAGACCTTCCTTGCGCAACTCGTCAATGTCTATCAGATATGGGTTTCCTGCGTGCGTCGAAAAGCTCTGATATGGGCTATCCCCATAACCCGTAGGTCCCAGCGGTAAAACCTGCCAAACCGATTGATGATGTTGGCGACAGAAATCGAGAAAAACATCGATTGAGGCTCCGAGAGTTCCACTCTGATAGGGCCCAGGGAGAGATAGGGGATGGAGCAACACTCCGGATCTTCTTTTCATGAGGTGTCGAGTTGAACGTCGGAGCCTCGGTTCCTTGCGAGATCTGTACCGAGATCTGTACCGAAATCTGCTACTCCAAAGGCAGCAGCCAAGGATAGTCTTGATTGTCTTTGGACTCCCAAACCAGTTCCAGCCAGCTTTTTAGACGTCGAATGTAGAGATCTCCGGATCTCAACAAAGTGTCTTCGATGAGCCCGAGTTCTCCTCGATAGAGAAGCTTGGGGTCGCTCGGTCGCTCCTCATCGTCGGCGCGATCCGAACGAAACCAACCCACCCAGGTCCCGGTGAGAATCCGATTTCCTGGCGAAAGCTGCCCCTGCCAGCGACCTTCATAATCCCTGGCCTCCCCCCCAACGGTGATGGTTCCGGCGATATTCCCTTTGAGTTTTCCAGTTGACCGATCCAAGAATCCGTGTAGAGCGAAGTCTTCTTGATGAGCGACCCCTCGATAGGTGTGATGACCTTCAGCTTGAACTCCCTTTAAGACAAATCGAAGCCTTCCAATGCAGCGGTCGAGATGCTCGTTCAAGGTGCCCAAATATCGAATTTCCTGGTCTCCGGACTCGGGCAGAGTCATGGGCGGAGTGAAGCGATGAAGCGGAGCAAAGGTCCGCGGAAGGTCCAAGACCATAAAGGACAGGTCTCTATCTCTTTCCATGTCAGTCTTCTCTTCAGCCTTGAGCACCGTGACGAACAGGATATCATCGAGGGGCACCATTTCAAACCGAAATTCAGATTCGCCGAGCAGCTGATTGAGTTGCAAAAGAAGACGAAAATCGAATACCCCACCCCAAACATTGACCACCAGGGAATGCTCGGAGTCTCCGAGGCGAAAATCAAGATTTATGGGGCCCTCTGGAGTTTCCCAAAACTCTTCGACATCTCTAGGCCGAAAGGCTCCCCGACTGATCTTGCCCAGGGAGTTCAGAGTCGCAACGTAGGCTCCGCTCCCTTCAACGAGGGCGTCGCCAAACTCGATGCCATCGTACAGCGCCCGATGAGGATCGCAAGACAGCAAAAAAAGATCGAACTCAGGACTACACAGGTCTTCCAAATCGAACTGTTCCGACTGGTTCTGAGCGGTGAGATAAGGCAAGAGCTTCTCGGCCACCTCTAGGTCGCTGCCCAGAATGGTCTGAAAGAACCCTCTTGGGCGATAGAACTTCACCGCCTCAAGTAGCCATCTTTTGAGAGCTCGCTCCGAGGTCATGGCGAAGGGCTTTCGGAGCCGAAAGGTCAAGCCCCTGGCCAAATTTCGAGATCCCCGTTTCCAGCCCAATCAAGCAAGCCCAGCTCTCGCAAACAACGAGAGCCGGACTCGGATCCGTGGTCCTAAACGGCGACGAGAGCCCCGCTCTTGAATTCCTCGTATCGTCTCACCACTTCGTCTTGAACTCTGAGCTTCAAGGCTGGATCAGTGATGACAACTTGGTCGTACCATTTCTCCGTCGCTTCGTGTCGACGCGCCGGCATTGACAGGAAGTAGCCGCTGGCCGAGCGGTAGAGTTTAGAGCTGACCTTTATTGGCCCCAGCAACACCTCGACCGCCGCGAGAGCCCCCCCTTCAGTTTGAAAGGGGGTGATTCGTAGGATTTCGGGTTTGAGATCGTAAGTCATGGAGTGTCCTCCGTGGAAAAAGTTCTCCCTGAACAGCAGTCTAACGTTGAGTTCAAGAAGACAGAAGCGCCTCTGGCTTCGCTATCCTTAGGGTACTAAAGGGCTATGGCCAAATTGTGTCCGGCAAATGAACCAGGGATTGCCAAAAGGTTTCCACGGGATTTCCGAATTCTGAAAGTTCGCTAAAAGCTTAGGATCTTTTGATGACGGTTCACTCAGAGAGGGCGATGTCGATGGATTCGTTCTGACCATTGCGCTCAACTTCAAATCTCAAACTGGAAGTGTTTCTCAGGACTCGATAGATCGAAGTGAGGGCTTCGGGACCGTTCAACTCTTGTCCATTGAGGGTTCGGACAATGTCTCCGTGCTTCAGACCCAGTCGAGCCAAAGGATGGTTGGTATCCGGAAGAGCGACCTGCATGCCGATTATCTCACCCTCTCGGAGCACCGGGTTCATTCTGAAGCCTTGACCGGCGAATTTCTCAGGATTATCAAGGATGTTCCTCAGTTCTCGCTGAGTCAGAATTCCGGCGGCTTCCTCTTCAGCTTCAGCTTCCCCCGGTTCCTCTTCTTCCTCAGGAGCTGGCACCACAGGCTCATCGGTTCTCTGAGCTGTACTGTTAGGTGGTGGAGTGCTGAGATCGGTGGCCACATCCATCTCTAAGACTTGGTAATGCCCGTTAGCCTCCAGGGTTACAGAGTAGGGTTCCACAGAGATTAATCGATATCCAGCGATCTCGTCGCCGGCGCTGACCACAACCGTATCCTTGTCTAGCTCAATCATAGCCAGACCTGCCCCCCCAAAGCCTGCCATGGTTCCCTTGAGACGAAGGTTCTTGGGGTTCCCGTCATTCTCGGGCTTCTTTGCCTTGGTCCCTCCCCGATCGGGACGCCCCGATCCACCGTTTGCTTCTTCCGTCCCGGCCGCGATCTCAGCTCCTTCAGGCTGAGTGGTGGCCAACAGGGCTATTAGCCCTGGAGCCGGCGCCTGAGCTGGTGATTCTTCTTGGATCGCGAACACTGCCGTTGCCGGTAGTGGCCTAGGAGGAACTCTCAACTGATTCTCGAGGAGCGCACTGGAGGTTTCTGCAGCGAAAAAGGCTAGACCAACAACCAAAAGCCAGCTGAGGCCTTGAGAGACGGAGTCAGGGATGGTCACGATTTGGGGCTCCTGACGGCCATAGCAGCCTCAAGAGACGACTGCCCCTTAAGGTCGATAGCGTATTTCTCTACGATCCCGGGCCAAGAATTGAGTTCCTTAAAGTCCGCAAGAATTCGACTCAGTTCCAATTCGCTCATGCGAGCGAGAGATAGGGC
>JBJHCR010000311.1:0-7396 GCA_050486105.1 Vulcanimicrobiota bacterium
GGTCTCGGGATTCACCATCTTGTAACGCCCGGGACGCTCGGGGAGCAGGGCTACCGGATTGCCCTCGTAGGACGCCAGCAGAGGTCCTGCGTCGCTCTTCCACCAGTTCGAAGTGAGTTTCACCATCCGAGTTCGAAAGCCCGAAGCCTGAGCTATTCGGGTCAGCAGGTCATTGTGCTCTGCCTCGGCGATGGGAGGGCGCAGGGCCTCGATACCGGAGGCTTTGGCCACCATCTCAATGGCTGCCATCAGCGGATTGGTGGCCGTCAGTGCGGTCACTCCAGCCCCGTCCCCGCCGGGCAACGCCGCGGCCAATCTGGCTACCCCCTGGGCTAGGGCTATCTCGCGAGCCGCTTCGTGGGCCGAAATCTTCTCTTGGTGATACTTTTGAGCTTCCAGACCTCGTGCTTCCATGCGCCGCCGCACCCACTGATGATAGCGATCTATGGCCGGCCATAGCCCTTCCCTCTGAAGAGCTGCTTCTACGCTCAGCCCCTCGACTTCCGTTTCCCCAGTGGCCCGTCCGCGCAGGAGTGGAGGCAGCGCAAAAAGCGTGCTGTCTGAAGCTTCTCCATCGATCTCCAAGGGGCGTGAACAGACCAGAAAAACGGCCCGCTGGGAGCTCACCTCCTCCTGATCTTTGAGGGTGAGGGTCCTCCCGGGCTCGATGTTGGCCACCTCCTCGAGAAGCTCAGCGAGAGCCCGACCACTTTCGGCGAGCCAGTCGGCAAGCAGCACTGAGGCCTCGGGCTGTTGCAAAAAGGTCGGGCGGGACATTCGAGCCACGGAAGTCCCGGGAGAACCGAAGGCCACCACCTTCGTTTCTCGCATTTCCAAGATGGCCTGACCCGCCGAGCGCGTTACAAAGGCTGTCCTTCGAGTGCTAGAGTCCGGCTGCCAGAAGAGGTGGATCAAACCGGAGGTGACGATCAAAACCTGATCGCCAGCGAGGGGGTAAGGCTTGTTCGCGCCCAAGGGCACCATCTCGACCCCTGCGCGTCCTTCCCAGGGCTCGGTCATCCTCCTTTGCCTTCCATCTCAGCGCTCACCAGTCGCCAGTAGGCTCCCCTAGATTCCACCAAAGCCTCGTGGGTGCCTCGTTCGACCACTCGGCCTCGGTCGAGAACCACAATCTCGTCCGCGTCACGGATGGTGCTCAGACGATGGGCCACGATAATACAGGTGCAACCACGTGCCCTCAAGCGGTCGTCGATCAGCTTCTCGACCAGGGGATCGAGGGCCGAGGTGGCTTCATCGAGGATGAGTATACTGGGGTCTAGAGCCAGGGCCCGGGCAATTTCTAGACGCTGCCGCTCACCTCCTGAAAAGTTTTTCCCACCCTCGTCCACCCGACCCTCCATGCCGCCACGGCGAGAGACCATCTGGGCGATGCCTGCGTCCTCCACTGCTCGATTGAGGGCGCACAAGGGTACCCGGGGGTCCCACAGGGTAAGATTGTCCCTCAAGGTGCCTTCGAACAGCAAAATGGACTGGTCGACCTGGCCCATGGAAGCGGCCAAGACCTCGGGGTGAATGGAGTCGCGAGGCCGACCATCGAAGAGGATCTCTCCAGACCAAGGCTTGTAGAGACCACTGATCAGTCGCCCAATGGTGGACTTTCCGCTTCCCGTCGAGCCCACTAGGGCCACGCGCTGTCCTGGTTCTAGGCTCAAATTGAAGTTGTCCAAGATGGGTGGTGCCGTGGGGTCGTAACCGAAGGTCACGTTCTTGAGTTCCACCTTGCCTTCTAGAGCGTCACGACACGGATCCTCAGGGGACTGCTCCATGGGATTGTTGAGAATGTCGTCGAGGCGAGCGATGTCGCTCTCCACTTCTTGGAGCTTGCTGCCCAGAGAAACCAGGCTGCTCACCGGGCCGAGAAACTGAGACATCAAAGTGCGAAAAGCCATCAACATGCCCAGGGTCATTTGACCGTCCATCACCCGCATTCCGCCCAAGATCAGAACCAACAGGCCTCCCGCCTGGCTAATGAAGGAAGGCACCGAAGACAGAAGTTGGCTGATGAATCCTAGTTCTTGAGTGGCGTTAACGAGTTTGGCTTGGCTCCCGCTCCAGCGGGTGAAGAAGTCGCCTTCTCGACCTGAAGCCTTGAGGGTTTCAATGTTGACCAGGCCGTCGATGGTGGTCCCTATGAATTTCCCCTGCTCTTGGGAAAGCCGAAGGTTGATGTCCTTGCGGGAGCGGGCCACCGAGGTGAGAGCTGCGGCGTTGACTAGGGCCAAGATGATGGCCACCACGGTTAAGCTGACGTCGTACATGAACATGACGGGAAGGTAAAAAGCGATCATCACCAGGTTGAAACCCGCGGTGGCCAATTGCCCGGACAACAATCCGGCCACCCGCTCGTTGAGCTCCACCCGATTGGCGATGTCTCCGGCAAAACGCTGGTTGTAAAAGGAGGCGGGGAGATTCAAAATATGCCAAAAGAAGCCCGCCGAAGTGCCTACCGTCAGGCCCGTCCCCAGGCGGGCCAGAAAGACTTGCTGCAACCAGGTCAAGGCGATTTGGAACAGCGCTGTGCTGGCCATGGCGGCCAGCAGGTAGGGGGTCCAGGATCGCAGCGCATCTCCTAGGATATGGTCGATGAAGATCTGGAGAAAGGCGGGAGCCACCACCCCGGGTACGACCAACAGCAGGCTGGCGAGGGCCACGTAGGCCATCCCCGGCAGGAAGCCACGAGCCCTGTTCAGCAAGCCCTTCCAAACTGAGCGGGGAGCCCCACCCTTGTGAAAATCCTCTCCCGGGTAGAGTTCCAACGCCACTCCGGTGAAGGAGCGATTAAAATCTTCCCAATCGACGGCGCGGGGACCCATGGCAGGATCGCTGAGGTAAACCTTGTTCTGGTCGTATCCTTCAACCACCAAAAAGTGATTGAACTCCCAGAAGACGATCACCGGCAGGCGCAGGCTAAACAAGCCCTCTAAATCCTTCTTGAAGCCCTTGGCGACCAGCCCGTAAGCTCGGGCCGCCTTCAAAACGCTGCCCGCCTTGCTGCCGTCTCGAGAGACTCCACATTCCACCCTTAGCTTCTCGAGGGGTTCGAAACGTCCGTAATAGCCCAAAATGATGGATAACGCGGCTGCTCCGCACTCCACCGCTTCCATTTGGATCACGGTAGGAGTGCGCTTGCGCTGCCGGCCTTTGGGACGAACGAGTTGAGCCTCGCTCACTGAGGACCGACCGCCGCGTCGAAGAAGTCGCGGATCTTGGGCATGATGAGCTCCACCGGCCGCACATACTCGGTGACGATCTCGACCTGACAAGAGGTGCCGATCCGCAGTCTTCCGGCTGGGCCCTTGCCACTGGTCCAGAGGTAGGTGGAGGGATCATCGAGGTCCCTCTTAAGGCTCACCCTGATTCGCAACGGCGCTTCCTGATAACGATCACCGGTGAGGAAGAAGTCGACCAACTGCGAGTCGGTCAATATAGCCTCCATCTCTGGGCGGCTGGTGGGATAAGGAGCCACACTCATCACTGTGCCTTCTAAGGCCCCGAAAACGTCCTCACGAGCGTTGGAGGGAAGCACCCGCACGGCCATTCCTGGAGTAACCTTGTCGCCCTGATCGAAAGCGAAGAAGGCCTGACATTCCAAGGGTGCACCCGGCTCGGATAGCACGATGACGCTCTGTCCTTGTTCCACAAACTGACCGGGACGGACCAACTCGGCGACCACTCGTCCCCCACGATCGGCGGCGATCTCCACTCTGTGACCCTGATCGCTACTCACCACTACGGGTTTCATACGGGCCACCACGGCATCGTCGGCCACCACCTGATCGGCTCGAGCCAGCACTTCGGTCAGCACTCCCGAAGTCAGGGCTGGGACGGTGCGCAACCCTCCTTGGGGAAGCAAAACCCCGGGACCCGAGACGGTCACCGCTAAACTGCCTAGAAATCCCCAAGTCACGGCGGACACGGTGAGGATCAGTGCGGCCCCTAGGGCTAGCCAGGCCACCGGCTTGGTAACCTGGAGCAAGGTGTTGAGTTGCTCCGGGCTCGATTGAGACTCGACGGCTTCTCTGCGAAAAAGTTTACTCATTGACGACCCTAATCTCCGCTCCATCCGCCAGCCCAGTCTGACCTTCGAAAATCAAGAGTTCTCCGGCCTGCAAGGTCTCTTCACTCACCAGAGCGTGGCTCTCGCTCTGATTGACGATTCGAACTTTTCTGCTCTTGGCTTTCCCGGCTTGGGCCAGCATCACCGTCGGGTCCCCGTCGGAATCCCACACGATGCCAGCCACTGGGACCAGGATGCCGCTAGGGGTTTCCAGATCTAGGCGAACCCTGATATAGGAGTCCACCGTGAGACGCGGCCCCTTGCCGTCTACCGGCCGCAACTCCACCGCCAGCAAAGCTTCCTGGGACTGGGGTGTCACCCGCTCCACCACCAGAGAAATCAGCTGGTTCGGGTCGACCACCGGGCGCGCTTCGGCTCGAAGCCCTGGCCGAATGTCGCTGGCGTATCTCTCGTCGAACTTCGCTTCCACGCGCAAACTGCTTTCATCGACAATAGTGAGGAGAGGCTCGCTCATCTTGGAGGGGTCCTGGCCCAACTGGACATTGCTCTGGGACACCAATCCGGCGATTGGGCTGAGCACCGTCTCCTGAACCTGCTGCGCCAAGGCGGATTCGAGATCCGCCTCTGCCTGGCGCAAGGAGGCCAAAGCCGCGCCTTCCTGGGAACGTTGAATATCCACCGAAAGATTGACTCGTGTGGCTGCCAATCGCTCCTTCTCGGCAGCCAACTTGACCTGAGCACTATTGAGGTCCGCTTTAGACTGATCTCTAACCAGGCGAGCCTTCTCCACATCGGTCTGAGCGATAGCCTTCTTGACCAACAGATCCTGCTTGCGGGTGAGTTCGGTCTCTGCCGCCTCTAAGGAGGCTTGAGCCTTCACTACGGCGATGGCGGCGACCTTGACATCGGATTCCCCCTGCTCGATGTCGGAGGACTTCTGCTCGGCAGACTGAGCCGTGGTGATGCGGGCCGACTCAACTTGAACTCTGGCTCCCTCCACGGCCGCCTGCAGGCGGCGCAGTTGAGAAGGAGCTAAAGGATCCTCCACCCAAATCAAAGGCTGCCCAGCTTCCACCCGGTCTCCAACCTTGACAGCGATCCTCACCACCTTGCCGCTGACCGCACTGGTGACGGTGGCTGTCCTGAGGGCCTTGGCTTGGCCGTCGGCGGACACCTCTTTGGCCAAGGTCCCGCTCTCCAGCTTCATCACCTTAACCGGGGAGACCGCTCGCTCGGCGGACTTGCTCGCACATCCTGCCAGCACTAAGGCTAGGGCAAAGGCGAGCAACAGGGCTCTCTTTAGGCTCACGGGATCTCCCTCTGATTTCGTGATTCGGCGGAACATTGGGCGCCATTTTCGGTGCCGGGGAGGGGGTCCCAAGCTCTCTCCCAAGCTCTGGGGACCAGTGCCGGGGAGGGTCGGGAGAGGGAGATGGCCCGTTTGTACTGCTGCCGGCCCTGTCCAGGTTGCTTGGCTTGAAGCGGCGCAAAATTTGCGTTCACCAGGGCAGCTAAACAGAGCCAAAAAAGCCGAGTGGTCTCCATAGACCCGGAGCATTCCTTAGGGCAAGTAAGAAGACCTCTCTATCAGGCCCTGGGGTCTGTCGATGAGAGCGGTCGCAGTGTCAGAGACCGCGCTTGGTCAACTCCTCTTGGAGCATGGCGAGGGTGCCTTCGGGATCCTTAACCTCCACGAAAAGGCGAGAATAGCGCTCGTCGTGAAGCTCGAACATCAGCGCCTTGTCGTAGTCGTGAACGTCCCAGAAGGCCAGTCCGTCTTTGCCGGAATAGGTCCCTGCTCGAATCAATCCGGGCAGCCCTGTGCCTATCAATTTAAGTCCAATATCCTTTCGGCTGATCTCGGGCGCCTTGGAGACGGCGCTGATGTGCTCTAGGGGAACGGTGATACTGCCCTTGAAACTGAGAAGTTTGTCGATTCCCTGAACGGACAGGGTAAGGTGGTCGCCCTCTATGTTCGCTTCTACTGCCATGGATGGGGCTTCGCAGCAACGGCCCAAGATCCTTCGATTAAGCCTTGAGAAAGGGGGCCAAAACCTCGGCCAACGGCGGAGTCTCAAACAACCAGGCCCCGTGGCCAAATTTGCTGTCCAGCACCGAGTGCCGCGCCTCGGGCAGGGCCTGGCGGAGCCTTTCAACCTGATCGGGGGGATATCTCCAGTCGGAGTTATAGCTGACCAGGTGAACGGGCCGGCGAGCGTGGACCAGGGAAGAAGCGAGATCGCTTGCTCCGCGGGCTAGGTCGTAGTAGTCCATGGCCCGGGTCAAGTAGATCATGGTGTTCGGGTCGAAGCGGGCCCCGGCACCACGTCCCAAGGCCGCCATACCTTCATGAATCGAGAACTCCGGTTCCAAAGTATAGCGGTAGTCCTCCCCGAGCAGTTCCCTCCCATAGCGCGACCACATCACCTCCGGCGTCATCCAGAAAAGCATTCCGATGCGGGCATTGAGCCCCATGCCCGCCGTGGGAGTACCTTCAGCGTAATAGTTCCCGTCTCCGTAAGCAGGATCCAGCATCAGCGAGCGGCGCAACACCTCGTAGAAGGCCAGTGAGTGGGGAGAGGTCGCCGAAGTGATCCCGATGGCCGCCACTCGCCCGCAGCGCTCGGGATAGCGTTGCAGCCAAGTTAGGGCCTGGGCTCCTCCCAGGCAGCCTCCCACCACGGCGCGCCAGCGCTTCACCCCGAGATGGTCGGCCAGTCGGACTTGGGCATTGACCATGTCACCCACGGTGATCACCGGAAAACGCAAGGCCCATGGTTTACCGTCCTCAGGGTGCGGGCTTGAAGGCCCGGTGCTGCCGGTGCAGCCCCCTAGAGTATTGGAACAGATGACGCAGATCCGGTCGGTATCCAAAGCCCTGCCCGGGCCGATCATGCCGGCCCACCAGCCTCCCTCTCCGGCAGCTCGAGCACTGCCCGATAGGGCGTGACAGAGCAGCACCGTGCGTTGCGGATGAAACTCTCCGTAGACCTCATAGTGCAACTCGACCCCGTGAAGCCGTCGACCGCTCTCCAGTATGAGGGGCTCAGGGCAGGTAAAATTAGGCAAAGTCGCCAGACCTCAGTCCTGGCTTGCCGAGAGGTTCACCTTGGCGCATTCACTCAAGCGTTCCCTGGCAGCTGAAGTGTTCCATAGTTGTCGATTGCAGGGCCTTCATACCGACCGATTTCTCTCCCTGGCCTCCCCATCCTTGTGCCCTCGCTTTGAGTAACACCGCCACTCCCCTCCCCAAAGTCAACTCTCTTGGGGAATGAGGGATGAGGCTCGAAGACCTTGGGGGTTAGGGTCTGTTGACATTCAACCTTCACGGCGCTGCACTCGCTTATTTTCCCTCTC
>JBJHCR010000312.1:0-7380 GCA_050486105.1 Vulcanimicrobiota bacterium
CAAATAAGGAGATAGCAACGAAGCCGGCCGGGATGGAGCCGCGCTCCAAATCGGGAAGTACTTCCTGGTCAGACCCTTAGACCATTTCGGACGAAAACTGCTCCTGCAAGTGTCGATTGAAGAAGTCTCCGACTCGGGCTTGATAGCCCCGTTGAGCAGCCCAGGCAGCGCATACGTGGGGGGTGTAGGGAGCGACCCAGAGTTCTTTGGGCTCCGGAGCTTCTATGAATAATTGCTCTGCATTATTCTTGGGACACCATATGTCCCAACTGTCGTGAATGAAGAGCAGCGGGCGCTCTCCAATAGCCTTGACGTCAGACAACGGACTAACTTTGCTGCAGTCGATGCCGACCTCTTCCAGAAGAAGGCTCTGGAGCCACCTCGAGCAACTCGGACCCCAACCCCAAGGCAGCCATCCACAGCGTCGGTCGATGGCCTCCCCTAAACTGGTGAAGCAAGCTTCTAAGGTGGCGGCCCTAATCGTATTATCCAGCTTCAGAGCCCTGAGGAGGCTGGCTGCCCCGAGGCTTTCCCCTATGGCTCCTTTTGGAAGTTCCCGGGTGTGAGCGTGCTGACTCAGAAAGTTTAGGGCCCCCAGAATGTCGTCCCTCTCCCGAATACCCAGGGTGCAACGGTCACCCTGACTGCGCCCTCGAGAGCGAAAATCGAAAAGAAAGGTGGTGTATCCCAGTTCTCGGAGAAAGCGAGCCTTGTCCAGCATCCAGACTCGAGTGCTGTTGATGCCGTGGCACAAGATGATCAAGCCCTTGGGGTCTTCAGCGGGAATCAGCCAGCCAGACAAGAGTACCGAATCTTGATGGGCGCTGGGGAAAACGATCTCCTCATAGGTCAGCCCATAACGATCCGGCAAGATCTTCAACGGTGAAGGCAGGGGCTTGGTTATCAGCCAGACGATCAAGCGACCTATGAGGTCTCTAATAAGGGCTACTTTGCCTTTGAGAAAATCGACCACGACCGTTGAGGCTATTGGTCAAAGAACCGAGTGCTAAGGATCCCATGGAAGTCCTTTTGCGGCACTCTGAGTTCTTGCGGGCCGGCGGCGTAAGGGGCAACTTGGTAGGGAGGAAACATGATCACCAGGTCTTCTCCTTCTGGCCATACCAGCGCGAAGTTTTCTCGTTTGGGCTCGGTTCCGGTGTTCACCCATTCAGAATCGCCCATCAAATTGTCGGGGTCATTCTTGAGCTGAAGGCGACTCACCTCGGAAAGGCGCTCGAGGTAGTTGACTCGAGGGGTGAACAGATCGCTGACAGCCACCCTTTGGCCGGTGGTGGGATCCAGCATCAAGAGGTAAAAGGTTGGGTTGGGGTGGGCGCCTCCGGTGAATTCACTACCCCAGACCAGAATCACCAGCAGTTCGGTGGAAGCTTGCTTGACGTCGAAGCCCATAGTCAGGGATTGAGGGGGGTTCCAATCCTGAGAGTCCACGGGGAGATCGGCCTTCATCTCTGCCGCATCCTTCTTGAAAGCCTCCGAGGCTGCTTCAGCTCGCTTTTGAAATTCCAGGTTGAGTCCTCGGTCCAAGGATTCTCCGAGACCGGAAACTTGAGGGTACTCGATCTCGATAGAGAGCTTTCCTTCCTCAAATTTGAGGGTTTCTGACTCGACACGATACTTCAGGGATTCAGCTAAAGTAGTCGTCGAGACTAAAAGGAGGATTAGGAGAGTACGAATGACCATCATTGCCATTTCTCAAGGGTTTTGTTTTTGTCCTGGTTGGGCTCATTCTTAGTCAACCGTCGGAAATTGTAACAGAAAGTTCACTTCTTGAGGGCTTTGGTCCACCCGTTATTCAGCTTCTGCCGTTAGAGTTGTCCTATGAAAACTTCCGTTGTCCAGATGGGCCCATCGACTTTGTCAAGAGCACCAAGCTTTAGGCAATACATAGAAAAGGAGTCTTCACCAGAGCCTTCATCGTCTCCTCAGGAGCGACTTGATTTATCAGAGCCCAGGGTCGAGCCCAAGCAACCATCCGGTCGGTGGCGCGGACGACTGATGAAAACCGCAGCCAGCGCCATGGTGGCCCTTTCCCTGCTGGGGGGTGGCTTGGGCCTGGCCGGATATGCCGCCCAAAACCTTCCATTATGCGAAACCGCGGTGGTTTCGGTGCAGAGTGGGTCCGTATGTGTTTCACCTCAAGCGTCCACTGCGGCCAGCGGTGCCTACCGGGTCGCACGAGGCGTTCCGCACAGAAACGAAGCTGTGCGGGACTTGGCCTCAACGACCAACCGTGTTTTTCATCCCAATTCTCCACGAGAGGCGGCGGCTCCGGACGGTGAGCTCTCGGTGGTCTCCTGGAATTTGCATCACGGACTTAGCCGGGATGCCGATGGAGCACGTCCTCAACTCAGCCAACAGATCGAGCAATTGAACGCCGAAGGGGCGGAAGTCCATCTGCTCCAAGAGGTCAATCCCTGGGATGTGCAGTCCATAGTCGATGGCACAGGAATGGTGGGATACTTTTCTCAGACCAACGGTCGGCAAGGCAATATGATCTTGGTGGCCCCCGAGCTCGAAGTGTCCGGGAACTCAAGGCTCACAGTCAATCACGATTTGGCCCCTGGTGATTTGGGGGCCGCCCGCTCGGTGGTGGGCCTTGGCGGCGGGGGAGAACCCAGAGCAGTTCAGGCGGTGCGGGTCAGCGAAGCGGGCTCTTCGGACAATATCTTGGTATTCAATACCCACCTGTCTACCGGTTCAGCAAGTCCTGAGGCTCGGTTGCAAGAGGGCCAATTGCTGCACGATTTTCTAAAGGATCAGAGTCAATCGGGGGACATTATCATCGGGGGTGGAGACTTCAACCAGGGCGCTCAAGGACCTTTGGTTCAAGACCTCAAGGACGATGGCTATGCTGTTGATGGCGCGAGGATCGATTGGTTGGCGGCTAACGGGGCCGCTCCGGTGAGGGTTGAGCACGAGACCTTGTATTCTCCTGCGGGGCCTCAGCTCTCTGATCATCCCATCGTGCGAGGAGAGTTTCGACTGCCAGGACACTGAGCCTCACTCGAAGACACTATTTTTCGACGATAAAAAGTTGGTCCAGATTCCTGATGGTGATCATGCCGTCGGAACTCAGAGGTTCAAAGACTTCCTCGTCTAGGTTTTTCGGGCAGCGGTCGAGATGCTCGCTCAAGAGAAACCTCAAGATTCGCTGCCGCCCTTCTCGAGAATCAGGGAATTTCACGTGCGAGCAAACGTTCTCGACGGTCACTGTGACCTCGAGTTGCTGGAGGAGTTCGAAGGTCTGTTCGCTGTAGTGATAGGGCGAGCGTTCACCCAAGAACTCAAAGGCCGCAAAGACAATCTTGTTGAGTCCGTTGTCCTGGCCTCCCTGGGAGATGAGCATGCGCCCTCCTGGCTTTAGGGCTGCGCAGAGCCACTTCAAAGTGTCCCCAAGGTTAGGCACGTAGTAAAGTACATGGTGACTGAAGATCAGGTCGAACTTTGGACCGACCTGTCCCTCGAGCAGAGGCCAGGCTTCAATAGGATGGTCGCTGAAAGGTTCGAGACGTTGGACGGCCTGGGTCCGAAATCCGAGGTCTGGCTCAACCAGGGTGAGGCTGAGTTCCTCAGTGGGGTAGGCCGCCGTTTCAAGAAACTGCTTAGTGAAGGTCCCGGAACCAGCACCAAAATCGAGGGCTGCCAACGGGCCGGCGCGTCTTGGCAGATGAGGGAGCCAGGCGCTGATGCTAGTGAGGGTTTCGTTCGAATGCCTTTCAAAAAAGGCGTAGTCTTCGTGGATAGCCTCAAATTCTTTTAAGGTCTGCGGAGCCTGAGATTCTTGCAAAGTGGAACCTTCTCTCTGGAATCGAAAGTTCTTCTGCCGCTCCCAGGCGGCTCCTTCAGTCATCAGACGACTTTTCTTTTCTCTGGCCTCTTGTCAAATCTTCAGACATAGTGTAAGGTCCTCATGCACAACAGACTTTCAGAAATGCATCACGTATCTCGCTCGCTTGGACAGTCCCATCTCTTTTTCGATAGGCCTCGCTCAGCACCGACTCGATGAGGCCACTTCTAGCTCCTGTTGGGCTACAAAACCTTCCACCTCAGGTGGAACATCGAAAAAGGAGAATCCCAATGAATCTTTATGTAGGAAACCTGTCTTACGGACTTCAAGAAAACGACCTCACCGAAGCTTTCGAGCAATTCGGAGCCGTTCGCACTGTTAGACTCGTCACCGACCGCGACACCCAACGCCCTCGTGGCTTCGGCTTCGTGGAAATGGAAGAGCGCTCCGGCGGTCTTGCTGCCATCGAGGGTCTCGACGGTAAAGAGCTCGACGGACGCACTCTGGTAGTGAACGAAGCCAAGCCCCGCGCTGGACGTCGCTAAGCTGCCAAGCTAAACGAGCTTTGTTAGAAAAGCGACTCGCAAGGGTCGCTTTTTTCGATCGTGGGCAGAGGGAGATGTTTCAGTTGCTCAAGGGGTCGGCGGAGTTCTAGGGAATACGGCTCACCTCCGAGGTCGGTTGCCGGACGGTGAACCGCCTAGACTTTGGCCCCGGGGGATGAGGACCGCATGAGCAGACGCACCCGCTGGGAACTGATCATCTTAGGTTGCATGTATCTGGGATACGTGGCCTTTATGGTCTGCAGGAACACCGCGATCGTGGCTTCGCCTGAAATGATCGCCGACCCCGCTCTAGGGATGGACGAAGAGAGCTACGGTCGTCTCATGGCCTTTCATTCGGCTGGTGGGGTCACCGGCAAGGTCTTGACCGGAGTCATGGTGGATCGATGGGGGGGGCGGGCCATTTTCTTGCTGATGTTGGCCCTAACTGCCTTGACCACGGCAGGCTTTGCCTTGGTTACCAAATTTCCGGCCTTAGCGGCCTTCAATCTCACCGGCCAGGCGGCAAAGTCCGGCGGCTGGCCTGCTATGACCGCCATTATCCGGGACTGGTATTCCCCAGAGAAACACGGGCGAGTCTGGGGGATCATTTCCACCAGTTCCCGAGTGGGAGTAATGACTGCGACCCTGGGTTTGGGACATCTTCTCACTGTGGGTGTGCCTTGGAGAAGCTTGTTTTGGATCTCCACGGCCTTCGCCGGAGCGGCGCTCCTGTTAGGCTGGTTTTTTCTGCGCTCCGGGCCCAAAGACGTGGGCCTGACACCACCGGTGGCGAGCGATCTCAAGCCCGAGGAGGCTGCCGACCATCCTTTGACCGGGGTTCCGTTCGACGAAGCCCTAGGTAAATTTGCTAGGACTCGACGGGTATGGTTGATCTGTGCTGCCATGGTCTTCACCACCATGATGATGGATTTCTTGAATTTTATCCCTTTGTATCTCACCCAATCCTTAGACCTGTCCTCGGGAGCTGCAGGAAAAGCTGGGACCGCCTTTCCTGCAGGCATGTTCATCGCTGTCCTTTCAGCCGGCTTCTTGTACGATAAGCTGACCACCGGGCAGCGCACCTTCGCCATCGGGGGACTGTTGGGGACTGGGCTGCTCAGTGTTTACGTGCTCTACAGCATGCCTGCTTGGGGCCTAGACCCGGAAAGCGCCTATTGGGCCAGTTTGCTCGCGATTTTTTGGTTTGGAGTGGCGGTCGCTCCGGCCTACTATCTCCCCATGAGCATCTTTTCCATCAGTTTTGGAGGTCCGTTCTGTGGCTTTCTGGTGTGCTTTTTCGATATCTTTGGGTACCTTGGTGCCTTCGTTTTCAACTTCACCGGAGGTACGGTGATCAAACTGTACGGTTGGCCTGGTTTTCTAACGGGCCTCTCCACCGTAACCCTGGCTGCCACGGCGGTGATGATCGCTTTCTTGCACCTTGAACACCGGGCTGCGCAAGCTCGTTGATCGGTCCTCGGACCCCGAGCGCTCGGTCCTAAGCCGGGGCTTGGAATTCGCTCTTGATCTGCTCTACCACTTCGGGGTTGGCAAGCGTTGAGATGTCGCCGAGTTTGTCGCCGTCGCCCTCCACGATCTTGCGCAGAATGCGACGCATGACCTTGCCCGATCGAGTTTTGGGCAGGCCCGGGACAAAGTGAATGCTGTCGAGGCCGGCGTGGGCCCCGATGGCCTGACGGCAGGCTTGGCGCATGCTGGTTTCCACCTCACTCGAAGGTTCGAAGCCTGGCTGAAGGACGGCGTAGACGTAGACCCCCTGACCCTTGATGGGATGGGGGTAACCCACCACCGCAGCCTCGGCCACCTCGTGCACATTGACCAGGGCGCTCTCGAATTCGGCGGTTCCCATGCGGTGTCCGGAGACGTTGAGTACGTCGTCCACCCGACCGGTGATCCAGTGATAGCCGTGAGGATCCCGCTTGCAGCCGTCTCCGGTGAAGTAGAAGCCGGGATAGGTGGCAAAATAAGTGGCCACATAACGATCGTGGTCTCCCCAGACCGTGCGAGCTTGGCCGGGCCACGGATGGCCTAAGCAAAGCTTCCCTTCTGCAGGCCCCCTGAGGATCCGCCCTTCTCCGTCCACGATAACAGGCATGATGCCAGGGAGGGGTAGGGTGGCAGAACCCGGAGCGGTATCGGTGACCGGAGCCAGTGGGGAAATGCAGACCCCTCCGGTCTCCGTCTGCCACCAAGTGTCCACGATAGTACAGCGCTTTTCGCCCACCACCTCATAATACCAGAGCCAAGCGTCGGGATTGATGGGTTCCCCGACGGTTCCAAGAACCCGCAAAGAGGAGCGGTCATAGCGCTCCACGTGCTCATTCCCCTGAGCCGCTAGGGCTCGAAGAGCTGTCGGAGCGGTGTAAAAGATGGTCACCTTATGGCGCTGAACTAGGTCCCAATAGCGTCCAGCGTCAGGATACATCGGGGTGGATTCGAATATCAGCGTGGTGGCCCCATTGGCCAGGGGGCCGTAGACGATATAGCTGTGCCCGGTGACCCAGCCAACGTCGGCTACACAGGCATAGATGTCGTCTTCTCTGAGGTCGAAGACGATCTGGTGGGTGTAACTCACGTAGGTCAGATAGCCTCCGGTGGTGTGCACCAGTCCTTTTGGCTTTCCGGTTGAACCTGAAGTGTAGAGGATGTAGAGGGGATCCTCGGCGGCGCATTCCACCGGGGGACAGGTGGCCTCAGAGCCTTCCATCAACTCGTGCCACCAGACGTCCCTTTGGGCCTGGAAATCCACCGGTGAACCGGTGCGCCGAAAGACCACCACCTTCTTTACCTGGGCTTCATCTTCAAGAGCACGATCTACCACAGCTTTCAACGGCAGCGGCTTACCTCCCCGGCGCCCTTCGTCTTGAGTGAGGACAAACTTGGCTCCGCAGTCTCGCACCCGATCCCGGAGCGCCTCGGCTGAGAAGCCGCCAAAGACCACCGAGTGGATGGCCCCAAGGCGGGCGCAGGCCAACATGGCGATCGCCGCCTCGGGCACCATACCCA
>JBJHCR010000313.1:0-1991 GCA_050486105.1 Vulcanimicrobiota bacterium
CACCACGCCTCAATTTCGCAAAATGACATCTGACTATCAACTCCTCGAAACATGTTCGAGGATCTATACGACAAAACTCGACAAAACCATGCGACAGAGTCCGATTAAATCAGCAGCCTCCTAGGGGTGTAGGAGCTTTTGACGACATGATCAGGGGAGTAACTCGACGGAGAACCTCGCGAGTTCTCTGCTGAGCCTCTAGCCTGGACGTCCCCCGTCGGAAGGCATTGAAGGAATTTCCATAGATGCCGAGGATCATAACCGTCACTATGATCATGATCCCCATTGCTACAATCACCTCGATCAGGGTCAAGCCCAGCCTCTTTTGCAATAAGGTCATTACAGGGCTCCATCTTCCTCTCTCCAAGAGCGGATCGGTAGCTTGCCCGTAGTCGGGTAGTGCGGTGGAGGATTCTCGACCAAATGCTCATCAAAAAAATGGCGATATCCGAAACCCACGGTACCTTCTCCCGTGCCAGTGGGATAACTTCGGCCAGCCCCACTGGCTCCGTGGAGATGGAACACTCCTCTAGGTTTGCTGGTGTCGTCCCAACCCTCAACTTGGAAGCCACCTCCTGGAAAGGATTCTTCCTTTCCAGCCAAGTAGGACAGATAAAGATACACAGGCTCGCTACTACTTCGGGGTGCCTCCTCTCCAAGGACCACCCTGTAGGCCACCAAGCCCAAGACATCTCTGGGCCCTGTAACCCTAGAGCCAGGATTGGTGTCAGCGCGAGTCACGCTATCGGTGATGCGAATCACTTGATTTGAAGCCAGATCCACGGAGATCAGACGAGGTCCCAGGTTGGTTCCCGACAGACTTTTTATGCTGCCTGTGGCGTGAAAGACGCCATTGCTCGGATTGCTAAAAGTGGCAAACGGACTGTCGGGAAAGGAAACCCCTACGGAATCTGAGGTGACCGTATGGCCATCGAGAGTCGCACTTCCGGAATAGACTTCCATAATCTTGGTCGTATCGAGCTCACCTGAGCTGTTCAACTGAGTGAAGGTGATAAGGCTGGCAGCTTGGCCTATCGCTTCGAGGGTCATGGATTCGATATCTCCCACGACAAAGAAGCCACCCTGCATCATCGAGCCGACAGCATTCACATGCAGCCCTCTCCCAGTGGGTGGATTGGTGAGGTCTTCGCCCCAAGCCCGATTCTCGAGGCCAACGGAACTGTCGGGTAGTTCGATCCTATTGACTCCCACATTCAATCCTGCCTGACCACCGAGATAGAGTTTCTCATAGCGCTCAGGAATGGCCGTCCCTTCTCCGTCGAAGGGTGCCTGAGATAACTCCATATAGTTTACTCCATCGACGTTCCAAGGGGCATTCGCCGTCGTGGATGAGGTCATGTAACCAAGATAGACAGGGCCTGCTGGATTGCTGTAGGCATCGTCGCTTATCAGCATCATGATCGCCGAATTGGCGTGGATGTGTCCTTCGAGAAACGTCCCTCCGCTCATGACGTTATAAAAAGTATGCATGCGATCGACATAGTTGGTGTATCGAGCGAATGTTTCTTCTCCCATGGAGACTCTGATGATACGGGCAGGATCGGCGGTATTCACATTGACGTTGGGGGCCCAAGCTCGACAGAGTATTTCGAAAAATCGGAGACTTGCTTCTCCGTGAGGAGGAGACATGGGGTCGGGAGTGATCTCAGCCCTCCAGAACCAACCGCTATGCTCTCCCTCCCGAACGACGATCTCCCCTGCGCTCACCTCTCTACCGTGCTTGAGTTCGTGTCGGATCCAAGCCATGGTGTCGAAAACCCCAGCTTCACAAGCATAGTGGGCATTCAGGGCCCTCTGAGATCGCAAAAAACTGTTTGCCTCAACCGGGATGCATTTAGTGTAGGCCAGAGCCAAGAGGTTCAAAAAAGCACAAAAAATAAGAGCCAGGTAGAGAACCGTACCACGGTTATGGTTTAGCATGCAGTGCTTCAAAACTCACCCCTCTTTCCTCGCCACTCTCGATCCAGTAG
>JBJHCR010000313.1:2001-7359 GCA_050486105.1 Vulcanimicrobiota bacterium
TGATGCGCAGGACATCGTATCGATAGTCCTCGGGATCGTCGCTTAGACGCTCGATAGACACATTTCTCTGGAATGCCATACCCTCAGGGAAGTCATTCTGGAAAGGAGCGGCATTCATGGCCCTTCGCGCCGTGGAAGGATCGTTGATCCCGGAAAATTCCGAGGGCGGGACTCGAAAACTCCCAAAGTCCAAGTTTCTACTGCGAATCAACTCGATCACGTGCACAGAGTGACCCATTGCCAGAGTAGCCATCTCACCGGTGCGACTAGCCTTGACCCCAAAGGCCAGAACGCTCACCAGGCCGAGCAGCCCCAAGGCGACGACACCCACGGTGATCAAGAGTTCCAAAAGAGAGAATCCAGGGTCTCTCAAACCTACTAACAAGTCTCAGCCGCCCAATCTGGAGACCTTCCATTCCGTCACAGAACTCGTACACGAGCGAGTCGTTCGCAGATTCAGACTGTCCCCTACAGACCCTATGTTAGCAAACAATGCTTCCTTGCGCATCACTATCTGAAGGCGTGGTCTCACTAACGATAGGCGATGTCGCGGGCAGAGGCACACAAGGGACTACCAACTTGGACACGAACCGCTCGTAATGACCAAGTTCGGAATCCTTCACGGTCACCGAGAAAGCTTTCCTCAAGCTGTCCTAGAAGCCTTGAACTCCCACCGCCGAGGCTGCTGCCGCTATCTTTGCGTGGATGCCCTCACCCTAGAGGATCTTGAAGGCTGCGGCTGGGATGTCGATGTCGTGTTGGACTTCGTGTCCCAAGACTTGCCGTTCTTCCGAGAATGTCTCTACCTATTGGAACGCTCCACCCGAATCAAGGTCATAAATAGTCCGAGTTTGCTCAGAGTCCACAACCGAGCCACCGTGCGACAGCTTGCCAAAACCCTTGGATTCAGCACCCCTCGCTCTCTCCTACTGCCCAGCAAGACTCCGCCGAAGGGCCTCACCGAAATCTCTTTCCTCAACTTGAGATACCCCCTAGACTGGAAACGAGCCCTAGAAGGCTCCGGCTCGTTTCCTTACTTGAGAGCCCTAAATTTTGATGGAGAGCAGGGTGCCGTCGTTCAAGATCTGGGGAATCTGTGGCGAAGATATGATCACTCTGACGAAACGCTTCTCGAGCTGGTAGAGTCCCCAGCGAGCGATGAAATATATCGAGTTTTCGTGATCGGGGAAACGCAATTCGTTCGCTCCCTGGAGCCGCTAACTCACCAACTGCTGCCTCACCGGTCCTTGAAGCCATCTCTTGTCAGGGAATTACAGGATGCGGCTCAGGCACTTCTCGCCCACATTCCAGTGAGCCTGGGTAGTGTGGATCTCGCCCTGAACCAGAACCTCATTGAGTATGTCGATTTCGATCCCTCTCCGGCTCTCGAATGGTGGCATCTCGGCGAATACCATTTCACCAGAGCCGTCCACGGGGCAACCGAGCTCCTCAAGCGTTTGGAGGCTCCCAAAGAAGACTCACAAAAATGGCCCTCCAAGCAGAGGAAGAAGCCTAAATGAGCGAACATCCCGCCATAAGTCCCAAAGGAAGAAGACAGGTCAGATGATCCTACGCAATCAGCCAAAAACCGATGGAGTCGACGCAGCCCTAGCAGCAGCAGCTCGCGAGGGAGATCGCCTGACGGCGATCTCTTTCTACAACCGGATTCTCGAAAAAACCGATATTGGAGCTTTCGCTGAAGGCCTTCAGAACGAGATGCGAGAGCGACGGGTGCTTTTTGGAGATCGCCTTCTGTGCCCGTTTCTTCGCCCCAATTTCGTTGGTAGGGAGCAGCTGAACCTTTTGGCTTCGGCGGTCCGCGGCGTGGTAGGAGCTATGAATGTTCTGGCCCCCCGCCTGACCAGCGAACCTGCGCTCCAAGATTTTCTCGGTATGACCGATGACGAAAGACGACTGGCTGCCCCCGAGCCAGGTTATGCCGACCTCTCGGTCTCAAGCCGATTGGACAGCTTCTTGTTGGGCGGCACCGTGAGATTCGTGGAATACAACGCTGAAGTTCCGGCAGGCATCGGATATAACGATATGATGACGGACGCCTTCCTGAACACCGAAGTCATGAAAGAATTCACTCAGTATCATCCCACCTCACCGCTCTATACCAGGGAAGCCCTCCTCACGGCCCTCATTGACACCTACCGCAGATGGGGTGGAAAAGACGAGCCGGTGATCGCGATCGTGGACTATGACGACCTACCTACTATCCACGAGTTTGAGATCTTGCGTCGCTTCTTCCACGACCGAGGCTATAAGACGGTGGTCTCCGACCCTCGCAAATTGCACGTCAAGAACGGTGATCTCTACTGTAAGGATCAAAAGGTCAACCTAGTCTATCGACGTTTGCTGATCAACGAGTTGCTGGATCGCTACGAGGAAGCGAAAGCGATTTTTGAAGCCTACGAACAAGGCTCGGTCTGCGTGATCAATAGCTTTCGCTCGAAGTACCTACACAAGAAGGCCATCTTTGCCCTGATCACCGACCCTCGATATCAGGACGGAATGACCGAAGAACAGCTCTTCTCCGTTTATACTCACGTGCCGTGGACCCGCAAAGTCGAGGATGTCTCCACCACCGATCCGGAAGGCCATCCCATCGACCTGCTCTACTTCATCAGGAAGAATCAACGGGATCTGGTGATGAAGCCCAACGACGAATATGGAGGGAAAGGGATCTTCGTGGGCTGGGAGCTCGACGATCGAGAGTGGGATAACGCCATTCAGACTGCGCTTTCGGCCTACTATTTGGTGCAGACCAGAGTAGAGGTCGCTCGAGATTCCTATCCCAGCTGGACAGACAATGCCCTGCAGTGGGGTGAGTACACTGTGGATCTCGACCCCTTCGTCTTCCACGGTGAGATCGAGGGTCTGCTGACTCGCCTCTCAGCGACCGCCTTGTGCAATGTCACCGCCGGTGGTGGCGGCGTCCCGACCTTCGTTCTCGACTAGGCAGGGGCTGTGGTCGGCTGCGACACCGGGGGAACCTTCACCGATTTCGTAGCCTTCGACTCCAAGAGTCCTAGTGGCAACCTTCGGGTCTACAAGACGTCATCCACACCCGGTGACCCGAGCCAGGCGGTGCTCGCCGGGTTGGCTCGTTTGCCTTTCTCATCGACAGTCCTAAACCACGCCAGCACCGTGGCTACCAACGCTCTGCTCGAAGGGAAGGGATCGACCATCGCCCTTTTGGTCAGCAAGGGTTTTTCAGACCTACTGACTCTGGGACGCGGTGCACGAAGAAGCCTCTACAACCTAAATCCGGAGTCGGGCTACCCCTTGGCTCACAAAATCGTGATCCTGGAAGTCGAAGAACGGATGGCGGCCGATGGCTCGGTGCTGACAGAATTGACCGAGCTAGAGATCACCAGGATCAAAGAAGCTCTCACGGCGGAGGCGGCCGTGGAAGCCCTGGCTGTCTGCCTTCTCCACAGCAGTACCAATCCCGCTCACGAGAAAATCCTGGGTGATCACCTCGACGATCTCGGTATGCCCATTTTTCTGTCGCACCTTTGTGCACCGGGATCCGGGGAATTCGAGCGGGCCAGCACCTGCTGTTTGGCTGCCATCTTGACCCGCGAGGTCTCTACTTATGTGAGTCGATTAGCCCGGAGTCTTCCGAAATCGAAACTTTGGTTGGTGCACTCCGGGGGAGGGCTCTTAACCCCTCAAGAGACCCAACTGAAACCCCACAGATTGGCGCTTTCCGGACCGGCGGCCGGCTTGCGAGGAGCCCTCGAGATCGGTCGCACTCTGAGTCTAGAGAATCTCGTCACTCTGGATATGGGTGGAACGTCGACCGATGTCGCCTTGATTGAAGACGGGCAACTGCCCTATCGATGGACAACCGAAATCGCTGAGCTTCCGTTGCGTGCTCCCACTCTTGAGATCCATACTGTGGGCGCTGGAGGGGGTTCCATAGCCCACCGTGACGCAGGGGGTCTGCTGAGAGTTGGTCCGGGGTCCGCGGGAGCCGAGCCCGGTCCGGCATGCTATGGCCGTGGGGGTGAAGAGGCCACCGTAACCGATGCTCTGTGCTACCTTGGCTATCTCCCTGATCAGCTTGGAGACGACGCCCTCGTCTTATCTCGAGAGCGCAGCTCTGAGGTCCTGAGCACTCTGGCCGAGGACTTCTCTATGACCCCAAAGACCCTAGCCCTGGGAATTCTGGACATTGCGGTGGTCCATCTCTGCCGAGCCGTTCGAAAAGTCACCACGGGAAAAGGTCGATCGCCCCAGCGTTTCACCCTCCTTCCCTACGGCGGGGCAGGGCCGCTGCTGGCCTGCCGGGTGGCCGAAAAGTTAGACATTTCGACCATACTTGTTCCTCTCTGGGCGGGCGTACTGTCGGCCTGGGGGGCCCTGGTGGCGCCCTGGGAAGGCGAATGGAGTGCCCAGGTCCCTCAGGAATCACGGCAAGATCCCGAAAAGTGTTCAGCCTTGTTCCAACGATTGGCCCAAGAGACCGAGGCCGAGAGACAGGGGTTGGGTCCACTCCAGGAAGAGAGACTTGTGGCTCGCCGTTATGTCGGGCAGGGGGAAGCTCTCCACTCCTCTCCCGAGGTCGACTTTCATCAACACCACCTGCAAGTCTTTGGCTTCTGTAGGCCCGAATGGGCGGTGGAGACCGTTGAGGTTCGCCTCCGCTTTCGGGGACCAGGAGGAGGTCCGAAGAACCTAACTCCCAAAGAGCAACTCGCTCTGCCCACAGAACCTCTGCTGGCAGAGCGAGAAATCGTTCTCGCCTCCGGCGTCCCTCGGAGAGTGCCCGTCCTCCACCCCGGAGATTCCAAGTGGAAAGACGGCCCGGTGAATGGACCATTGCTGACCTTTGCCTCGACCTTCACTCTCTGGGTGGAAGACGGCTGGAGTGCCCGACAGGTGCAGCATGGGCACCTCCTCATCGAGAGGTCGAAACCGTGAAATCTATCGAGCTGTCCCTGCTGCAGGAGCAACTCGAAGGCTTGGCTGAAGAGATGGGAGTGGCCCTGGCCCGTTCAGGGTTCAGTCCTAATATCAGAGTGCGAAGAGATTTCTCTTGCGCCCTCTTCACCGCCGAAGGATGCTTGCTGGCCCAGGCCGCTCATATCCCCGTTCACCTAGGAAGCATGCCCGAGCAAGTGAAACGGCTGGTGCAAACCAGAATACTGGCACCGGGTGATCTCTATCTAGGCAACGACCCTTTCGACGGCGGCACACACCTTCCGGATCTAACCCTCCTTGAGCCCATCTTTTCTTCCGAACAGGCTTGCCTGGGGATCGCGGCCGTGCGAGCCCACCACGCCGATGTGGGAGGCCCGGTGCCAGGAAGCATGAGTTCCCAACAGAGCTTCCACGGTGAAGGCC
>JBJHCR010000314.1:0-2502 GCA_050486105.1 Vulcanimicrobiota bacterium
ATGCAACTCGAAGATGTAGGCGGCTGGACCAAGGCCTCCTTGAAGCCCAAGATTGAAAACGTCGATGGTGCTATCGATGTGAATACCGAAATGGCGAGCCTCGCCAAGAATCAGATTCTCTACAACGCTTACGCTTCCAAGGTCTCTGGAATCTACGGAGCGCTCAAGTGGGTTATCGACAACAGCGGACGTTAGCAGAAAGGTTCTATCGGAGTAAGATAAGATGAAATTTTTTAAGACATTCGATATCGCTGCCAGTGGAATGAAGGCAGAGCAGAAGCGGATGGATGTTATTTCCAACAACATCGCTAATGCTAATACGACTAAAGGAGTGGACGGTTCCCCCTACCGTCGGCAGATGGTCTCCATCTCCACCCAGGATGCTGACGCCTTCAACTCGGCTTTCTCTAAGGCATCCATGGATGGAGAGTTCAATAATATTTTCGACGAGAATGCCTCCGGGTTTAATGGTCACGGCGTTAAGATCAACGGCGTTGCTGAAGATGACGGAGATTTCCGGTGGGTTTACGACCCTTCGCATCCCGACTCGATTAAAGAAGGCCCGAAGGCCGGATACATCGCGATGCCGAATGTGAATATTATCGAAGAGATGACGACAATGATGTTGGCCTCGCGCTCCTATGAAGCGAACGCGACGACTATTGAATCCAGCAAAGCGATGGCGATGAAGGCCCTCGAAATCGGAAAAGGATAAGGTTTAGATTATGCAGCAGATGCCCTTTCAAGGAATTAGCGGAATCGGTGCCGGCACTAAGTCGGTGGCAGGAATGCCCAGTGCGTTGCCCAGTATCGGTTCCATCTCCAGCCCCCTGGATCCGTCCAAGATCACTAAGGAGCAGGGCGATTCGTTCGGCTCTCTCTTGGCCAGCAGCATGAATCACGTCAACACCACCATGGGCGAAGTGAAGAAGGCTAACGAAGCCCTCCTTACCGGCCGACTAGAGAATCTCCACGATATGACCATCGCCGGTGCTAAGTCTGAGGTGATGATGAAGCTGACCACTTCGGTCACTGGTAAGCTGGCCCAGGCCACCACTCAGCTTTTCCAGATGCAGATTTAAGCTCGCGAACGCAAGACAAAGAAAGTTCGCACGATTCACGTATGTTAGGTTTTAGGTAGGAGAGGAGCACCAATGGCAACCGGGATTCAGACAGGTATGCAAAGGGGGAGCCGGAGCGGCATCTCCCGAGGTTCAGCGCTCGGCAAGGGCGCACCCGGAGGAGGTGGGGGCCCTCTCGATAAGGTCACTGATATTTGGAGAAATTTAGGGAAAGGGCCCAAGATAGCTATCGGGGTCCTCGTTACGGTTCTCCTCTGTGGAGGGGTCATCTTTGGATTGCATTCCTCACAGAACAGCTACGTGAACCTCTATCCCACCAAAATGACGGCGAACGATGTCACCGAGGTGTCTGCTGCTCTCATTGAAATGCGTGTTGAGCACACCATTGCAGAAACCAACGACGGCATTATGGTTCATCCTAAGGATCGAATTCGCACTCAGGCTGGTTTGGCTAGCAGAAACCTTCCTCGCGCCCCAGTCCTCACTCCTGACGCTGTGGAAGGCGGCATGGGCAAGACGGCCGCTGAGCAGAAAGCCATCCGGCAGCAATTGCTGGAAGGAGACATCACTCTGGCCTTGAGAGCCATGGAAGGCATCAATGACGCCCGAGTGAAGCTCGCTGTCCCCGACAAGACTTATTTTCAAGACGCCACCAAGCAGACCACCGCCCGAGTGTTGCTGAACTTGGCTCCCGGGGCCCAGCTTTCTCGAGAGAAAATTCAAGGAATGGTTAATCTGGTGGCCTTCTCGGTGCCCGAGCTGACCACCGAAAACGTTCGTATCATCGACTCCACCGGCGCCGATTTGACGGCAATGCTGCCCAGTTCGGATTCCTCGGGCTTGGCCGCTTCCGGATCCCAGCTTGAAATCCAGGCTACCGAAGAGATGAGGCTGCAGCAAAAGGCTCAGGAGCAGTTGGACAAAGTTATGCCCGGACGCGCCAAAGTCAGTGTTAATCTCGATATGGACTTCTCGAAGTATGAAGAAGAGAGATTCACTCCGGGTGGAGCCGGCGACGACGGAGTGGTTGTCGAAAGTCGACAGATCACCCGTGAGAAATTGAACAAAGGCGACCCTTCTACCAGCGGAGAAGGTGAGCTTCTCAGCGGGGGCGGCAACAAAAAGGACGGTTCCGACTACGTCAACGAGAAGGAAGCTGTGAATCATATGATTCAGCAGCATAAGACCAAGCGGGTTGACACCGGTTTTCGAGTAAAGAGATTGACGGCTTCGATTCTGGCAGATAACGTGTCCGACGACGAGAAAGCAGCCATAGCCGGTTTCGTTCGAGACAGCATCGGAATCGATGAGGCTCGTGGCGATCAGATCACCGTGCACAGCATCGCCTTCGACCGCTCGATGATGGGTGGGGCGGATAGTGGAATGGCAGCCTTTTTCACGGCTGAAGGACAACCGGCGG
>JBJHCR010000314.1:2512-7342 GCA_050486105.1 Vulcanimicrobiota bacterium
TCCGGGATCAATGCCAGTCACCTGACCGCTGCGGTCACCGTAGGCGCTGCGATGCTCCTGGGTTTGATGGGCTTGTTTCTCCTCAAGCAACATAAGGTTCAAGAAGGTCAGGGAACGATCATCACCGCCGCTGCTGGAGGAGTTACCTCGACCAGTATCACCGACCACTTCACCGAAAAATCTGGTAAGACCACGGCTCCCACCACCAGTGCAGGGGCGACGCAGGTGAACACAACAGACCAATTAGAGCAGCTCGTTAAGGAGCGCCCGACCAAGGTGGCAGAGATGCTCAAGAGCACCTGGTTGTCTCAGAGCTAGCTCTGACTTCCAGATGCAAAAACGAACGAGGGAGCACATTCGGACTCCCTCGTTTGTTTTTTTGCGAGCATTTGGAAGGACTTGTGGGAAACCAACGCTCTCTGGCGACTGTTGCCGGCACTCGGCTCTGGGCTGGTGGTCCGTCAAGCTTAAATTTAAGGGTTGGTAGACCACTTGGTGCAGGTTCCGGGGTGTTTTTCGAAGAATCTCAATATTTAGGGGTCGGTCTTGAATGAGGAGGAAGCTTAGATCTCCGTGCAGTTAACACCTAAACAGAAGGCCGCCGTACTTTTCATGACGTTGCCACCCGAAATGTCGGCCCAGCTATTCAATGAGCTTGGGCCCGAAGAGGTTCAGGCAATCACCTTGGAAATCACCCAGTTGCCCACCATCGCGCCTGAGGTACGGGCTACGGTCATCAATGAGTTCCTGAACTCGTCCAATATGGGTGGTGGAGGCGCTGCGGCTGCTTTCGGCGGGGGTGGAGGCCTCGGAGGCGGTGGCGCAACCTACTCTACCAAAGCCATGGGTATGCCGACTATGCCGTCGGGGCCGATGGGATCCATGAATCGTCCTTTCGGTTTCCTTGGGAGAGTCGAAGCCACCACCGCTTCTCAGCTCATTTCTCGAGAGCACCCGCAAACCATTGCGGTCGTTCTGTCTTATCTGGAAGCCGAGCAAGCCTCCTCAATTCTCGACAACCTGAGTCCGTCGGTGCAGACCGAGGTGGCCCATCGACTGGCCGGACTCGGGACGGTGCCCAAAGAAGTGCTTCGAGAATTGGAGAAAGTTCTCGAGAGCAAACTTCAGAAGGTGATTGACGAAGGATTCGACTCCAGTCTTGACGGCAAGGAAGCACTTTTTAAGATCCTCAATAAGGCCGATAGAGGGACTGAGGAGTCGGTGATCTTTGGGCTGACTCAAAAAAGCCCTCACCTAGCCAGCGATATCAAGACCAAGCTCTGCGATTTTGAGGACCTGAACTCTATCGATCAAGGTTCCTTGGCTCAGGTTCTCAAGTTGGTTGACGATAGGGACCTGGTTTTAGCTTTGAAGGGTGCCAATAAGGAGTTGGCAGAACGAGTCTACCGGGTGTACGGCCCTGACAAGGCTGCCAGTATCAGGGCAGATGTGGATTCGGTGACCCAGGTGTCTTGGGAAGACATCAGAGCCGCCCAGCAGCAAATCCGAAATATCTTGAGAGGCTTGGTCAGTCTCGGCAAGATTCGGTTTCGGTAGGAGTTGGGCACACTTCTGGCTCTGTACAAAGGAAATAAGGACTCTCCGCAAGCCAAGCCTTTGGCTAGGAGGTCGGCATTGGTTCGGTCTCGTTTGGACTTCGACCGAGAGCCTCCCCCTTTTGCTTCACCGGCTGAAGGTGAAGGCTTCGCCGAACAGCCTGACCATCAGGGCCCTGCTGATATGGAATCCCAGGGGCCTCCTGAGCCTACCACGGAGGTCGAGGAGCAGGCCGGGGCACTCGATGTTGAACCCCCCTTGAACGAGTATCTTCCGCCCCCCGTAGGTCCGGAGTCTGCGCTCGAGGGGCGAGTTCTAGGCCGGACCAAGACTCAGGTGGCTCGGCCGGATCATCTTCCCGCCTACAAGCAAACGGTGGTCATCGGAGGCGACCCCAAGAGGGAGGAGCCGCCTCCTCAGTCGGCTTCGCTCCCAGGTGCTCCGGCGATGGAACAAACGATGGCCGCCCCTCAAGCTCCGCCTCCCCCTCAGATCGATAAAGAGATCATTGAGAGGGCCCAACAAGAAGCCCAGCAGTTGCTCCATCAGGCTCAACTCCAGGCTCAGCAGATTTCCCAGCAAGCCATGGCTCAGGCCGCTGAAGTTGCCGAAGCAGCCAGACAGGAAGCCATACAGCAGGGATACCAGGAAGGGCTTCAGGCCGGGCAGCAGGCGGGCTTGGAGCACAGTGCAGCCGAAGCTCAAAACCACTTGGACCTCCTCAAGACCGAATTCGTCCAACTGGTGAAGGTGCGAAGGAAAGTCTTGGCTGAGATGGAGCCGGAGCTGATCCGGCTGTCCATGGGCATCGCTGAGCGGATATTGGCCCAGGAACTGAAAATGAATAAGGAAGCCGTGGTGGCGATCGTTCGAGAGTGCATCGCAACTCTCAAGGAGAGAGAGGAGATCACCGTTCGGGTCCACCCTTCAGAGGTCGAGTTGCTAACCCCGTACCAGACGGAGCTTGAGGCGATGGTGGAGGGACTAAAAAGGTTTTTCATCCAAGGTGACGGGTCCGTCGAGCCGGGAAGCTGTGCTATAGAAACCAATTTGGGCAACGTGGATGCTCGCATGAGTACCAGAATAGAAGCGATTCGCTTGGGCCTGGAAGAGATATCCAAGATCAGAAGCTTTGAGCGTAAGGACAAACTGGAGTTGCAGCCGGTAGAGGTTCCCGGCGAACCAGGCTTTGAGAGCCGCATGTCCGCAGAAGCCGAGCATCATCAAGCCCAGGAGGACCACGGCCACCATCCTCATCATGGGGACCTCCCCCTTTCGGCCGGCCCTGATGAGGAGCATCATCTTGACCATCAAGGTCAAGAACTTGCCGACCAATCCCAAGTTCAACCTCCCGGAGAGGACAGTTAGCCGCCCATGCTTGATTTTAAGCCAGATTTTACCCGCTATCTTGAGCAGTTGCCAAAGATCCAGACCATAAAGCAGCACGGTAGAGTGACCCAGGTCGTGGGTTTGATCATTGAGGCCGAGGGACCGGCGGTACGCTTAGGAGAACTTTGCTACATTGTCTCACCCGAGGGCCAGGAAGTTCGTTCTGAAGTCGTTGGCTTCAAGGGGAACAAGGTGCAGTTGATGCCCCTCGGTGAGCTTGGGGGAATCGGGCCGGGGTGCGAGGTGCGTTCCACCGGTAAGCCCCTCATGGTGAAGGTGGGTTGGAATCTCTTGGGTCGCGTGCTCGACGGACTGGGAGAGCCTATCGACGGACTCGGCCCTCTTGACTGCGAGGACGAGTATCCCATCTACAACAACCCTCCCAATCCGTTTTTGCGGCCACGGATCGAGGAGAGGATGGAGATGGGGATTCGAGTTCTCGACTCCACTCTCACCTTTGGAAAGGGGCAGCGAGTTGGAATCTTTGCCGGTTCCGGTGTGGGTAAGTCCACCACTTTGTCCATGGTGGCGCGTTTCGCCAAGGCCGACATCAATGTGTTGGCTCTGATCGGTGAGCGCGGTCGTGAGTTGCGTGATTTTCTCGAGCGAGACTTAGGGCCCGAAGGAATGAAGCGCTCGGTAGTCACGGTGGCGACTTCCGACACCCCGGCCCTGGTTCGTCTTAAGGCATCCTATACGGGAACAGCCATCGCCGAGTATTTTCGAGACCAGGGCTACAATGTCATGCTGATGATGGACTCGGTGACCCGCTTTGCCATGGCTCAGCGCGAAGTGGGTTTGGCCGTAGGGGAGCCTCCAGCCACCAAAGGCTACACGCCCAGTTGCTTTGCTTTGCTGCCGAAGCTGATGGAGAGAGCCGGCACCTCTCCCGATGGAGCGATCACTGCAATCTACACAGTGTTGGTGGACGGTGACGATATGAGTGAGCCGATCGCCGACACCGTTCGTGGTATTCTCGATGGTCATATTGTGCTCTCCCGTAAGATCGCCCACAAGAACATCTACCCTGCGGTGGATGTTCTCCAGTCGGTGTCTCGTGTTTTTACCGAGGTCGCCGACAAAGAGCACCAAGAGCTAGCGAACAAGTTGAGGAACGTCCTTTCTACCTACCGAGACAACGAGGACCTGATCAATATCGGTGCCTATCAGCGAGGAGCGAACCCCAAAGTCGATTTTGCCATTTCCAAGATCGATGCCGTCATGGATTTTCTTCGCCAAGGGATCTTTGAGCGAGACACCTTTGAAGAGATGATGACCAAGTTGAAAAGGATCTTTGCCTAAGCCTTATGCCACCTAAAAAGTTTGTCTATAGGCTCCAAAAAGTTCTCGAATTCAAAGAGAAGAAGGAAGAAGAGGAGAAAGAGAAGTTGGCCAAGCTCATGGATCAGGAGGTCTACGAGCGCCAAGTTAAGGCCCAGATCGAGCAATCTTTGGTGGAAACTCAGCACGTGCTTCGCTCGAAACAGGCTGCGGGCACTCTGAATGTTGAAGAACTCCGCTTTTATCCGGGCCATATTAAAAATTTGGAGAATAAGTTAAAGAATCAGGAGTTGCGGCTTCAGGAATTAGCGATTAGAATTAAGGGGCAGAGGAATGCCCTGTTGAAGGCCGCTCAGGAACGACAAGTTTACGAAAAACACAAAGAGAAATGTCGTGAAGAGTGGCAAGCCGAAGTCGATGCAGCCGAAGCCCGGATGCTCGATGAGTTGGCGACCATCAACTTTGCCAGGAATCAGCGCAACCAGGATTAGATCGCAAAAGGAGGGACTTCTTGTCTATCTATAATCGCATAGCGGCCATCGAGAACAAGATCCAAAGCATTGAAGGACGTCTGTCAACCGCAGGGACCACAACCTCAGCGCA
>JBJHCR010000315.1:0-6278 GCA_050486105.1 Vulcanimicrobiota bacterium
ACCGGTCAATGCCAGGTCTGCTGGGGAACCGGTGAGGATGGGCACGGCGCGGCTTGTTATATCTGCTCGGGTGCAACCACCTGTTATTTCTGCAGCGGAACCGGGAAGTGGTGACCGCAAGGCCTAGCAATCTCTAAGCTCTCCCCGGCAAACATGGCCGGGTGGTACGACACCCGGCCTCGGGGTTTGGGCGATCTGTAGGTAAGGATTCTCCTCACCTTGCGGAGAACTCTTGCAAAGAGCGCTTAAACCAGGGGGAGAACTTATGAAGCCTGAGACAGAGAAAGCCCTGGCAGCTATTCTCGAAGGCCACAGTCACCGCTCGGCCTACGCTTTATTGCAACGGGACGGGGTTCCGGCCGACCGTGCCCAGGAAGCGGTCACCGAGGCCGGACAGAGGGCTCCCGCAATTCGCCACAGACTGAAGTCTCTTGGTGAAAGCTTCACCCCTTCGGGCTGTTGCGATTACTGCGGAGCAGGTCTGGCAGCCAAGTTTCTCCCAGGACAAAGAATGCGCTGGCAAAAACCGCATGTTCTGACCGGTTGGAAAGGTCAGGGGCATGACGGATGGGCCTACATTTGCCCCCGATGTCGGCAAACCATCGCCCCCGGAGTGCTGGCCTCAAGTATGGCCGCCCTAGCCTGGACCGCTCCGGTGGTAGCCTTAGCTGGAGCACTCGATTTCTTAACAAAGGAGACCGGGGGACTTCCCTGGCTGAGTTTGGCTGAAAACTCTCTGCTGCTCTTTCTCATCTTTCTGGCTCTCTTCGTAAAGCATTATCGAAAGGGCGGTTACCGGGGCTTTCCTGTCAACGAAGGCATAGCCTTGAGATCGATTGGGGGTAAACAAAGAGAGAATCTCGTTGGTCGACCTTTCATTGTGCTATTGTTCATCGTTCTCACCAATATCGGTTGCCAAAAAATTCTTGTGCCATCCCATAACTTTAAGAGTCAAGCCGCTTCAACCACACTGGCAGCTCTGGTTTTGAGCCTGATTTGCGTACCTATTAGGCTCCACCAGAAGAAGTGGCTTAGTGCCAGTCCAAAATCTACCTGGACCAAATTAGCGTTCCAGGCTACTCCCGAGCCGAACTGCCCGGAATATCTATCACGGGAGTTGATCAACCTTCTGGTGGCAGGACACAGGAGATCTGAGGCCAGAGAACAGCTTTCCCAGGTCGGCGCCACACCCACCTCCCTCAAAGCAATATTCTCTGAAGTCGAAGGTCATATCCCGTTTTACCGAGCAGCAAGAGAGCATATGGCTCAGGGTTCCCAGTGCGACTTCTGTGATGCGCAGTTTCAACCCAAGATGCCCGAAAAAATCGATTGGATCTTCTTGCGTAGGTCCATCCTCCCCCCCTACTTTGCGAGCATTGAGAGCACGGAAACCGAAACCCTCACCGGATATCATTTGCTTTGTGAGAGGTGCCAGTGGAGCATTCATGGGCCTGGAGCCAACCTCTGGGCTTACGCCGGGGCGGCGGGAGCCCTGATCGCCCTGCTCATTGCCTTGCTCTTTGATCCGAACATTCATGCCTCACCCAATCTGTTCCCATTGGTGGTAGGCTTTATTGCCTTTTCCTGGGTGACTGGAGTCTTCTACGGTGAGCGATGTCGATACAGGGGTTATCCGGCTAACGAGCAGTTTTCCCCCGAAGGAGTACTCAGTCGTGGAAACGGAGCCGGGTTTTTGGGTGCGACCTTCGTCGTGGGTATTGTCTTGTGTTCATTCTACCTCTCGTGGGAAGCACATCCAGCCCTAAAATCCTCGCTTCTGATTGCCTTGATCGGCCTGCTGGGATATCTGTTCTGGCGAAGCTTGCAACCCCCGGCTAGAAAATCCCGGCCCCCAAAGTCGTGACAAACCTCAGGTAACAGCCCTTCGACCAAGCCTTACCCTCTTTGCCCCGAGACCGGCACCAGAGACTCGGTGAAATTTCCGAGCGGCGAGAAAGAGGTGTCGTTTCTACCTCGAAACCTGGAAGTTTTGCCTAGGTGCCCGGCCTGTTATCACGGCCTGCGGGATACCCTTGACCTGGAAGACATGGACTATTTTGGCGTCTGTTTTATCTAGAGGGTATGTAGACACCATATCTATCTTTGTGCTAATACTTTAACATCAAGATACAGTCCTGTCTCTTGACCCCAGCACAAACGGCTAGGGTACATCAACTATGAGGTCTATCCTGTGAACCTAAGAAAAGCAATTCTTCTTCTGCTATTGCCTATTCTTCTCTCCGGCTGCGGCAGCAGTCTCGAGAGCTTTGTCTTCACCAACACTGGTGAACAACCCGCCCCGACAAACCTGGAAAGGGTTGTCGTGGGACGCCTGAATCTTGGGCTCAATGTCCCAGGAGGCCAAATGCGCCTCGAGACCCTTGACGGAACGGTCTTGGCCACCGGAGAAACCAACGCAAATGGCGCCGTTTTCTTCCGCCAGGTTCAGGTTCCCAGTAATTTTCGAGTGGTCGCCACGGTCCCTGGCTCCAACGTGGAGCTTTCCGCCCAAATCCGAGGATTCCAAGGGAACAATAAACAGGCTCGGGTGTCTTTACTGACCACGCTTGCCGATCGCTATGCTCAAGCTCACCCTGACCAAGGAATTGAGGAGGCCGAACGGATCATCAAACGGCTGACCAACCTCCCTATGGGAGTGGACGTCTCCCTCGGTCCGGAGGAGATCAATCCGTTCTACTCCGACATTGCCCTACTCCGTGCAGCAGGTCTGAACGGGGGCTGGGAGGCTTACAGTGAAAGTCTCCTAGGCCAGAACTCAACCACCGGCCCAGGAACCTACTTCTTGTTGAGCCCGAGCCAATTGAATCGGCCCATCACCGGGCTAGAGCCGGGGCTCCAAGAAACCGCGGAATCTATCCGCCAGGCTCTCGCCACTCGACTCGGGGTTCAGCAAGAAATCCCCACGGAAATGCTCGGCACGGAAATCCTCGCCAGCTTTCTCACCGGAGACGGCCCTGCATCTTTAGGCGGACAGATCCTCCTGGGGGTTGGTGCAGGTCTAGGAACGAATCTCCTGTCCGACGGCATCAACGGGGTGATCGGATGGGCCGCCAACCAAATGGGTCTCAACTACGGCACCTCAGGACAACTCAAAGAGATCGAATCCGAGTTGTCATCTCTGATCACTCTGGTGGAGAGCTTTGAAGAGACTCAAGTCACCTCGGATCTCACCGATGACTTCAACACTCTTCAAGGCTTCTTCAGCCAAGTCGAAAACACCACGGGGCAACTGCGTGACCAGGCCAACATCACCGAGATCACCAACACCCCTGTTTCCTTCAGTTCCTCCGACCCTCTAACCACTCTGCTTAACGCTCTGAACTCTCAAAACTACACTTCAGCCCTAACGAATGCCAACAACAATCTTTTGGGTCCCACCGAGTTTCTGATGTCTTACCAAAACACGTATTTGAACATGAAACTCGGCCTGGATACCCCATCGAATAAACAAGGCGTGCCTTGGCGAAGCAATCACATTCTCGACGTCATCAATGGTGTCTTCGGGCACTTCAGCAACCTTCAGGTTCAAGCGCTCAACCTGCTGGCCGAGCAGGCTCACACTTATCCCACCAATCCCGGCACGGCGGTTCCTTCCCTACGTCTCGGGATGTTTGCCGAAACCTTGTCGAACCTGAAAAAGCAACGACAACAGCTTTCCCTCTACGCTTCGCAATGGGGAGCTATTGTCGACCTCGAGTACGGGCTTATGTGGTGGGAAACCATGCAGAATCCCGACACCTTTGCCAACGCTCAGGATTATGCCTCAAGCTTTCAAACTCAACTGATCTTCCCTGACGGTTCCACTCGAACCTACGACGACTGGCGACTTCCGGGTTACGGAGATTGTGTTTCCCTGCAACTTCGGGGCTCCTACAACCCCAGCCCGGGTGATCCCACTTTCACCGGAACCGACACCAGCGACACGGTCGGAGGAGTTCCCGTCAACAGCAAAAGCTCTTACCCAGACACCGGTCAAAGCACTGCCGGCCTGCCCAATCTAGGATTCTACCAGGTGCGGCAAGCCCTCACTGCAGCCCCCAACGACAACGGCAACAATGGAGACATGTGGTTCCAGCAAACCGTCTCAAACGGCGCGGAAATCGTTCTGCAAGACAACTGGGAATTTCGGATGAATCATGGGACCAACGATACCAATCGGGAAAGTAAGAGCAGTGACACCAACGTCTATCTGATCTGCCGAACTTTCGGACCCACCAACCTGAACGGGGAATCCCTAAGCTATTTCGATGGCTCGAACCTGACCGCTGGAGAGATTGCCCAGTGGGGTGTGCCGACCTCGATGACCATCTCCGACGTGCAGTCCGCCCCCAGCAGTATCAGCGTGCCCGGAAACTCAACCCAAGGAGAGGGGAGCACGACCACCGTAAGTATCCCGGAAAATTCCTTGAACCTTACAGCCGACATCACCTACACCCTCAATATTGGGGGCTCGTTCACCCACGGCTTTGGGAGTACCAAGTCCGAGTCTCGGACCGCCTCAAGCTACCAAGCAACCGTGTCGACCAGCCAAAACTCTAATGGGAACCCGAACTCGCTGGCAGAGTTGGTCAACTGGGGGGTCGACAACCCCGAGGCCCTCTATGTCCTCAACCTTCCGTTCACCGGAGGGATCGCTATTCCTTACCAAGCCACCGAAGTAAATCTGACCGCCAGTCTCCTAGGAGCCGGGGGTACCCAGATTTCCAACTCGAAAAGCTACACCATAGCCACAACCGCACCCAAGACCCTCACCGGGATCGTGATCACTCCCAGAAATCAGATCTACGGAGGCTCCGGCTCCGTCCCTTCGAGCGGCGCCAACGCCAAGCAACAGTACTTCTGCACCGGGTTCTACAGTGACTGGAGCGTGGCAGATCTGTCTACCGTGGTGACCTGGAGTGTCCCCACTAATCCCGCCAATGCTCAAATCGTGGTGGACGGACAAGGGGCGAGCCTTGAGTTGAATCAACCGCCAGAGGCGAACCCTACTCCCTACACTCTGGACATCACTGCCACCCACGAAGACTCCGGTCTCACCGACACCGTAACCATACAGATCGTTCCTCAAGTGCAATAGGGAGCGAGCCTCGAAAAAGGCCCGGCGCAAAAGCGCCGGGCCTTTTTTTTGAGAGAGAGCTGACTTGTGGCCTTGAGAGGAAAGTCTAGCGGAAGTTGAGTCCGCCCTGGAAGAAATTGTTGAACTGGATTCCGCCGTGGCATCCGCAGCGAATCGGGGGGCGAGGCGGGCAGATGATGGGGCGGCAAGGCCCGTTCCAAGGCATCGGAAGCGGTCGCAAACCTCCGGGGAAAGGCCGAGGTCCGCATCCGCAACCAGGACGCCTTCGGATCCAGGGGTTGTGGCAGCGGCGGCGAGGGCGGCAGCAGCGGTTGCGCGGGCAGCTCGGAAAAGGGAAGGGAAAGGGGCGACAGCGGCGAGCCCAAGGCGGCACGCAAGGCTTCGGCCAAAGTAATCCCATACCGTGTGAATTCTGAATGTTCATATCGATTTTCTCCTTGAAGTTCTTTGTACTTGGGTTATCCCGCCCTCAAGCATAACGACAAGGCCGTGTTTGTTAACTAACTGTAAACTCTCCAAGAACCTTTCGCCATTCACCCACAAAAAGGGACATACGAGAACTTTGTTGACACTATAAGGTGTCAGCAAGCCCAGATTCATGGTTGAAACCTGCTGCAAGGACAGGGAATGTCTTGGTCTCAAAGAGGGTAATCACACCGATTCCCACAAAGATTCCTACACAAATCTCTACTGGGCAAGAGCCACGAAAGGATGGTCCGTCCGTGACCCCAAAATCAACTCAAGATGACCGAGACCCAGCTCAATACCTAAAGGGCAAGGAGCAGCTCCTGTGGTCTGGACGACCGAGTGTCAAGGGGCCTCCCGGTCGGGCCGAGAGCTATGTCAGATTTTTTGGATATCTCTGCGTTCTCATCTTGATCGGCTATCTGGCCTTTTTCTGGATCAAACGCGATGAGATGGAAGGGGCTTGGGGCTTAGCCCTCCTTCTGATGTTCTTCCCCGCCGGAGGGATCGTCATGCTCCTTAGCGTCGTCCCAAGAATTGTCCGAGCCGGGTACGAGGGTACCAGGTATGCGGTCACCGACAAACAGGCCTTCATTCTTCGGGGCCTAGGCAAATTAGAACTCATGCGCTTTTCCATCCCACCTGATGAGGAAATCTTGGTTAAGGAAGAGTCCAAAGGACACTTTCGGGTCCGGTTCCTTTTTTATCAAGCCGA
>JBJHCR010000315.1:6288-7331 GCA_050486105.1 Vulcanimicrobiota bacterium
GAAAGTACAACCGAGTCTATGGCTTCGAGCGCCTCTCCGAAGAAGAGGCGCATGCCGCGGCCGAAGCCCTGAAAACAATTCGTGGAAAAGCCGGAGCCAAAGGCAAGGTCGACATCAAGCAGCTCTCGTAGAATCCTACTCAAGTTGACCCTTCAAGAGAACCCTCTTGCTCTCACCCCTCCCCTGGGAGGGTTGGGGGTGTACGCGACGAATCTCTCGACCATGGAGTCAAATCCTAAGCAAAAAATCTTGAATCGCCTCAAGAGCGCTCGCGGTCATCTGGACAAGGTGCTCAGCATGGCCGAAGAGGATCGTTACTGCATCGACATCCTCCAACAACTCTCGGCGGTGCAGTCAGCACTCAACAAAACGTCAGAACTCCTCTTGGAGCGCCACCTGAATAGTTGCGTCTCCCAGGCGGTGCGAAGCGATGACCCCGAGAGACGCGAAAAGGTTCTGTCTGAACTACTCTTGATCTATAAGAAAAATGCTTAAGGCGATGAGCGATTGCTGCGGGGGCCACCAGCCCTCATCTCCAAGTCGAGAGACCCATGAGGCTTTCACTGACCCCGTATGCGGCATGCGGGTCGGCCCTGACGCGCCCCATTCGTACCGCTACCAAGACCAGGAATATCGGTTCTGTCGCCAAGGCTGCCTGGACAAATTCGTTGCCAACCCCGAACAGTTTCTTTCTCCCAAACCTCTCACCCCAAAAGACTTAGAGAGCCTGGCGAAAGTTAAGCACATCTGCCCTATGTGTCCCGAGGTGGAGAACCTGGGCCCGGGGAGTTGCCCGAGTTGCGGCATGGCCCTAGAACCTGAAGCCCCTATACTCCCGGGTCGGCGCACCGAGTATACCTGCCCCATGCACCCCAAGGTAACCTCTGAAAGCCCTGGACCTTGCCCTATCTGTGGCTTGGCTCTGGAACCCCAAACGGTCTTGCTCGAAGAACCGGAGAGCGCCGAACTGGTGGACATGCGCAGGCGTTTTGGCCTGTCTTTAGTCTTCACTCTGCCCATTATGGTGATCGCCATGGGCGATA
>JBJHCR010000316.1:0-7233 GCA_050486105.1 Vulcanimicrobiota bacterium
CCACTGACCATTGAGTTGCTGCAAACACGTCTTAACTAAATCTCGGTCCTTGGCCGCCCCGGAGAACCAGAGTGCCCGGGTCCAAGTCACCTGGTTCGGAGTCTTCCTGGCCAGTCCAACGTAACCCTCAGCGATCCTTTGTACGGCGGTTTCCCTATCCATCTGAAGCTCTTCCAAAGCGCTCGTAGCCACTCGAGCGAACAACTCAGGACTTAGGCTTTCGACGAAGGCCTCAACCTCTTCCGGACTCCCGTGCCAGCGGGGGTAGAGATAAAGGAGCATAGCTTGATATGGAGCAGGCTCGTCGGGATCGATAGCTACGGCCTCCTTCAAGTAGGCACGAACCTCACTTTTTCCCATTCCCAACCCCATACCCAGTGTGATCGCCCTGGCATAGAGTTCAGCATCTTTGGCCGCACCTTGCTCCACGGCTAGGTCCAAGTATTTCTTGGCCAGATTCAAACGTTCATAAAAACCGGCCCATTGTGCCTCGGAAACGTCACGAGCGTAGGCTGCTCCTCTGCTCTCCCAAGCCTCGTCTATCGCCGTCGACACCGAACCGGTCGCCGCTGTGGGGGAAGAAGGATTGATAGTTCTCCATCGTTCGAAAAGGACAGAGCGGTGAGCGAGGTCGACGTCGGAGAGGGCTTCTGTACTCAAGACGTGGTGCACCAGGGCCATTTTTGAGTTGCCATCGGCAAAGCGTGATTTTCGTTCCCGAAAGGTGTTGGTGATGGCGTCGAGTTCGAGATAAAATTCTCCGCTGAAGAGCTCGCTTAGGTGGAGTTCCAACAGGTCCCGATCTATGTCAAGCCCCTTGGTCTCTGGAGGGCGAGAAGGCAAACTAGGAAAGGCGTCTCTGTCAACCTTGAAGCCTTTCTTCTCCAGAAGATTGCGTTGGAGATAATATTCTGAAGGGCGCCAGACATAGAATTCCACCCTATCTCCTAATTGAGAGAACTTCTGAGCCGCCAACTCGAATTCGCCAGCTTCCATGGCCGCTTTAGCAACGGCGTTGAGGACAGTCGTCGATTTTGGATACTTGGCTTCCGCCTTGAGAGCGTGGTCTAAGGCTTGAGCTGGTGAACGATGCGCCCCACGAACATAGGCTGATTCAATGTTCCGAAAATTCTCCTCGTGCACAACTCCACTGACCCAGTCGAGACCTCTCTCGTGCAACAATCGAGCGTATTGCCCTTCCAAGCTGTAGTTGGTCGGATCGAACTCTCTTCCGGCCAGAAGAAACCGTTCGGCCTCTTCAAGGGACCCTCGCTCTCGCCGAACTTGATCGATCAGCAACGCATACACGTCGGAGTCGGGGCCCAAGGCCACCGCCTCCTCCAGAAACTTTCGAGAATATTTGAGGGGGTCAGCCATGTAGAGCTTGAGCTGGGCGTTAGTGATCTCCCCAGTCGAAGTCCATCTTCCCTCATCCACCTCCATCAAGAACCGAGCCAAGCCGATCTTCGGGAGTAGGGATTTGGGTCGCGCTTCCATCCATTCGAGGAGGCGAATGGATTGCCAAGAAGCCCGATCATTTAATCGAGGAGTCTTGATAGCGTAGTACAGGACCACGGTCTTTCGGGTCCCACAAGTCAAGGATTCTCGTTGCTGTCGGTAGCGAGCCGCCAAGGTCTCCAACTCATCGTAACGGCGCTCTTCCATCAGCTTTTGCAAGGCAATCACAGTGGCCTTGCTCTGGGTGGTCTCGGTGAAGACATGCTCTTTTCCCAAAACTGCATTCACGATACGTTGGTCAGCTTTCTGGGAGGCTTCACCCCGCCGACTCTCTGTGAACTTCGATTTCTGAGCCTGCAACAGTCCTCCGTCCCCCTCACCTTGTTGAGACGGTGTTTGAAAGTTTGCGCTCAGGGTTTTTGAATCGAGAGCGGGCTCGGCAGTTGGGCTTTGGGCTGGAATGGAGGTGGTCTTCTCCTCCACAGGAACGTCTTCCGGTTTCTCAGGCGGTGGTTGAACACTGCATCCGGAAAAGAGAAAGAAACAAAGGCTCAGGATAAAGGTCAGTCTCCCCATAATACAAGCTCGTTCGACATCTGAGCGGCACCTCCGCCTTAGAACCAGATAGGAAAAGACGCATCATTTTGAGCCTCCTAAGCGGTGCCCAAAACGATGATGGTGACCCTGGTTTCGATCCCGGTTTCTGGGTCGGTGGCAATGAGTTCAGCGCTTCCCTCTTCTAGGAAGGTTCCCACCCCGTCGGAGGTGACGGTGAAAATGTCTTCATCGCTCGAGGACCATTCCATCCTCCCGCTGACATCGCTCTGACTCCCGTCGGAGAAGCTCCCCACCGCTTCGAAGATTGCCCCGTTGGAGAAGAAGACGGCATAGGTGTTATCCTGCTGGAGGTTCGTAATGGTCAGTTCGGTCAGCACCGGGGGGAGGATTTGGATGGTCGTTTCACCGGCAATCCCGTCCTTCACGGCCCGAACCGTCACCGAACCCGGACTTGAGCCGGTGAGCACGCCCCCCGCACTGATGCTCGCCAGGTTTTCCGGGGTCACCGACCACTGCACGGAGTTCGTTAAATTCTGCTCCTTCCCGCCGGCGAACATACCGGTCGCCGACATCTGGAGCTGAAGTCCGGCGGCCACCGAATCCTCCGAACCGGTGACCCTGACTTCGGTGAGTTGGTCGAGATCCGGATTGATGCGGACAGGGAGAGTTTGCCTGAGTCCAGAGGAGTGGATGGCCACGATGTTGGCAGAACCCGAGCTTCCCACCGCTCTTGCCACTCCGTTGGCATCGACCTGAACGGCCTGGGGCCGGTCGGAGAAAAATTGAAGCTGAGTGGGACTCAAGTCCACCTCACCTCGGTCGCTCCAGAATCCGGTGACCGACAGACTTCGAGACTCTCCCGGAGCAAGGTCCAGGGAAGACTGTTGAAAGCCGAGAGCCAGCAGCACCGGTCTCACCAACCGAAAATCCAAGTCTATACTGACCGAACGGTCCCATGACTGACTGAATGCGGTGACTCTCACCGACCCTCCGGTGGCTGAGGACCTCACTAATCCTTTGCCGTCCACTCCTGCGACAGCCGAATCGGAACTGCTCCACGAGAGGTCGCTCAGCTCTCCTTCAGAACCGTCGGAGTACTGCGCCAGGGCCCTAAGTTGAAGGCGGTTCCCGGCTTCAACTTCAGCGCTTGTCGGAATCATCCTCAGGCTCAGCACGGAACGCCACACCAGATCGGAAACGTAGCGGAGTACGCCCTCGGTGAATAATCCGTTGCCGTCGATCACCCTCACCACCGAATCAGGACGATTGATGACCCGATTCCACTCGGTCTCGTCTGTGGGAAGCGGTAACACGCGTACCAACCCCTTTTCCCCCGCACGGTTGGACACCTGGATGCTCATCCTACTATCCTGAAACTCCCAGTCGACCCGTTCGGTGACATCGAGCAGAAGGCCGCTAGGATACCGAGCAAAGCAGCGCAGTGCGAAGGTGGAATCCGGAAGAAATTCCGCTCCGGGCGGAACCAGGTAGAGTTCGACGGCGCTCTCAGGCAGGTTCACCACCACCTCACCTCGTCCTAGTCCGCCCAGATATCTGGCTTGCACCATACCCCGTCCCGACTTCAAGGCCTCCAGGATTCCTGATCTTGCCACCCCTCGACTGCGCGCCACAAGACCGTTTTCTGGGAGCAAGAGTTCTGCGTTCTCGGTGACGTCAACAGTGGAACCGTCGTCGAAGTCGGCCACCACGCGAATCTCTCCGACGGGTTCCGTCTCCGTCAGCTCCAAGTAATCGGGAACCACCCTCAAGCGGGTCAGCCCGGCGATGCTGCTCACTACCCTGGCTCGCGCCCTCAAGGGCACTCCTTCGCCGCGCGGGGCCGCGACCCTGAGGTCAAATCCTCGATCCATCTCAGTGCGACCCAACTCCTCACCCGTTCTCCCATCCAGGAGCAGAAAGGTGGCCGACTCAGGCGAAGCCACCAGAAAACCCGCGTCCGAACTCTCCCAAGGTCTCTGGGAAACGGCCAGCGAGTCGAGGAGAGTCTCCGGTTCCACTGGTGGCAGCCTAAACTCTCGAAGTCGCTGCGTACCCAGAAGCGGACGCAAATACGCCGACAACCGGCCCTCCTCACCCCCCGCCGCCAGAAGAAGCAAGCTGCCATCCCCGGAAAATGGGGCCAATTGAACCTGAACCCCACCGGCATGGTTCGGCGGGAAGGCCAGACTGCGATGCTGAAAACTCAGGATAAAGAAGAGCAACTCACCTTGACTGAGGAACACCGGATCTATTCGATACACCTGGACTTCAGGTCCCCCTCCGCTTCCGGCCCCCAAGGCCAACCAACGGGTTCCGGCAGCATCGGAGGCGGCACTGATGTGCCCTCCCCGTGCAAAGTTGCTGCTCGCTTCGGCAGGGAAGGGAACCAAGAAAGGTCGGAACACCGAGGTGGCCAGGTCCCGCCCGAGAAAGGCATAGAGTTGAGGGGCTCGCCAAGGAGAGAAGACGGCCATAAGCAGGTCTTCGTGTCCGTCGTCGTTCAGATCAAGCTTGGTGACGCTAAGAAGAGCGTCCTCCCCTATAACTCCACCGAGTGATGATTCCCCTACTAGCGCTCCGGCCCGGTCCAGAATACGGAGCTTGCATGGTGAGCCTGAGTCGAAAATCACCACCTCGTCATGCCCGTCCAGATTGACATCTAGGGCTAGTAGTGCCAACGGTTTTTCTGAGGAGGCGATGGGCTGGCCGATGCCGCTTCCTCCCACTAGGGGATAAAGGCTGAGAGTCCGATCGCCGGCTACCGCGAGTTGAGGCTTCCCGGTCGGCAAGGCCGCTTCGACCTCCAATGAGAACTGTTCGGATCGCCCATCAACCCGGCCCTTACGGCTTGGCAGGTTCTGGATCTGAAGAAGGTCGGGGTCCTCACTCGACCAAGTCACGAACTCGGTGATCTCTACCTCCGACCCGTCCTGTAGGCGACCATAGGCCTGAAGCTGCCCCGTTCCACCCGGACCGATCCGAAGAACCGGAGGAGAGATCCGAATCTCGTCTATGCTCTCATACAGATTATCGAAAGGAGGAGAAGTGATCACCACCACCTCGCTGCGAGGAACCACCACCGGCACCACCGCAACCCCGAGCCTTTCCGTTGACAGCCGTTCAAAGTATTCCAACCGAAGGCTGCTGACTTCGGTGGGAACCCCCCCGAGAACAAGCTCCGGGGTCATTTCCACCTCCAGAGGCCCATAGAAGAGCCGACCATCGGCGGTATAACCACTCACTCGTAGTCTTTCGACATTACCGGGAATGAGGGTACCCCGGCCAAGCAGGGGCTCTAAGTCGAACGCGATCACCACCTGGCCGGTTTCCAACTCTCCGGTGGAGGCCAAACCGGCAGGGGTTTGAGAGAAAGCAAACTCTTCTCGTGAGCTTCCACATCCCAAAAATCCTACTAGGACAAAACACAAGAGAGCAATTCTCGACATAAAACCTCAATGACAGTGATGTGTTCAACTCGGGGAGCCGCCGACTTTCGACGATAACCCGAAGCGCGGCGCGTTTCTGTCGGAAGGCCTAAACCCCTCCCTAGAATCTTCGAAAGCCTGAAAAGAGGTTATCGCTCCTGTCTTTGGCCCTAACCAATCTTCCTATACACAGGTTCTCCAGCATCCCAAGTTCGAACCAGCAGCGAATCAAGGATTAGGGACTTTTCCTGGTGATGGGCACGAGGGGAGGGGGACACTGGGCACCTTTACATCACGTCATCATAGCACTACAATGACATAATGAGGACCACACTCAACATTGATGACGACATCTTGCAGGTTGCTCGCAGTCTTGCCGAAGCTCGCAAGATTAGTGTCGGTCAGGCTTTGTCGGACCTGGCTCGAAAGGGCCTTCGCTCCAGCCGCCCGAGCGTGAGCGAAGAGGGGATTCCCGTCTTCTCTGTTCAGCCGAACGACCCGCCTGTCACCCCTGAGATGATCCGAAAAGCTATGGAAGAATGGTGAAGCTCCTCGATGTCAACCTTCTTATTGCCCTAGCCTGGCCTACTCATCTTCATCACCGAGCTGCCCAAAAGTGGTTCAATCAGAACAAACACTCCGGATGGGCAACCTGCTCCTTTACGGAGGTAGCCTTCGTTCGACTATCCTCGAACCCGAAAATATTTCCCACCGCACCGAGCCCAGGCGATGTCCTGTCTGTGCTAAAGATGCTTCGAAGACTCGACGGACATCAATTCCTGCGAGATGAGGTCACACTGACAGATAGCCCATATTCTGAACTGCTGTCCAATCACAACCAGGTCACCGACGCTCATCTTCTCACTCTTGCTTTGGCACATAAGGCAACTCTAGTGAGCTTCGACAAAGGCTTAGCTCGCCTGCTTCCCTTATCAGGAAACTGCCAGGTTCTCGAAGTTCTCGAACTCAGCAGCGAAAAGGAATTGAGTTGACCATCCAAGCATCCAAGTCACAACTTTTCCCGACGAAGGCGTTCCAGGTCAGGGAACTTTGTCTCCAAGGAGTCCGAGAAATAGGCCCAAACTTCGGAGGTCTAAAAAGCGATTGGCACAACCCTATTGGAGGATCCTCGGCATGCGCAAATTCTCATTTTTTCTGATTCTGGCCTTATTGGGCCTGGTCGTGGGGTCTCAACTCGACGGACTCCTGAGCCAAAAGGCGCGTCCAGGTTTGGTGGTGGGCGAAAGCCTTCTTGGCGCCGAACTCAGCCCGGACGGCCGTTTCTTGGCGGGCTTGGGGCGCCATAAATCCGGAGACTGGTATCTCCAAGTCTGGGACCACAAAGGACGAGTCCTTCTGAAACCCCAGGCCTTACCGTCTCCCCCAGGTCGCCTGCCTGCTTTGGCCTGGAGCCCGGATAGCAGTCGTTGCGCAGTGGCGGCAAGGTCGGAAGTTTGGATCTTCGAACCCCAAGGTGGAAAAAAGGTGAGGCTGCCCGCCCAACATCAAGTGCGCCATCTGGAGTACGCCCAAGGTTCTTTACTGGCGCGCACCGACACCGTCACCTTCGTGTGGGATGCCAAGAGCCACCAGAACCGGTGGAAGTTGGCCCAGGCCCACCTCTTGCATTCCTCTTTGCACCCCAACGGCCAGTTGCTCGCCACCGCTTGCTTTGAGGACGGAGTTCGGGTCTTCGACCTCGCCAGGCGTAGCCAGCTCCATCATTTCGAAGCAGGCCAAACCTGTGCCGGTCTCAAGTTCGGCAACGGGGGTAAGTGGCTCAGCTTAGCCT
>JBJHCR010000317.1:0-7224 GCA_050486105.1 Vulcanimicrobiota bacterium
CGAAGAAGATTTTTGTGCTCCGGTAGGTGAATTTATCGCCTAGTACCGGGCGTACTTAAGAGAAATTTTGCTGCCGGAGCGCGGAAATCCGCGAGTGTAGCGATAGAAGGTTGAATGTCAACTGGCCCTAGAAGCTCTACCAGGACAGATCTGTCAGGTAGAGTCGGCGGTCGTTGCCCCCGGAAACCAAGCTCGGTTGACAGTCCGAGAAATCCACAGTCAGCACAGCCCCTCTGTGATGGGACAGCTTGGCCAACTCGCGTCCTGTACTCAGTTGATGGAGACGCACTTGAGCATCTGATGAGCCGGTGGCGATCACCCTGAGGTCGTGGGAGAACGCGACCGACAATGGGGTGGCCGGCAAGGCGATCTCCAGCACCTGTTCCAGGTCTGGCATGGAAAACATTATGAAGCGTCCTCGAGCCGTGCAGCAACCTAAGAATTGACCATCGGAGGTGAAGCGAACCGCCTGAAGTTCGCCGTAGGGCAAGAACTTACGTTCTTTCAATTTGAAGCTCTGACTTTCATAAATCGCCACGGTTCCATCGGCCCCGCCTGCAGCCAACCAGCCTGTTCGACTTGCAGCAAGACACACCGACTTCTTTGAGAGCTTGGAGAGCAAACCACTCTCGTGCCAATCTAAAATAGCAACAATTTCTTGGGTTTTGAGATCGAAAATCCTGAGATTGCTGACATCGGAGGCCACCGCCAAGCGACGTTCACAGAACAGAAAACATAAGTCTCGAACCCGATCAGGAAAGAGCCCCCAACTCCTTCGACTAAGCTTTTGGGTCAACTCTCCATTATCCAGGCGGTACAGACGGATCTCTCCTTCCATCTCGGCAACCCCTAAGGACTTTCCATCAGGAGACACTTCCAAGCCCACGAGTTGCTGCTCCCCAGTCCACAACTTGGACGAGATCTGTTCAGAATTCAAATCCCACACTTGAAGATATCGGCCTGCCACGGCCGCCGAATTCCCCCCGGCTAGGTAGCGCACCACCTGAGGAGGAGTGGCATACCGGCGCAAACTGCGACAACCTCGTATTTCCACGTTCAACGGTCGACTGCCGTGAGGTGCGGGGCCCCTATCCCGAACGGAAGTCTTTGACTCCTTGAGGGCGGTGCTGGGAAGTCGATAATGGTGAGTTGCCTCTTCCGCTTGAGAGGGCCCGTTTCTTGGCGAATCACCGGCTTCAGACACCTTCTTCGATTCGCTTGAATCCGAAGGTGTCTCTGGAGACGATTGGTCGCTCTCCCCCGTTAGCTTGGAGATGGCCTCCACAACTTCTTGAACGCTCTCAGGACGGTCCTCCTTTCGCAGGGCCATCATGCGCAGCAAGAGGGCCTCAAATTCAGGAGTCACCGTGGCATTGAGCCGGCTTGGGGGAATCGGCTGAGCACCCTCGGAGGCTCGCTTCCAAGCTGGAGGGGGCACAGTCTCGGTCAACAAAAAATACAGGGTGCCTCCCAGGGAGTAGATATCCGAACGCTGGTCCGTGGGGGCCGATCCGTATTGTTCCAATGGGGCGTACTCGGCGGTCCCCATACCTTTCACTATGTCCCGAGTTCCCACTCCAGGTTCCAGCCGTTTTGAGATCCCAAAATCGATGAGCCGAAGCCGTCTCTTGCAGTCGATCATGATGTTGTCGGGTTTGAGGTCTCTAACGATCACCGGGGGCAGCCGGCTATGGAGATACTTCAGGACTTCCAGCAGTTCCAAAGCCCACTGTATCACCCGGCGCTGAGAGATATTGTTCGGCGCCAACTCCACCACACGAGTCAGAGTGCGCCCATCGATGAACTCCATGACTAAGAAGTGAACTTCGCCTATCTCAAAAAAATCACTAACTTTGGCCAGAGCCGGATGGTCCAACTCTGCCAAAATCTTGGCTTCGTCCTCAAAGGCTTCCAGGAACTTGGCTTGCTCTGTCGGGTCTCCGGACAGATTGCGTAAACTCTTGATGGCAAAAATTTTCCCTAGACGGTTGTGTCTGGCCTTAAAGACCTGACCCATCCCGCCTTCACCTATAAGCTCGAGAAGCTCATATCGCCCGTCGAGAACGCTGCCTATGACGATTTCATTCATAGGTTGCACCTCTCACTGAAAGCACTCCGCCTGAAATCGAAGTAGCCGCCCCGATATGATTCGGTAGGTCAACTCAGCCGGATTGCAACAAACTTCGCAGTCTTCTACCACCTGAAAATCTCCATCGAGACTGGTATCCAAGAGTATAGAGATCTCTTCCCAGCAGTGAGGGCAGGGGAATTGATGCTCCTCGATCATGGATTCATTCGGTCCAGTGCTTAATCAGCAGATGCTTGAGATATTGCCCCAGGCGCTCGGTGGCTCGATCGGAGAGCTTTCCGAACTCGACTCCCATAGTAACGTTGCCGTGCTGCTTTTTGACCTGCACCACAGTGCCAGAGAGGTCCAAGCGCGGCATGTCTTCGAGGGGACCAATGTGAAGTTCGACAAATTCCCCCTTTTCCAGCGGAGCCTGCGTCTCTACGAGAGCTCCCATAGCGCCAAGATTGTATAGACGGCCCTCCATGATCTTCACCCTTTGATAGATGATCTTGGCGGGGATAAAGCAGTCGGCCCTGATAAACTTCCTGCGTTGATAAATCTTCTTGGGATTGAAACCGAGTTGCTTAAGCACCATCTTGACCCAAGAATTCTTCAGGACATCATCGCTGGCATCGTAAGCCAAGCCCACAAAGTGGACGAAGTCTCGCTCGCGCCCACGAACCCAACTCACTCGGCATGGCACGGTTTGCTCTCTGATGTCCAAGGCGGGCACACTGTACGTCACCTCCACGATGGCATCTTTGGGAGGAGGCTGGAAGCAGCGCAACTTCATGCCTCCCAGACTCATATCCACAATCTGACCTGGAAACTTCTTTCCCTCGAAGCGATACTCCACCTCATAATGGCAGCGCATGCGAATGAGATCCCTGCGCTCTTGGTAGGCCCAATCCGGATCGGCGTCGCCCCCTTTGAGTGACTTCAAACCTTGCAGAAGCTTCTTCAGCATTATGAGGTGGGCTTAGACTCCTCGCGACGGGAATCCTGTTGGATCTCAGTATCGCTGAGGATTGATGGTCCTATGGAACAGCAGATCGCTTCTGCCATCTTCGGCACCGCTGTAGTAAAGGGCCACATTCAAAACCAGCTTCTCAGGAGGATCGGGCGGGTTCTCCTGAATCCAACGAAAAATCACATTCTCTCCGGCTTTTGTTGGAAGAACGGTTTCTCGCCTGCCGTCGTGGAGAAATATCACTCCATCTTCGGAAGAAACCAGTTGAGCCGGAGCTTCTTTGTAGTTGGGGAAACCGTAAAGCTCTTTTTGCTCCTCGAGCATCAAGAACGTGACGGTGCGGTTGGTCAAATCGATCACCTGACCTTCTCGAAGCCATTGCTCAATCTTATCCAATCCCAGATGAAAACGGCGCAAGCGTTGAGAATGCTCGTCGCGCTTTGCGGTCACTGCTATGGCCTCTATGTAAAAAGACAAAACCGCAGTCATCATGAGGCCCAAAATACCGGCGGCAACCAGGACCTCGACCACGGTGACTCCTCTGACTCGACTCAAATTGGTGCTCGGTCTAATCATCGGGTCTTCCAAGAGTATTCGTAGGGCTTCTCCATGACGAAGGGGGAAAGCTCATAGGTTTGGTCGAGTCCTTGATGGAATTCGGGAGGAAAGTTTTCGCTCCAGAGCTCGACGTTGGGGTGAGGCAATGTGGTCACCCTCATGACCGCTTGCGAATAATGGCTGACTTGGTAAGATTCGCCCGAGATTGAGAGTTGGTTGCCATTCAACGCCCGACCGATCTCCACCGCCTCTAGGAACCCCGTAGCCGAACGAACTACTTCGCGCTGTTCCAAGCGTTGCCCCGAATGCAGGATCCGAGCGTGCAGGGCTACATAGCCAAAAAATCCTATGGAAACGAAAAGCATGGCGATCATCAGCTCCACTAAGGTGAAAGCCGAAGTAGTTTGAATCCGCAGAGATCTCGGTGGCGAGAGTTTCAGGCCAAATTGCCGAATTCTGATTTTTTGGTTAGCTCTGACCATCATGTTACTTAAAGGGGTGAGTGTCCACGGAAATGATAGTGTACCTCGGTGTTTCCTGTGGTAGCCCAGAGAAGCGGCCGACCACCAATCTGCTGCTGCCCGGAGGGGAACTCAACTCTCGGTCGGCCAGGGTGGCCCTCAAACCGTGGGGCAGAATAGACCAATACTCCCCGTTGAAACGGGCCAGAGCGGAGTAGGGGGAATCGACGTCAAAAGGAGGCTGCCCCACGAGGGGATAGGTGGGGGGAATCATCTCAACTCGAATAGTGATTTCCACCCAAACATCGCGGTCATCGACTGCAGGCCTGGACCCCTCCCGAATAGCATAGCGAAACCTGTATGCGGGTCTAGCCGTTTTCCAGCTGGTGTTCTCGGCGCTCAATGCTTTTCCAGGCTCGTGACCCTCCAAGCCGTGGATCATGGACTCCTCCCCGATTTCGGTCTCCACCATCTCGCCTCGAACTTCCGGGAGAAATGGTAGAAGGTTGGCAAAATTGTGGTCTCTACCTCCTACTAGTCCAATCAAGCCGGGGCGCTCAGGATCGGTGCTAGCCAGGTATATCTGATTTTGGTAGCAGAAGAGCTCTCCTGGCGGAACCACATCTCCCACCTCGACCTTGTTCCCTCCGGAAAAAGTGAGAAGCCTTGGAGTGCCTTCGGTGGTGACAGAATAGAATCTGGAACCGCTTGAGTCAGCAACGAGAACCTCAGGATTGGGCACCTGAGGGTTGCTCACCGAACCGTAGTTGTCCAGGGCGCTCCAGGCTTTTGTCCAGGCTCTACTTTGGCTGTTGTAGGCCAAGATGCAGGGCCACCGGGTGAGTTTTGCTCCCACTAAGGGTGTAAGCTCAGCGGGTACCGTTCCGTCGTGAGCCCGGTACAGGTAATGCCAACCGTGGCTGTAGAGGTCGTTTCCCGAGGTGGTGATAGCACCCCTGGTAGTGAAATACTGCTTGGTCTGAGTGGGCCGACCTTCCGACCAATCCCTTGGCTCAGAGGCGTCAAACCCGCCGACCACGGCCAAGTCGGTGACCTCTTCGACACTGCGGGCCGGGGGTTGTCTCTCTCTAAAGCCCCAGGCCTGCCCTGACTCTTCTAAGGCTTTGAGCGTAATGCTGCTCCACCTTGAAGGGTCGGGTGTCGCCAACTCTATCAGGCTGGTGATCATGTCCTCGGTGACCACGGGCAGAGGATCTTCGATCTCCAGAGGCAACGGGACAGGCTGCCATTGGAAATCTTCTCCCACCAGGGCCAATTGCCTGATCTCGGTTTCGTCCTGGAGTTCTGGAGCCACCACCAAGGTTGGCCCCACCCCCCGTAAATCGCCTCCAACCAAACTGAAGACAGGGAGCCAGTCCACCACAAAAAATGGAGAACCGCTACTCTGGAGATTTCTACGGCTGAAGATCGCCCCCCCGTTGCCGGACAGTTGCTCTCCGAGAGTCTCGCCATCACCCATGGTCACGGTGATCAGGCCTCCACCTCCCAACACGACTCGAAATCCGGCTCGAGACTGCTCGGGCTGAGGATCTGAGGATTCAGATCCTCCGGCTACTCCTGATCCGGGAAACAGGAGAACTCGGCCCTGGCCACCCGATCCGATGGGAGTGCCCATTTCGGTTGCCTCAAGATGAAGAGTATAGAAGGAGTTTTGAATTCCTGAAGTCCCTCGCGATTGAACCAACAGCTTCTTGACTCCGGTGGGATTTGCAGGGACTTCTACCATCTGGACTTTCCAACTGGCCCCGTTCGGTAAAGTGCCCTCAAGTCCATCTGCTACCTGGCCTGTCTCTCGCAGTTGCGAATAGACCACCATGGCTCCGGAGCGGGCTGCGGACTGGGCTTTCAGCTTATGCTCCATGAACAAATTGAGGGCTATGTCTTGTCGATTCATCCAAACCAGAGCTACCGACAAAAAAAACAGAAAGACCGAGACAAACAAAGCCGTGAGGATGATATTTCCTTGCGAAGTGCGCCTCATCTTCATGTACTATACCAGTTATCTGAAAAAAATATCCTCCACGGGACAAAGGCTTAGGAAACTTGACAACTTCGTGCAAGAAATGTTTTGATGCAAAGCAACCTAGGAGACGCTATGTCAACTCTTGTCACTATAGAACCCGAAGCCACCTTGCTCACCCTTCAGGCTCTCGCCATTGAGGATTCGGAGTCGTCGCTCCCCGCAGAGCCCATCACTTTTCGAGTCCCAACTCTCGACTCGCCTGTCCCGGCTGTCTTGGATCCCTACAATGAGCGTATCAAACTCTACGACGTCACGGCGGATGCCCTTATATCTGCCCTACCCGAAGTACCGGGTTCTCAGTTGGAACCTACAGCCACAAAGGTTACAGCCTACGCTCTACCAGGAGAAGAGCAAAGTTGGCGTGACTTGGGGTTTCGTAGAGAGGCCATCATCCGTGGCTTTTATCCCGATGGAGTGGACGCCCATTTGTGGGCGGCCTACGCCGATGGAGATCGGGGAACCTCGGAGAGGGAATTGGACCACCGATTGGGGGTCACCATCGCCCAGGGCAAGACCAACATTGAAGAGCCCATTCTGCCAACAACGTTCCAAAGCCGATTAGCCAGACTTGAAGATGCACCAGAGATCACCGATCTCTTGCAGCAAACCTTTGAAGATTATCCTTCCCCTATCGAAGAAGAGATCATCGCCCAACAGATTGCCACTCACGCCAACACTTTTCGTTTGGTCCTCGACGGAGACGGAAACCTTGCGGCCGCCGCCTCGGCTGAACTTGACCATCGCCGGGGGTCCGCAGAGATGACAGATTGTGCCACCCGGCCTACTTACCGAGGGCACGGACTGATGGCCTATCTCCTGCACACCTTGGAGAAGGACATCGCCCAGGAATTCCAGATCACCGATCTCTACACCATCGCCAGAGCCGACGAGATCGGCATGAACTGTGTCTTCAGCAAACTGGGATACGACTACTCCGGCCGCCTGGTCAACAACTGCAGAATGCCCAATGGCTGGGAGTCCATGAACGTATGGTGCAAGAAAAGTTCCATCAATCTAGACAACTAGGAGTCTGCTGATTTAGACGGGGACGTAACGCTTCGCTTGCGGACCGCAAGCGAAGCGTTCACCGAAGGTGCCCGAGACGAAGGACATCACCCAC
>JBJHCR010000318.1:0-7222 GCA_050486105.1 Vulcanimicrobiota bacterium
CGCCTACGGCTTTCGGGTGATTTTGAGTAATATACGGAAATATTTCCAACAATCACACGATTTTACATGGACAATAATGAACGAGTCTCGCGACGCGGAGATTAATTCAGCAGCCTCCTAGGGATTGGCGCGATGGCGCCTCCAACGCTCTCGAACAGTCTTAAGGATTTCGATTCTTCTCTCTAAGGGTGGGTGGGTCCGGGCCCCCTCAACCATGGTCTGTCCAAACAGTTCCAACCGCCGTTGCTGCAGCTTCATCAGCGCTCGAGCCTCACCGTCAGGGTCGAAGCCCGCCGCGGCGGCGTACTGCATACCGAGCACGTCGGCCTCCTCCTCCTCAGTTCGACCATACGCCTGATTATTCTGAAGGTAATCGATCAAAAAAGCTGCTCTTGGCTCTAAAGTCTTCATCCTGGAGCGTATGGTTTGAACCTTATGACGATGTCTAAAGGCTTCATCCTTCAGATTCTCCACATCGAGCTCATACTTCAGACGTCCGGCCTCTCGCCGGATCTGCAGCAACTCCTGGAATCTCTCGGCGTATAAACGGGTGTGACGTCGGACCCCGTGAGCGATTTCGTGTCCCAACACCCCGGCCAATTCGTCATCGGTTAGTCCGATGTCCAGCAATCCGGTGGTCACAAAAACGAATCCTTCACCGGGCGTGAAGGCGTTCGGGGTCGGGTTCTCGACCACCACGAAGGTCCAGGTCAGTGCCGAGAGGGGGCTGTGGTCTGCGACCCTCCTCCCTAGCACCTGAACCCGCCTCTGTTGCTCTGGGGTCCCGCCAACCTGGAAGCGCTCGAGGACGCGCTCAAAGGTCTTCTTAGCGGCCTGGAAGCCCGGCCGACGATGGGCCGTGTCTTGGTTCACCAAGCCGTCGTCAGGCAGCAGCGAATCCTGCGCCCAAACACTGACCCGATCGGCCTCCACCCCGTCAGTATAAAAATCTAGCACTCCAGTGTGAACATTGTGCCGCAGTCGAAAGCCCAGAACCTGCAAGAGGTCCCGCCATGCGGCCAAACCCTGGTCTGGGGTCAGCGCGAAGCGAACTTTGTCTCCCTCGGGTCCTTCCACCAAGAGGTACTCATCGAACTCTTCAATGCGCTCGAGTTCGTTAGAAGACAGAGCCTGTCGCAAACTGCTCCAGAGCACTCGGGAGGCACCACCCGACCCCGGCTGCAACGAGAGCGGCTGGTTTCGAACGTAGATCTCCGGAGTTTCGGCCTGAACTCTCCCCAACCCGACAAACAAAAAGCATCCCGCGAGGATGGTGAGGACAAAATATATGCTTTTCAAGCGCACCATCGGTTTGACTAGACAACGGCCCTTTGCTATACTCTGGTTCGATTTGGCACCCTAAGCAGAAGACCTCTTCTCACCGTACAGCCTCAGCTCGTGCGGTCGAAGGGCTCAGCATGTGTCGTAACGTTGAACCGAAAGTTCAGGCTCTCGGTTGCGACGGCGAATGAACAAAAATAGAAAGGAGCCTGTTGTGCCGAAAATTAGAACAAAAAAAGCGGTATCTAAACGTGTCAGAGTGACCGGTTCTGGCAAGCTAAAGAGAATGAGAGAGTTTTCCGGCTGTCATCATCTGCGGGAAAAAAAGTCCCCAAAAAGGACTCGCAAGTTCCGCAAGACCGCTCTGGTCTCTAAAGCCGATGAAAGGATGATCCGAGCTCTGGTACCCGGAGCCTGAGAGCTTCGCCCTGTTTAAAAGCGAACCTCAGAGGCTCACCAGAAAGGAACGACAACGTTTATGCCAAGAGTAAAGCGAGGGACCATCGCCCTCAAAAAACGACGAAAACTGATGAAGGCTGTGAAGGGCTACCGTGGGGCTCGAAGCCGCCGGGTGAAATGCGCGCAAGAAGCGTTCATGCACGCCCAGCAATACGCTTATCGCGACCGGAGAAATAAGAAGCGGGAGATTCGTCGTCTATGGATCGCCCGAATCAATGCCGCTGCCCGACTCAACGGAATGAGCTACAGCCGATTCATGAACGGTCTGAAGAACGCTGGAATCGGCTTGGACCGCAAGGTACTGGCCCAACTGGCTATCGACGATGCTCAGGCTTTCACCGCCTTGGCAGAGAAAGCCAAAGCCAACGTATCAGCAGCTAGCTAAGCTTCAGCTCTCGTTACCGATAGGAGAAGCCGGATAGACCGTGAAAGTCGTCCGGTTTTTTCTATTTTTAGAGACCATCGCCATAAGATTGTGACTACTATTTCGTTTCTAAAACTCGCCACCTTGGGACTTCTGGCCACCTCACTGGTTGGAGGGCTTGCCGTCTCAGAATCCTATTGGTGGCTCGGTGCCTTGCTTTTTCGGCCGTTTATTGCCGCCCTCAACCTCCGCCTCCCCCGGGCATGGGAGAAAAGGCACTCCGAAGGCATGGCAGGGCTGCTCGGACTAACTCTGGCCGTCACCTTCACCGGATGGAACGAATCAGACTTGATGCAGGTCTGGTTGGTAGCCCTCTACTTATCCCTGGACACCGACCTCGACCGACGAGCTTTGAGCGGCAGGTCTGAGAACACTTGGCCCTTCGCCTTGACCGTCTTGGTTTTCGCTCGAACCTTTGGGGGGCTCCTGGGCGCGATGTTCTGGGCTCTGGAAATCGAGGTCGCGCTGGGTGGAAATGTGAGTTTTCTGCAGTTGCAGCTCGGCTGCATCATGCTCGTTCTCCTGTGCAGCTCTCAGCCTGCTCCTCCGGTCCCGGATCTTCCTCGAACTTTCGTCGGCCAACCCCTGTACTCCAGGACAGCGTTCAAAGGCCTATCCTTGGTCACTCTGCTGGCTGTTTGCGTGGGGATCTTCGGCGTTGCCGAAAGCCCGGTGGCCATCCTGAGACCCGAATTCCTGTCCTTGGGTGCCCAAAATCCCTGGCTGCTTCTCCAAGTTGCAACCCTGAGTCTGCTCCTCTCCAAACTGTTGAGTTGGTCGGTTCACAAACATGGCTTGCCTCTCGCCGGAGCCCTGTATCTGAGCAGTCTTGCGCTGCAAGTTGCTCCTTTGGCGACCCAAATCCAGGCGATGCTCACCTTGACTTCAGCCGTCTTGGCCCTGGTCTTCGTGAGTACTTGGGTGCTTCAGCGAGTAGAAAGCGCTCCCACGGGCCTTGAAGTCTCGATTCTGATGACCCTTTGGGGATTTGGCGCTGCCCTCGGATTCCTCACCTCGGGCTTTGAAAGCTCGAACACCGATCGACTCATAGCCTTATTCTGCGGCCTGCTCCTCCTTGCCCTGGGATACAGAGAGCACAAACACCATCCTCTCGAAAGAATCCAAAGTCTTTCAGAGCAACGGGATGCTGATAAGAGTCGGGCCATCAGTGAACGGCCCCACGGCGATCTGCGCCAAGACTTCGTCAACGTGCCCATGCCTGGCAGAAAAAAGAAGACCTGGCTCCGATTCAGCTCTCTTTGGCTTTTCTTGTCGGTGAAACTCCCGGTCATTCTCATCCTTTCGGCTGGGGTCGCTGTTCTCGTAGGAGGGTTCTGGCATCTCAGCGGCCAGAGGCAGGATTGGAAAGCTCGAACGACCGACGCTTGGAAGGTGCTGCAAACTCAACTCTATTTCTCAAGTATCGCCCGTCGCCTGGAAGAGGACATGCTTGCCTCTAGTAGGGTCCCCGACGACTGGGAGCGCTTCTTGGAGTCCTCTTTTCAGATGCCATCACCGTACCAACCCGGACATGACCCCTGGGGCCAGCCCATACTCCTGGAGACTCAAGGCTCCCATTTAAACATCATCAGCGCTGGACCGGATCAAAGTTTCGGGACTCCTCGAGACTTGGTTCGTTCGGTCAAAATACCAGCGGGAGTAAAGCACTAACGCGCGAAGTCTTGACTATGGAGCCCTTAGACCGATGGAACACCTTGACAAGACCATGAGCAAACTGATCGCCATAGGATTCAAAGATGAGTTTACCGCCCAACAGGTTCTTCTGGACCTGAGAAAACTGCAGAAGAGGCACCTCATAGACCTAGAAGATGCAGCCGTGGCGGTCAAGAACTCTCAAGGGAAAGTGAAACTTCACCAAACCAACGACCTGGTGACGGCAGGCGCAGTAAGCGGGTCTTTCTGGGGCTTGCTTATCGGCACACTTTTTCTGACCCCACTTTTTGGTGCCCTGGTGGGTGCAGCTTCCGGGGCGGCAGTGGGAGCCCTCACCGATATCGGCATCAACGACGATTTCATGCGGGAACTGGCCGGCAAGCTCGAACCTGGAACATCGGCTCTGTTCATCCTTGTCCGCCAGGCTACGCCCGACAAAGTCCTCAAAGAACTCTGCGACTACGAAGCTCATATCATCACCACCTCGCTGTCCTATGATGCCGAAAGAAAACTCAGGGAAGCTTGGAAAAAAATTCAGGAGGATGGCCCCCTCGCCTTCCAAAATACCTAGGACGCCTGATGGACATGGTAGGAAATTACCTTTTGGTAACACCCTGTCCATCATTCCTCAAAGTCGATGGAGTATGGTAAAGGTAGAAGAGATCTCAACGTATGACCACCCCGCCATTCAAGATAGGAGAAATCGCGCTGCGCCCTGACCGGGTCAACAGCGAATTCTTGTCTTCCCTAAAAAAGGGGGTGGAAAAGTCCAGCGTCGACAAAGGCCGAGAAGAAGCGACCAAAGTTCTCGATACCTGGGCCGAAACTCAAGAGATCGCTCCGGAAGATTATCAAAAGTTACAAACGTACGCGGGACAAGTGGGCAAGAAATTTGGCGAACTAAAGAGCCAATGGTGGAAGGCCTTCAAAGCCACCGGCTCCGAAGCTGACACTCGCGATATCGAAGAAAACATGGGTCGAGAAGGCGCTCTCCTTTTCCCCAATGAAGTCCTTCAAACAGAATTGAGAGAGGCCACCGCTCGAAGTGCCATTCAGGCTTTGAGCGGCTCCTTGATGGGCCCAGCCGGTGTGGCGGCCGCTTATGCCGCTTACTCCAACGGTCCAACCTGGGATGCGGGGGCCGATCGAAGAACGGCAGAACTCCTGGAGAAGTTGGAGAGCGTATCCCGAGGCGACTCTCGCATGATCACCGAGGGCAATTCGGTGGGTCAGGTCCATCGGGCTGAGCTCTGGAAGACCATGAACAGCATGCTCGACGACGCCATCGCCCGAGGCAAAGATGGACGGCCCACCGAGCTCGGTATCCAGTACTACGAACTGACTTCTCCTCGCATAATTGGTAAGATTGCTGATGCCGCCAAGGCCGGAAACAAGGTGCGCATCAACCTTGATCCGGGTCGATTGAGCTTTCCTTCACGAGACTCCGAAGGTGACTCCTTCTTCTCTTTGGATTCTACACCAGACAAACTGAGAACCGTGATCCAACTGGCCTCGCTGAAGAATGCGGACATCGCCGTCTCCCTCTTCCCAGCCAAAAAGGAACTCAACAGCCCATCGAACTTGATGCATCGCAAAGTCCTCCGGGTTGGAGACCGAGTGCTGGTCAGCGGCATGAACGCCAACGTCGGCTCCGGAGACAACATCGACGCCGGATACACTCTCAGAGGCCCGGCAGCGCGCCAAGTCAGCGAGAATCTTGCTCGGGACCTGCAGAACTCCAAAGGCGCGAGTCTCGAAGACATCTGGGGCGAACAGCACGTCGAGCGCTTCAGGGAGACCAACCTGAGACTGGGGCGACGCGGTTTTGAAACCATGTTCGACGCTCTGAGCGGACCCACGCCTGCTGGAACAGAAGCTCCCAAGGCCAAGAGCTTGAGCGATATGGAGGCCCTAGCGAAAAAGGCCGGTGCGACCTTGAGTCAATTGGTCGAGGTGCCTAAATCCGAATATGAAGCGGTCATGACCAAGGTGGTGGAGGGTCGAGACCAAGTTCAGCTCTCGAAAAAAGGTAAAGAGCTTCTCAAAGGACTCATCGACAAGACCATAAGCTTGACCCAGTCTGAAGAGAACGTCGCCAGACTCGAGGACATCAGTTTAGCCTCGGGCCGTCGAGTGGGAGAAACTCGAGTTGATATCGCAGACCTCCCCGTGGAACGAGAAGCTGCGGCCATCCAGGCCATCGCTCAAGCAGAAGAGTTCATTTACCTACCAGGCTTTGTGGTCACGAAAGCCATCGCTTCGGCCATTGTGGCTCGTCGGGACGAGATGTTGGCCAAAGGTCAAGAACTCGATGTTCGCGTGATCGCCGATTCCGGGATCTATCCTTACGGGGGCACTCCCAACAGCTTCGGCATTAAGCACCTCGAAGACAACGGTATCGCCCCAAGGTGGTCCAAACTCGAGCGCACCGGAAGTCACGACCGCAAGATTCACGCCAAACAGTTGATCACCGACAAGGGGGAACTCACCGGCAGCACCAACTTTTCCAATAAGGGAATGAGAGACAACTGGGAGACCTCGGCTTACATCCACTTCGATGAAAATGATGAGCGAGCCCTTCGTGAGCGGGAAAACGCCAAGTCCCAGTTTGATGAACTCTGGACCAACTCTTACGAACTGAACAGCCGAGACCTGTCGGCCTACTTTCACCAAGATAGGCCTGAGGTCGGACGGGACTGGATCATCGAAGAGGACCGAGATCGAGCCATTCGCCAAATCATCAGGATGCTCTTCAATTACGAACGACAGTCGGCGAATCTCATCGGTTCGCTGGTTGAAGCCAAGCCGGCTGTCGCCGAAATGCGTGACGCCCTGTATGAAGAGGGGTACTCTCGAGGCGACGCCACCCTCAAGGCGGTGAACGCCAACGTTGGAGCCGACAACCTCAGGAAACTGCTGGACGAGATGCCCACGGCCAAATCCTTAAAGGAACTCCAAGACGAAGTACAGCAATGGAAAAAGGATGCAAGCGAAGGCTCAGAGAGTGCCTCGAGGGCTGGAAGCACCTCGACTAAGAAGAAGTCTCCGATGGCTAGCGACATGATGATGGTTTTCGCAGACTCCAGCCAAGAGAGTCTCGCCGGCCATTTGGTGGGAGCCAACGTCTTCAAATCCAACCCTAAGCCTGGAGACTTCAGAGCACAAATCGGCCTGGTGAAACCACAGCAGGTCTCACCTCCACCGGCCACCGGTTCCAAAGCGCACTCCGTACTGCTGGACACCTGGTATGAGTAGCACTAAGGATCTGGTCCGAAATAACTTCCCGGTTTGGGCCGCCGATGCATCGGGGACCCTCTGGGTGCTGGCAGCGTTGGTTCTCGCTTAAGTATTCTCGATACTAGTCGCTCGAACCGCCTTGCCATG